>SHXV01000002.1 GCA_009693105.1 Dehalococcoidia bacterium
AGAGGGCTTGCAACGGATCAAGGCGATCGGCGGCACGGCGATCGCCATCCGCGCCGATATCAGCGACCCGGACTACGACAAGGCGAAGATCGTGAAGCAGATCGAGGACGCCTTCGGTCGCTCGCCCGATATCCTCGTCCACAGCGCCGCCGCACCGCGCGAATGGGGAACCGATTGGCGCACACCCTTCGCAGAGACGCCGTTCGATATGTTCATCGCCGGCGTGAAAACCAACGTCTGGGGTGGCTGGGACATGTCGAAGGCGGTCATCCCCGGCATGCGGGAGAAGGGCGCCGGCTGGATCGTCTTCATCTCCTCCCAGCAAGCGGCGCCCCGTCCCCACCCGGAAAGCGGGAGCGGCTACGGCATGGGCGGCGCCAGCATCTACGGGGGGACCAAGGCGTTCATCGACCGCGTCGTCACGGGCGCGGCATCGGAGCTGTACCAGGACAACATCGCCGTGAACAGCCTTGCCCCAACGGGCGCTGTCTCCACCCCGCTCTCCCGTTCCGTCGGTGTCTCCGCCGAAGGCACGGAGCCGATGGAGACGTTCGTGGAGGCGACACTGGCGCTCTGCTGCGCCGAGCCAAAATCGCTAACAAGCCGGGTGGTGCACACGCTGCCGCTGCTGGCGGAGTTGAACCGGCCCGTCTACACGATCGACGGCAAGCAGTTGTTCGACCGCTGGCAGGCGGGCAACGAAGACCCTCGCAAGGAGATCAAGAACTACCTGGCGGCGTACGGGCACTAGCCCCCCGGAAGCGTAAACGTGCGCTCGCTTACCGCAGTAGCAGGGTGATGATGCCGCCCACCGCGATAGCCGGCGCGTAGGCCACACCATCGCCCCGCCGGATGCGTCCCAACAGGAGGCTGGTCAGGGTGAACCCGCCTCCCGCCAGCGCCGTGCCGAACAGGAAGTAGGGCGTGCTCGCCAGGCCAACCGCGGCGCCACGAACGCCATCAGCTTAACCATCGCCCATGCCAAATCCGCCGCGCGCCAGGCCCCGATGGTGACAAGGGGAAAGGGCAGGTCGCTGCGCTCCAGACCCATGGCGACAAGGAGAAGGGGATATCCTCCTCCCGGTCCGCTGACGGCAAGGGCGATAGGGAAGCAAGATCTCAGTTTGGCGACGATGGTAAGCCGGGCGGCAACTCGTCAGAGCGCGGCAGCGAAGACAAGAGCGACAGGAAGAGCGGAAGCGACGCTCGTGAGGACAACGGTCGGGACTCCGATGGCGATAGCCGTGGCGGCGGCGGTAAGGGTGGCGGACGCGACGACGATTAGACGCTGTGCGCCGCCGGGGGCTGCACTCCGCACTAGTCGTTGGGTGCGGCCGGGACCCCATGATTGCTCCGGTCGTCCCGTCTCAAGAGCTTGTGCAGCTCTGACACCACCAGCACGCTCAGCCCGATGACGAACGCCCGGGCCCACGCCGATGAGCAAAGGCTAGATGGTGTTGGGGGAAGAGGGCAGGGGCATCTGGCCCGTTGTGCGTGGTCCACCCGGATTGATCGTGCCATGCGGGTGCGCCCCGGCTAGGGCTCGTACGCCAGGGTAGGCCGCAGCCAGCGCTCTGCTTCCGCCAGGGTCATCCCTTTGCGGCGGGCGTAGTCCGCCACCTGGTCGCGGTTGATGGCGCCCAGCGTGAAGTAACGGCACTCTGGCCGCCAGAAGTACAGGCCGGAGACGGAGGAGCCGGGGCTCATGGCGTAACTCTCCGTGAGCCGGATCGATGCGTTCTGCTCCGCCTCCAGCAGCGTGAAGATGGCGCCCTTTTCGGTGTGATCCGGGCAGGCGGGGTAACCCGGCGCCGGGCGGATGCCCTGGTACTGCTCATCGATGAGCGCTGCCGGGCTGAGCTGTTCCGAAGCAGCGTAGCCCCACAGCTCCGTCCGCACGCGCTGGTGGAGGCGTTCCGCAAGCGCTTCCGCCAGCCGGTCCGTCAGCGCCTCCGCCATGATCGCATTGTAGTCATCGTGTTCCGCCCGGAAGCGGTGGGTCAGCGTGTCCAGCCCCAGCCCCGTGGTGACGGCGAATGCGCCGATGTAATCCGCCGTTCCCTCCGGAGCGACGAAGTCGGCCAGCGCCAGGTTGGGGCGTTCCGTGCCCACATCCGCCTGCTGGCGCAGCGTGTGCAGCACGGCGCGCACTCCCCGCCGGGCCTCGTCGGTGTAGACGGCGATGTCGTCGTCGCCGGTTCGGTTGGCGGGGAATATCCCCGCCACCGCTTTCGCCCGGACCAGCCGCTCCCGGATGATCCGGTCCAGCAACGCCTTCCCATCGGCGATGAGCTTGCGCGCCTCCGTGCCGCGGCGCTCGTCGTCCAGGATCTGCGGGTAGAGCCCTTTCATCTCCCAGGCGTGGAAGAAGGGCGTCCAATCGATGTAGGGGCGCAGTTCCTCCAGGGGGTAGTCGTCGAACACGGTGACGCCGGGCCGCAGCGGCGCGGGAGCGGGCGTGGTGTAGCGGGGCGATCGGGCGCGCGCCTCCGCCAGCGGCAGCAGCCGCGCCGCACGATCGCGGCCGGCGTAGAGGGCGCGGGCGTCTTCGTAGTCTTTCCGCACCCCTGCGAGGAGGGCGGGACGCTGGTCGTCCGCCAGCAGGCCGCTCACCACGCCCACGGCGCGGGATGCATCTGCCACCCAGAGGGCAGGGCCGCTGTACTGCGGCGCGATCTTGACGGCCGTGTGGACGCGAGAGGTGGTGGCTCCGCCGATGAGCAGCGGCAGGCGCAGGCCTTCCCGTTCCATCTCGCCGGCGACGTGCACCATCTCGTCCAGGGAAGGGGTGATCAGCCCGGAGAGGCCGATGATATCGACGTTCTCCCGCCTCGCCGTTTCCAGGATGGTCTGGGAAGGCACCATCACGCCGAGATCGATCACCTCGTAGTTGTTGCACTGCAGTACTACTCCGACGATGTTCTTGCCGATATCATGAACGTCGCCCTTGACCGTGGCGAGGAGCACCTTCCCCGCGGCGCGCCGCTCCCCCGCCGCCGCGCCCTCCGCCTCAATGTACGGGGTGAGGTGGGCGACGGCGCGCTTCATCACGCGGGCGCTTTTTACGACCTGGGGCAAGAACATCTTGCCCGCTCCGAACAGATCGCCGACGACGTTCATGCCGTCCATCAGCGGCCCCTCGATCACGTCCAGCGAACGCGACGCCGCCTGGCGCGCCTCCTCCACGTCCACCTCGATCTCCTCCGCGATACCGTTGACCAGGGCGTGGACTAGGCGCTCCCGCACCGGCAGCTTGCGCCACTCCGCATCCACCACCGCCGCCGTGATGCCGTCACTGCGGTAGCGCTCGGTGATCTCCAGCAGCCGTTCCGTCGCGTCCGCACGCCGATCGAAGATGACGTCCTCCACCCGCTCCAGCAGCTCCCGCGGGATCTCCTCGTACACCTCCAACTGGCCGGCGTTGACGATGCCCATATCCATGCCGGCGCGGATGGCGTGGTAGAGAAAGGCGGAGTGCATGGCCTGACGCACCCTCTCATTGCCGCGGAAGGAGAAGGAGAGGTTGCTCACACCGCCGGAGATGTGAACCAGGGGCAGGCTCGCCTTCATCTCACGCACCGCCTCGATGTAGTCGATGGCGTAGCGGTTGTGTTCTTCGATGCCGGTGGCGATGGCGAAGATGTTGGGGTCGAAGATGATGTCCTCAGGCGGGAAGCCCACCCGTTCGGTCAGCAGCTTGTAGGCGCGCCGGCAGATCTCCACCTTGCGTTCCTTGCTGTCCGCTTGCCCCCGCTCATCGAACGCCATGACGATGGCGGCGGCGCCGTAGCGGCGCACGAGCGTGGCCTGGCGCAGGAACGCCTCTTCGCCCTCCTTCAGGCTGATCGAGTTAACCACGGACTTCCCCTGCACGCACTTGAGCCCGGCCTCGATCACGGACCATTTCGAGGAGTCGATGACGACCGGCACTTTGGCTATGTCCGGCTCCGTAGCGATGATGCTGAGGAAGCGCGCTATCGCCGCTTCCGAATCCAGCAGGCCCTCGTCCATGTTCACATCAAGGAGCTGTGCCCCGTTCTCCACCTGGTGCCGGGCCACGACCTGCGCCGCGTTATAGTCGTTCTCCCGGATGAGCCGGGCGAAGCGGCGGGAGCCGGTGACGTTGGTGCGCTCCCCCACATTGATGAAGTTACTCTCCGGCCGGACGACGAGGGGCTCCAGGCCGGACAGTCGCAGCAGCGGCTCCACCGGGTGGAGGCGGCGTGGGGGAACCCCGCGCACCGCCTCCACAAAGGCGGCGATGTGATCCGGGGTGGTGCCGCAGCATCCGCCCACGATGTTTACCCAGCCTCGCAGGGCGAACTCGCGCAGCGTCTTCGCCATCGATTCCGGCGTCTCGTCGTAGCCCCCAAAGGCGTTGGGCAGTCCGGCGTTGGGGTACACCGAAACATATGTCCCGCTCAACGCGGAAAGCTCCTCCACGTAGGGACGAAGGTCCTCCGCCCCCAGAGCACAGTTGAAGCCGATGGCGAGGGGTCTGGCGTGGGACATGGAGTACCAGAATGCCTCCACCGTCTGGCCCGTGAGCGTACGTCCGCTGCGGTCGACGATGGTGCCGGAGAGCATCACCGGGCAGCGCTCTCCGCGCTCCTCGAACAGCCGCTCGATCGCGAAGATGGCGGCCTTGCCGTTCAGCGTATCGAATATCGTCTCGACGAGGAGGATGTCCGCGCCCCCATCGAGCAAGCCACGGGCGGCGTCGTAATAGGCGGCGGCAAGCTCATCAAACGTGACGTTGCGGGCGCCGGGGTCGTTCACGTCCGGAGAGATGGAGGCGGTCCGGTTGGTGGGGCCGATGGTCCCGGCCACAAAGCGGGGGTGGGAGGGATCGCGCGCTTCCGCCACATCCGCGGCTTTCCGCGCCAGGCGAGCGCCCGCCACGTTCATCTCGTAGGCCAGCGCCTGCAGACCGTAGTCGGACTGGGCGATGGCGGTGGAGGCAAAGGTGTTCGTCTCGATGATATCGACGCCCGCGTCCAGGTAGGCGGCGTGGATGCCACGGATGATCTCCGGACGGGTAATGCAGAGCAGGTCGTTATTGCCCTTGAGATCGGAGGGATGATCACGGAATCGATCGCCGCGAAAATCGGCCTCAGCAGGGCGGTGCTGCTGGATCATCGTTCCCATCGCGCCATCGAGCACGAGGATGCGCTCCTGGAGAAGGCGGATGAGGATATGGGAGCGGTCGTGACTGTCGGTCGTTGTCGGCCTCCCCGCTGTACAGAAGGGATGGTGCCCCGGGGACGCTGTTTCGAAGGGCCTCCCTATTCTACAGCATGGCGTCGGATGTCCGCCTCACTGGCTTGACTTTTTGTATGTACCGGGTGCACACATGCGATGGCCCCGTGCGGACGGAGGCGGAAAAGGCGGGTCGCACTCAGACTGAGAAGGAAGGGAAAGCGGTGGATAACGCGGACAACATCTGGAACTGGCATTTGACCCGACGTGATCTCATGGCCTCCGTGGCCGCGGGTGGCGCCGGTCTGGCGCTGGTCGGCTGCGGCGACGACGATGAGGACACCGGGGCAGGCGGCGCGACTCAGGCGGCCGATACGCCGACCAAGGGAGGGAAGCTCACGCTCCTCACCGGCCGGGCGATGACCATCAACGACCCGCATACCCGCGCCGCTGGCATCGCCATCGAGGCCGACCTCGGTGAGTACGGTCGCATCTGGTGCAACGGGCCCAAGGTCCAGTTCTCCGATGCCGTTGCCCGCGCGCCAACGCTGCCGGGCCTGGGCCAGCACTCCGCGTCCGTGTTGAGCGAGTTCGGGTACGATCAGGGCGATATCGAGCGGCTGATTACGGCCGGTGTGACGAAGGGAGCGGCGACCCCCGCCTAGCCGGACGGCGCCGTCACGCCGCCACTGTCGAGCGTCGCCGGACGCCGAAGCGATCCCAGCTCGTCACTTCCTCCACCGGATCGCGCCTGTTGGGGCCGAAGTGCCCCATCGGCCACCCGACCGGGATGAGCGCCCACGTACCCGCATCCTCCGGGATTCCCAGGAGCTTCTTCACATCGGTCTCCCTGTGGCGGTGCAGCGTGGTCAGGGTGGTCCCCAACCCCAGGGCGCGCGCGGCCAGCATCATGTTCTGCAGCGCCGGGAAGATGTTCGCTTCCGGAGGCGTGACGGACGCGGTCTCCCCCTGGACCACCCCGATGATCAGCGCCGGAATATCGGCAAGGTGCTCAGACAGGAAGGGGCTGGACTTCAGGGTGGAGGGCTGGTTACTGTTGGAGGCGAGGAGTCCGTTGGGGCGCGTCACGTGGGCGCCGCCATCGCGGTAGAACTCATGGATCGTTCGCTTCAGCGCCGGGTCGCGCACGACGATGAATCGCCAGTTCTGCATGTTCGCCCCGTTCGCCGCTTGCGTAGCTGCCTCCAGGATGCGCCAGAGCAGCGCCTCCGGAACGGGATCGGGCTTCAGGCGACGCATGGCGCGCTGCGTGTACATCGCCTCGAACATTTCCATCGATCCGGCGCCAGCGCCCACGTCGTCCGTACGTGGCCGAGTCTTGCCCCAGCCGTCCCAGTAGGTCACCTCTTCCACGGGACGGCGCACCAGCGGGCCAAATCTGCCGACGGGATGGCCGAGCGGGATGAGGCCCATCGTCTCGTAGCCGTCGGGGATGCCGAGGAACCGGCGCACTTCCTGCTCCCGGTAGCGGTGGAGCGTGGTGAGGACCGTTCCCAGCCCTTCGGCGCGGGCGGCGAGCATCAGGTTCTGCAGTGCCGGGTAGATGCAGGCGCCGGGCGGCGTCGTCGAAGCGACGTCTTCGAGGCGCACGGAGCCCAGGATGAGCGCCGGCGCGTCCGCCAGGTGATGGGTCAGGTGGTAGCCGGGGCTCTTCTGTCGCTCTGCCTCTTGCGCAGGCGTCAGGGGCGGCCGCTCCTTGGCGATGGCCGCCATGCCCTCCTGGTAGAATTCCTGCATTTTGCGTTTGACCGCGGGGTCGCGCAGGACGAGGAAGTTCCACGGCTGGAGGTTGCCCCCGTTGGGAGCGTGGATCGCCGCGTCCAAGATGCGCCAGATCGTCTCGTCCGGAACAGGATCCGGCTTGAGCCGCCGCATCGACCTCAGGGAGTAGATCGCCTCAAACAGGTCCATCGCTGCACCTCTCGCTGTCCATGCGTGCGTCTGTCGTTCCTGGCCCCTGCCGGTCCCCCGGTCCCCCGCTCCCGAGGGGGAGCTGCAGGGGGTGGCTGCTCAGGCGACCACCCCCTGCGGAAACCTACGTTACGGGCTGCGCCATCCGGCCGACCTTCTGCGGGGAGTCCGTGATCACACCCTTCTCCGATGGTGGCGGCGTGAGCCTGTACAGCGCGACGGCGTTGTCATGGATCATCTTGCGGACCTCGTCATAGGGCAGGCCGCTGAAGTTGCGCTCCAGCCAGGTCCGGGAGTACGGCCATTCCGTGCCGCCGTGCGGGTAGTCCGTTGACCACATGATGTGATCGATGCCGCACTTGTGACGCAGCGCCATCCCCATCGTGTCGATCATGAAAGTGGAGTAGAAGTTGCGGTAGAAGTACTCGCTGGGTGAAAGCTTGTAGTCCTCGCCCGTGGCCGAAGTCCAGCGGTAGCGCTGGTAGAAGTCGTCGGCCTGCTCCAGCAGGGTGGGGATCCAGCCAACGCCAGCCTCCACCATGACCAGCTTCAGGCGGGGGAAGTCATCCAGGATGCCGCATTCGATGAAGTCCATGACGATCGGCATGGCGCCGGCGCCGGCCTTGAGGTCGGGCCGAATGCCAAGCGATTTCCGCTTCGCGCGCGGCACCATCGGCGTCCGGTTGAAGCTGCCGATGTGCACCTGGACCGGGATGTCGGCGTCCTGGCAGAAGTCCCAGAAGGCCGCGTCTTCGGGCTCCGGATCGAGCGTGCCGTTGGGGAAGGTAGAGATAATTGCCCCGCGCATGCCGATATCGAGCCCGTGCTTCATCTCCGCAATGGCCGCGGCGACGCCGACTGTGGGAATGATCGACAGGCCATAGAGCCGCTTCGGAGCATAGCCGCAGAACTCCGCCAGCCAGTCGTTGTAGGCGCGGACGCAGGCGATCTGGAGCTCAGGATCGTCGCTGTAGGCCTTGCCGCCCTGAAGGCCGATGCTGGGGTATAGGACCTGGCAGGCCATGCCGTCCATGTCCATGTCGTGGAGACGCGCTTTGGGGTCAAAACTCCCCGGCCGCATGTTGTCGTACGTAATGGCGGTCTTGCCGGCCTGCACGTAGCTCAGGCCCGCAAGGGCCGTCGGCTTCACCAGCCGAATGACCTTGCCGCCATCGATGGACCACGAATCTCCGGCGTCCGTGCGCACCACCTTCGGCCCGCGCTCACGCATGTTTGCCGGCAGCCGTGATTGCCAGAGGTCCGGCGGTTCGTTGACGTGGGCGTCCGCATCGATGACCGGATAATCGACGACGAGATCTTTTCCGATGACCAGCATAATGACGCCTCCTGTAGGGTCAGCCCGGAGGCCCGAAGCGGAGCCAACCGACGGGGCGGAGCGTAGCACTCGATCCGCCGCTTGTCGAGTGCTATGCAGAAACGCTGATAAGCGTGATCGCCCGACGCGTCGTCTGCGATGCTATGATACGGGGCGATCCGTCAGGAGGACCGATGAACCTGCGTTCGATAGCCCTGCCCCGTGTGGCCTCCGGCATCTTCTATGGCTGGTGGATCGTCGGCGCCGGCGTGGTCATCCACGGTATGATCAGCGCTCTGTTCATGCAGTCCTATGGCGCCTACGTCGTGCTCTTGCGCGAAGAGTTCGGCTGGAGCGCCACCCTGCTGTCCGTCGGCTTCTCCCTGGTCCAGTTGGAGAACGGTGTCCTCGGCCCGATCCAGGGCTGGCTGACGGATCGCTTCGGGCCCCGCGCCATCATGCGGGTGGGGCTGCTGATCTGGGCGCTCGGATTCGCTTCGCTGAGCCAGGTCAATTCGCCGGTCATGTTCTTCGTCAGTGTCGTGCTCATCGCCATTGGCACCGGGCTGGGGGGGTTCCTTTCCCTGGCTGTCTCCGTCGTGCACTGGTTTGAGCGCCGGCGCGCCATAGCGCTCGGCCTGCTCGCCACGGGCTTCGCCCTGGGCGGTCTGCTCGTCCCCGTCGTGGCGGCGTCGCTGGAATCGATCGGCTGGCGAGGGACGGCGCTCCTTTCTGCCGGGCTCGTGCTCGTCGTGGCGCTGCCGCTCTCTCAGCTGGTGCGTCACCGTCCGGAACCGTACGGGTACCGGCCGGACGGCGGTCGCCTCACGGACGATGACCGCGAGGGGGACGCCGCCTCCGGAGCGGCGGCCGCCTTGCCCGCCGCTAGCGGCGGGACCAGCTTTACCGCCCGGGAGGCGCTGCGAACGCCCGCCTTCTGGTACCTCTCCCTGGGCCACGGGGCCTCGCTGCTGGTGGTCTCCGCGTTGATGGTTCACCTTATCCCGCACCTGAGGGATAGTCTGGGCTATTCACTGCAGCAGGCGGCCAGCGTTGTTTCGCTGCTGGCGTTCGCGCAGGCCGTCGGCACTATCGCCGGCGGCTTTGGGGGAGACCGCTTCAACAAGCGAACGATCGTCGTCTTCTGCATGCTCGGACACGTGGTTGCCCTCCTGCTCCTCGCGTATGCGTCCGCGCTTTGGATGGTCATCGCATTCGCCTTGATCAACGGGCTGGCATGGGGAGCGCGCGGGCCGCTGATGCAGGCGATGCGGGCCGACTACTTCGGCCCGCGCTCCTTCGGCACGATCATGGGCTTCTCTTCCCTCATCATGATGGTGGGGATGATGACCGGGCCCATCCTCGCCGCCGTTATGGTCGAACGCACCGGCAACTACGAGGCCGGCTTTACGGTGCTCGCTGGCCTGGCGCTCATCGGCACGTTCTTCTTCGCCCTCGCCCGAAAGCCGAATGCGCCGGTTGCGACAGGCGGAACGCCCGCGGCCGTCAGCGCCGACTGAACATCGACCGTAGGAGGTGCGCCGTGGCAATGGACTACGCCGAGATCGTGAAGGAAGTGGGCTCGCTTCGTGCCCCCCCGAATCTCGACGACTACGAGCGGACACGCCGCGAATGGTCCTGGGATCGTGTCCGTGCCGATCTCGGGCTGCGGGACGACTTCGTGAACCAGGCTTACCAGTGCATTGATCGTCACGTGTACGACGGCAGGGGCGAAAAGACGGCGATGATATGGGAGGGTGCGGACGGCGCAATCGAACGCTATACGTTTGAGGATATGCGGCGGCAGACCAATCGCTTCGCCAATGTCTTGCGCAAGCTCGGTGTGCGTAAGGCGGACCGCGTCTTCATCTTCGCCGACCGTATCCCTGAGCTCTACTTCGCCCTCTTCGGCGTGCTCAAGGTGGGCGCTATCGGCGCGCCGCTGTTCTCCGCTTTCGGGCCGGAGCCGGTCGCGGAGCGGGTGAAGCGGGCGGAAGGCATGATGATCATCACCACGCCCGCGCTCCTGCCCAAGGTGAACGCGATCCGTGGCGACCTGCCTTCGCTGAAGCACGTCATGGTGATCGGCCATCGCGCCGCTGTGACCGCGGCTGAGGGCGACCTTGACTACGGGGCGCTAATGGCGGAAGCCTCCGATGAATTTGAGATCGAGCGAACGGGGGCGGAGGACTGGTCGATCATGCACTTCACCTCGGGGACGACCGGCCTGCCCAAGGGTGCCGCGCACGTTCACGGAGCCGTCGTCGGCCACTACGCGACGGGGAAGTACGCCCTGGACCTGCACCCGGACGACGTCTTTTGGTGCACGGCCGACCCGGGCTGGGTCACCGGCACCTCCTACGGCATGTTCGCGCCCTGGAGCAACGGCGTCACCCAGGTCATCTACGAGGGTGGGTTTGGCGCCACGCGCTGGTACGACATTATCCAGCGCCATCGCGTGACGGTCTGGTACACGGCCCCCACGGCGATCCGGATGCTCATGAAGGGTGGCTCCCGCATCGCGAAACAGCGTGATCTGTCGTCGCTGCGTTACATGATGTCGGTCGGAGAGCCCCTGGCCCCGGCGGGCGTCGTCTGGGGCGTGGAAGCGATTGGCCTGCCCTTCCACGACAACTGGTGGCAGACGGAAACGGGTGCGGTCATGATCACGAACTTTCCCGCCCTGCCGATCCGGCCGGGTTCGATGGGGCTGGCCTTCCCCGGCATCGAGGCCGCGATCATCGATGACGAATTCCAGGAGATCACTCAGCCGATGCAGGAGGGTCAGCTCGCCCTGCGCCCGGGCGGGCCTTCCATGTTCCGCACCTATTGGCAGGACGAAGAGCGCTATAACTCGCGCTTTAAGGGGGGCTGGTACCTCACCGGCGACCGGGCGAAGCGGGACGCCGATGGCTATTTCTGGTTCATCGGCCGGGACGACGATGTGATCAACACCGCCGGTCATCTGGTGGGGCCGTTTGAGGTAGAGAGCGCCCTCATCGCCCATCCAGCCGTCGCCGAGGCGGGCGTCATCGGTAAGCCGGACGCGATGGCGATGGAGATCGTCAAGGCGTTCGTCGCCCTTAAGGACGGCTACGAGCCCAGTGAGGAGCTGCGCCGCGAGCTGATCGGCCACGCCCGCCAGCGCCTGGGCCCGGGCGTCGCCCCGCGCGAGATCGAATTCGTCTCCAGCCTGCCGAAGACGCGCTCCGGCAAGATCATGCGCCGCCTGCTCAAGGCGCGTGAGCTTGGTCTGCCTGAAGGCGACACCTCAACGCTGGAAGAAGACTAGCGAGAGACGGAGCGGGATGACCGTGGTGAAAGCACAGGACGGAGGCCGGCCCGAACACGAGGGACAGACCGAGCAGGTCAGCATTCACCGCGGCCTCAACGGCGTCTACTTCGACCGGACCCGCACGTCCTTCATCGACGGCAAAGCCGGCACACTCCTCTATCGCGGCTACTCGATCCATGACCTCGCGGAGCACTCCACGTTCGAGGAGACGGCCTATCTTCTCCTCCATGGCGCCCTCCCCACACGCAAGGAGTTGGCGGCGTTCGACGAGGAGTTGAAGCAGGCGCGGCCGATTCCGGAGCCCATCGTGCACATCATCGATGCCGTTCGCAACGCCCACCCGATGGACGTGCTGCGCACCGCGGTATCCGCGCTCGCCGCCTTCGATCCAGAGGTCGAGGACAACTCGGCGGAGGCGGCCGTGCGCAAGGGGACGCGGCTCACCGCCCAGATGGCGACGGTGGTGACGACGCATGACGCCCTTCGCAAAGGCCGTCCTCCCGTCACACCCAGCCAGGAACTGCCGCACGCAGGGAATTTCCTTTACATGCTGCACGGCCGCCCGCCTGAGGCCGAGGAGGCGAAGCTGCTCGATCGGGACTTCATCCTCCATGCCGAGCACGGGGCGAACGCCTCCGCGTTTACGGCGCGGGTGATCGGCGGGACACGGGCGAACCTGCACGCGGCGCTGGTGGGCGCCATCGCCGCCCTCTCCGGCCCGTCTCACGGGGGCGCAGCCGAGGATGTGATCATCATGGCCTTGGAGATCGGTGAGCCGGCGAATGCGGCTGCCTTCGTGCAGCGCGCGCGGGCGCAGAGGAAGGCGGTCATGGGCTTCGGGCACCGGGTGTACCGGGTGGAGGACCCGCGCGCCCGTCACCTGCGCGACGGCGTGCGCCGCCTGGGCCAGCTGCGCGGTGAGCCCAAGTGGTACGCTATCCTGGAAGCGGTAGTGGAAGCGATGAAGCCATACGCCCGCCATGGCATCCACGTCAATGTCGATTTCTATGCGGGCGCCCTCTACTACCTGCTGGGCGTGCCCACCGATCTGTTCGTCCCCATCTTCGCCCTGGGGCGGGTGCCGGGCTGGACAGCGCAGGTGGTGGAGCAGTTCGAGAACAACATCCTGATCCGGCCGCTGGCGGACTACGTGGGGCCTCCCCCTCAGCGCTACGTGCCGATCGAAGACCGGCTCTAGGGCGAAAACGTGACGGGCACGGCGTCGCCGCGAGGTGCGTGACCCCCCGCGACGAACGACACGCCGCCGGCCCGCCGATCAGATCAGGACACCGTGCTGGCCGCGCTCTTCCCGCCGGTGGTGCTTTTGATGATGCCGCGGTCCTCCAGTTGATCGATATCAGATTCAGGGATTCCGGCGGCAAGCAACACTTCCCGCGTGTGCTGGCCCAGCAGCGGCGCGAACGAGGTGAACGCGCCCGGCGTGCGGGAAAAGCGCACGGGGAAGCCAAGCTGCTTCACCTTGCCCTCGCTCGGGTGAGCCAGCTCCAACGCCATGCCGATATGCTGCACCTGCGGGTCGGCGAAAGCACCGGGAATGTCGTGCACAGGGGCGATGCAGGTCTCCGCGTCTCGGAGGAGGGTGAGCCATTCGCCCCGCGTCCGGGTGAGGAATATCTGCTGGATCTCGCTCACCATGCGCTCGTATTCGTCCCCCTGCGCCCTCCGCAGCGGAATCCACTCCTCGTGGCTGAGCGCCCGACAGAAGTTCTCCCAGAAGATGGTCTCAGCGTTGCCCGTGCTGACGAACTTGCCGTCCTTGCAGCGCAAGTAGGTAATGCCACCGCGCCGTGCCGGCATCTGCAGTTTGCCGTCGCGTAAAAAGGTCGAGAAGTTGGCGATGCCCAGGCTCATGACCGCGCCCAGCATCGACACGTCCAGGTGCTGCCCCTCCCCCGTGCGCTCCCGCTCCACCAGCGCGGCCAGGATCGAGATGGCTGCGTACATGGAGCCAGTGAGGTCGGCCAGCGAGATGCCGTGCCCCCAGGGCTCGCTGCCGTCGGCGATCTGCGCCGCCAGCATGCCCGCCACCGAGGAGAACTGCTGGTCATGGCCGGGGTACTTCATGTAGGGGCCGTCCTGGCCGTAGCCGGAAATGCTGCAGTAGATGATGCGCGGGTTATACGCCCGCACCGTCTCGTAATCGATGCCCATCCACTTCAGCACGCCCGGCCGGTAGCCCTCCAGGACAATATCGGCGCCTTTGGCCAGCTGGTAGAAAACCTCCTGCGAACGCGGCCGAAAATCCGGGTTGAGCAGGTTCAGGGCCACGCTTTTCTTGTTGCGGGCAAGGGCGTTGTAGGCGGCGTAGCGCTGCTCGTCCTCCGGCGTGCCGTCCACGGGGGAGAGAACGTCGCGACTCATGCCGTAGCGGGTCTCCGTCTCCTCGACCTTGATCACGTCCATCCCCAGATCGGCGAGGATGTGGGATGCGAAGGGGCCCGGCAGGAATCGGGACAGGTCGAGCATCCGGTAAGGCCCAAGGGCGGTCTGGTTGGCTCCGTTCGATGTGGCATCCATGGGTGCGCTTCTCCTCATCCGCTAATCATTCGGGGTGGATAATGCGCCTGAATAGGTGCGCTGTCTAGCGCCCTTTGAGAGCAGGCCCCGTCGGCGCGATCGGGCCCGTTTCGCATCGACAACCTTAACGTAAAGAGCGTAGTATCCCAGCTATCGACGCGAAGGCCGGGGCGTCCGCGTACGAGAGGGGGTAAGCGCTTCATGGCGCGTTCGGAAGACATTGAGGAGGCTGCCGGCGGCCCCGCCACCACCGGCTCCGCTCCGGGGCCGAAGCCCCCCGCCGGAGATCGCCCCGTCGTCGCTCGTCCACCGCTGCACAAACGCATCTTCTTCGGCTGGTACGTCGCTCTCTCTGGCGCGGTCACCAACTTCTTCGTCTTGGGCGTCATTCTTCATGGCTTCGGTGTGATCTACGTCCCCATCCATGAGGAGATGGGCTGGAGCATGGCGGCCATCGCAGCGGGCGTCTCCATCCGCAGCTTTGAGCAGGGATTCATGGCGCCGCTTACCGGCTACATGGCAGACCGGATCGGCCCACGCATCATGGCCTTTAGCGGCGTCACCATCCTCACCATCGGCGTATTCATGTTCGCGCGCGCGGAGACGCTCTGGTTCTACTACCTGGCGTCCGTGGTCACTTCCTTCGGCCAGAGCGTCGGCGCCATGACGCCCTTCCAGATGGCCGTGATGAACTGGTTTCACAAGAAGCGGGGCATGGCGCTGGGGTTACTGAATACGGGGAACGGCCTCGCCTATCTCGCCGCGCCTATCGTCGCTCTGCTCGTCACCGCCTACGGCTGGCGGACCACGCTTGTTATCGGCGGGATCGCGATCTGGGTCATCTGCGCCCCGCTCTCCCTCCTGGCCTACCGGCGGCCCGAACAGCGGGGATACCACACCGACGGTGAGGAATGGCCGGAAGACGCGGCGATTCCCATCTCCAGTCAGGCCGCTGTAGCAGAGGAGACGCTGGGCATGACGGTGAGTGAGGCCATACGGACCCCCACCTTTTATCTGATCTCATTCGCCAATGCCGTGGGCGGCGCGTGTCTGGGCACGCAGGCCACGCTTGGGGTGTCCCACCTGCTGAACGTTGGGTACTCCACCACCTTCGCCGGCGCTATCGTCGGCGCTTACGGCGTCATCCAGCTCTGCCTGCGGCTGTTTCTGGGCTGGATGGGGGACCGTATGGGCCGGCGGCGCGTGCTAATGGCCAGCTATGGGCTGATAGGCGTGGGCATGATCGTCTTCGCCAATCTGGATGCGTCTCAGGGATGGCGCTTGCCGGTCTACCTGCTGATATTCGCCCCCGGCCAGGCAGCTTGGGTCGTCCTCTCCAACTCCGCGACCGCGGATTACTTTGGTGTTCGCCGGTTCGCGACGCTGCGGGGGCTAACATCGCTCCTCACCATGCCGATCGGTCTGGCCGCTCCCATATTCGCCGGCTGGATGTATGACACGACGGGGACGTATCGGGTGGCGTTCATGCTCTATGCCGGCTTCGCCGTCCTCGGCATCATCTGCTTCTACTTCATCCGCCGTCCTATGTGGAGCGAGATTCAGGCGGGACGGGCCGCTGAGGCGGCGAGGTAGCGCATGGCGAAGCCGGACCGCATCGTCGTGGAAACGCCAGAACGGGAAGCGCCGGTCACGCCAGGTGGCTCGCGCAGGCAACGGCTGAGCTCACGCCTCGGCACAGATCGCGTCTTCTACGGCTGGTACATGGTCATGGCGGGCTCCGTCAGCAACTTTTTCACCGCCGGCGTCGTCATCTACGGCATAGGGGTCCTCTATGAGCCGATGCGCCACGAGCTAGGCTGGAGTATGGCGGCGCTGACGGCGGGGGCCTCCGTCCGCAGTTTTGAGCAGGGCTTCATGGCACCCGTGACGGGCTACCTCACGGACCGTTTCGGGCCGCGTTTCATGGCGTTGAGCGGGCTCACCATTCTCGTGGGGGGGCTGGTTATGTTCTCCCAGGTGCACGAACTCTGGTCCTACTACGCCTCGGCGGCGGTCATCGCCTTAGGCTTCAGTATGGGGGCAATGGGTCCGTTCGCCGTGGCGATCATGAACTGGTTTGAGCGGCAGCGCGGCCGGGCCATGGGTCTCGTCAATGCCGGCAACGGGCTGGGCTATGTTGCGGTATCGATCATGGCACTGCTCGTTACCCAGTATGGCTGGAGGGGATCCCTGCTCATCAGTGCCGCCGCCGTCTTTGTCGTTTGCATTCCATTAGCCTTCCTGATCCGCACCGGCCCGGAATCGTATGGAATGTCAGTCGACGGCGGACGGACGCAAGTGGACGCGGGCGAAGCGCTCTCGCCCATGCCGTCCGAGCGCACCGGCCTCACGGCCGCTGAGGCTGCCCGTACGCCAGCGTTCTACCTGCTCGCCCTGAGCCACGCCGTGAACAGCCTGGGGCAGACGACGTGGCTGGTGCTGCAGGTCCCCCATCTGCTCAACGTAGGATATTCCGTGGCTGCCACTGCTACGATCGTGGGGCTGTATGGTGTCTTTCAGGTGATTTTTCGGCCGATAGCGGGTGGGGCGGGCGATCGGCTGGGCAGGCGACGCTTGTTTATGTACTGCTTCCTACTGCAGGGGCTGGGGCTGGTGGTCTTCGCGCTGCTTGCCCCGGAACGTCCCTGGTTACTGCCGGTCTATTACCTGGTCTACGGCGTAGGCCAGGCGGCATCGGTCGTCGTCGGCCAGACGATGACGGCGGATTACTTCGGGACAAAACGCTTCGCGACGATCCGCGGCGTTAGCCAGGTCCTGACGATGCCGGCCGGTCTGGTGGCGCCCGTTCTGGCGGGCTGGATGTTCGACCGCACGGGCGATTACAGCCGCATCTTCCTCGTTTACGCCTCCATCGCCATGACCGGAACGTTCTGGGTATTCCTCATCCGCCGCCCGCTCTGGCGGGAAATTCAGGCCGCCTCAGCGGCCGGAACCGCTTAGACATGGCACGCTCCGAGCGCATCGTTACCGAAACGGAGGCACGGGACATCGACGAGACCGCGCCTCCTGCCGTCCGAAAGCGATCCGCCCGGCAGCGGCTGGGCTCACGCCTGGGCACCGATCGCGTCTTCTACGGCTGGTACATGGTGATGGCGGGCTCCGTCAGCAACTTCTTCATCATCGGCGTCGTTATCTACGGAATCGGCGTGCTCTACGAGCCGATGCGCACGGAGCTGGGGTGGAGCATGGCGGCGCTGACGGCGGGGGCCTCCGTCCGGAGCTTCGAGCAGGGCTTCATGGCGCCGATTACCGGCTACCTCACCGATCGCTTCGGCCCTCGCCTGATGGCGCTGAGCGGGATCACCATCCTCACGGCCGGGCTGGTTATGCTCTCCCAGATGCACGCCCTCTGGTTCTACTACACCGCTGCTGCCGTCATCGCCTTTGGGTCCAGCCTTTGCGGCATCGGCCCGTTCACGATGGCGATCATGAACTGGTTCGACAAGCATCGTGGCCGGGCGATGGGGGTGCTGAACTCGGGCAACGGCCTCGCCTACATCGCTGTCTCCATCATCGCCCTGATGGTCAGCTCCTATGGTTGGCGCCAGGCGGTGATCATGTGTGCGGCCACGGTCTTCGTCATTGGCATGCCGCTTGCCCTCACTCTCCGCACCGGCCCCGAACAGTACGGCTACTACCCCGATGGGAGAGAGCCGGCACTGGATGAGCACGGAGTGCGGCGCGCCCCTTCGCTTGGGGAACGCACAGGCCTGACGGTGAAGGAAGCGGTGCGCACCCCCACGTTCTACCTGCTTGCCCTGGCGCAGGCGGTGAACAGCCTGGGCATGTCGACGTGGATCGTGTTGCAGGTGCCGCACCTGCTCAATGCCGGCTATTCCATCGGCGCCACCGGATCGATCGTCGGGCTGTACGGCGTCATCCAGGTCGCCCTGCGGCTGATCTCGGGCTGGGCCGGTGACGCGATCGGCCGCCGGCGCATGTTCATGTACAGCTTCGTGCTCCAGGGCGTTGGCCTGGGGGTGTTCGCTCTCCTTGCTCCGGAGCGGTGGTGGCTGCTGCCCGTGTATTATCTGACCTTCGGGGTCGGTCACGCCGCCTCGACCGTCGTCGGACAGACGATGACGGCCGACTACTTCGGGACGAAGCGTTTCGCCACGATCCGCGGCGTCAGCCACACCCTGACCATGCCGGCGGGCCTCGTGGCGCCCGTTCTGGCCGGCTGGATGTTCGACAGCACGGGCGATTACAGCTTCATCTTCCTCGTCTACGCCTGCATCGCCATGACCGGCACCTTCTGGGTGTTCTTCATTCGCCGCCCGCCCTGGCGAGAGATCCAGGCGGCCCGCGCCGCCGCCGTCCCCTAGCCTTTCCTTCCCGACGCGGGTAGAATCCTCCCCATAGCCAAGAAAGCGCTCCCCACCATGCAGCCTCCCCCCCAGCCGGATGCCCTCGCTTCGCCCTCCAGAAGGGCGCTCATCCTTGGACGGTGGCGCGTCCCCTTCTTCTACGGCTGGGTCATCGTTGGCGTCTGCTTTATGGCGGACTTCATGGCTGCCGGCCTCGGCGGCGCCACTATCCCCCTGTTCTTCCGGCCCATGATGGACTCGCAGGGGTGGTCCCTTACCTCCCTGGTGGGTGCCGTCACCGCCGCGTCCCTCCTGTCCGTCGCCGTAGGCCCCTTCATGGGCAGGATCATCGACCGCTTTGGCAGCAAGCCGATCATGCTCTGGGGAGCCCTCGTGGCCGCTACGGGCATGTTCGCTATGACCCGTATCGGTCAGGTCTGGCAGTTCTGGATCGTCTTCGCCTGCGTCTCTTCCCTGGGCCTGGGCGAGCTGGGCCAGCTCACCACCAGCTCCGCCGTCGCCCAGTGGTTCAGCCGTCGCCGCGGCCGCGCCCTTGCCCTTTCCGGGGTAGGGAATACCACCGGCATCGCCCTCCTCGCGCCCGTGGTCGCCTTCTCCATCGCATGGGTGGGGTGGCGCCAGACCTGGCTGCTCATGGGCATCCTCCTGCTGCTGGTCATGATCCCCGTCATCCTGGTGTTCATGCGCAGCCGCCCCGAGGACATCGGCGTTGGCCCCGATGGCGAACCCCTTTCCATGCCGGCGGAGGGAGCGGGTGTGCCTGTCGCGGTCGCCGGTGATTGGACCGTCCGAGAGGCGTTTCGGACGCGCAGCCTCTGGGTTCTCCTTCTCGCCTTCATGTTGGGCAGCGCCTTCAATGCCGTTTTCACCCTGGTGGTGCCCTTCTTCGTGGAGCAGGAGGGCATGCCCAATACCAGCGCTGGCTGGATTATCTCAGCCTATTTCGGCTCCTCGATCTTCGCACGCCTCTTCTGGGGGTTCATGCTGGAGCGCTGGCAAGCCCGATACTGTATGGCCCTCGCGTTCCTTTCCCGTGCTATCACCCCCGCGCTGATGATCGCCATCCCCTATCCCTTGAACATCGGCGCCTTTCTCTTCTTCGGCGGCTTCATCGGTGGGGCGATGGGGGTGCTCCAGCCGGTGACATGGAGTAACTACTTCGGCCGTAAGTCCTTCGCCAGCATCCAGGGCGCCATACGCCCCTTCCTGGCCCTCCCCCAGTTCGCCCTCCCCCTCCTCCTCGCCCTTATGTTCGATAGGTTGGGGAACTTCAACATCGGCTTCATCCTCCTCACCGTCCTCACCATGCTCGGGGCTGGCGTCGCCCTCCTGTCGAAGCCGCCGGTGCGCCGCGCGGAAGGGTAGCGCAGCCAGCCGCGCCGAACGCTGACCGGAGGAGGCACGGCCACGGCCGGCCACCACCATGGTATCGGCGACCGTTGGAGCGGAGTCGGTGGGCTCCGCCCACGGCTTGGTGTGCGCTACCGCCCGCGAGAATCTATCGATGCCGTTTTCCAGGGTGCCCGGCGCGCACCCCGCCACGACGACAGGAACCGCACCGCCACTTCTTCCTATGGCGTCCCCCAGCTGGCATCCCTCGGCGCGGTCCGCCAATCATGCAGATCGCGACGACGAAGGCAATCATATTTAAAACCATCAGAGCGATTCTGGTTTGGTCCTTGATCGGGATAAAGCGCGAGCACTCGGGACCCTCCTCGATGTGTCCGAAGGGAATAACCTCAAGTGAGCCCCCGCCGCCGCCACCGCCGCGACCCGTCCTCTCCCATCTCACCGTTTGCGCGTGTGCCTCCCGTTCCTCCGCCTGCTCCGAACCCGAAGCGGTAGGAGACACGGCCAACCGGGATCACGGTCCGTGCCCCCTGGACCACCGGTTCGCCGAAGATCGTGCGGGCTCCCGCATGCGGCAGCACCTTGCCAAGGACTCCATCGATTACCCGTTCCATGATGTTCGATGGTTCATCAGTCGGCAGCGGAATCTGGGTCTCGTCGTTCACCATTGACCTCCTGCAGCTTGCTGAAAAACCAAGTATGGCGGGTAGCCCGCCCTATCGGGGGAGCCGCCCGGCCGACTGCTCGGGGCCAAACGGCACCTCATCGAGCAGTTGGCCGACCGCGCGCTCAACTTCGCCCGATGAGGCGGCCGTGCTGAGGCAGGTTTGAATGAGGTCGCGGCGCAAGGGGTCAATGTCGCATAATAGAAACCGCGCAGGCATCCAGATATTCCAAAGCCACTGCTTAACCCCGGATAGAGGCCAGATGCTCTTTGCTGAAAACGTCGCCAAGTCATTTGGTGGCTTCGATCTCTTCACGGGCGTCTCCTTCCACGTCGCCGATGGCGAACGGGTAGCGCTTGCCGGGCCCAACGGGGCGGGCAAGACCACGTTGTTGCGCATGTTGGCCGGAGAAGACTCCCCATCGTCAGGCCACGCAGGCCATCGCAATGGAACCCTGGGTTACCTGAAGCAGGAGTCAGGGTTCGATCCCGAGAACACGCTTGAACAGGAGATGTGGGTGGCCTTCCCTGAGGCGCTCGCGATCTCCCGCCGCCTCGCCGCGATCGAGACGGAGATGGCCAGCGGTGACGCCAGCGCAAACGCTGCCACGCTCGTAGCGGAATCGCTCGACCTCTACGAGCGTTTCGCGCTGCTCGATGGGCACGAGGTGGAAGCGCGTGCGGACCGCGTCCTTGCCGGGCTTGGCTTCAAGAGGTCGGACCGCACCAAGGTCTGCGGAAGCTTCAGCGGAGGCTGGCGCATGCGCATCGCACTGGCCAAAGTGCTGGTACGCCGGCCTGACCACATACTCCTGGACGAGCCGACGAACCATCTGGATAGCAAGGCTCGTGATTGGCTTTCGCAGGAACTTCGCGACTACCTGGGCACCTTGGTGATCGTTACGCACGACGGCGCCTTCCTAGATAAGGTGGCGAAGCGGGTGTTGGAGGTCGGTAATTCAGGTGTCGTGTCGTACGCCGGCAATTACACAAAGTATCTCCTTGAAAGAGAGAAGCGGCGCCGGCAGCAAGAGAACGCAGCCGCTCGACAGGAGCGGCAACTATCGTCGCAGCAGGAATTCATCGACCGCTTCCGCGCCAAGGCGACGAAGGCTACCCAGGTCAAGAGCCGGGAGAAAGCGCTCGCTAAAGTGCAGCGGATCGATCGGCCTCGTAACGAAGTGGGCGCCAGATTCAGTATCCGATCACATGGCCGGGTCGAGCAGACGGTCCTGTCGCTGGACTCCATCTCCCACGCGTTCGACGACGAGTATGTGCTGATAGACGCGAACCTTACCGTCGAGCGTGGCCAAAAAGTAGTTCTCGTCGGGCCAAACGGCAGCGGCAAGTCCACGCTCTTGCGCCTCGCGATGGGGGAAATGCGCCCCATGGAGGGTCAAGTACGGTGGGCGGAGCGCGCGAAGCCCGGCTACTACGCGCAGCACCAGGATGAGGCGTTGGATCCACAGCACTCCGTCCTGGAAGAGGTGCAGTCGGCCGCCGTAGGCGCGACAGAGGAACGAATACGGACGGTGCTGGGTGAGTTCCTGTTCAAAGGCGACGACGTGTTCAAGCCGGTCTCGGTGTTGTCCGGTGGAGAGCGAAGCAGGGTCGCGCTGGCGAAATTCCTGATCCAGACCACCAACGTCCTGCTGTTGGACGAGCCGACCAACCATTTGGATAAGGCTACGCGAGCAAGTCTGGTGAACGCTTTGGACA
Organism: Dehalococcoidia bacterium; assembly: GCA_009693105.1. GTDB lineage: Bacteria > Chloroflexota > Dehalococcoidia > SHXV01 > SHXV01 > SHXV01. The sequence continues at coordinate 22,362 of SHXV01000002.1, forward strand.
AGTACGACGGGACGATCATCTGCGCGACCCATGACCCCGCGATACTCGACACGTTCGCAACGCATGTCTACGAGATGCGCGATGGTGCTTGTGTGAACACACGAGTCATGGAGCCGATTTTTCCGGTCAGGGCGCAGCGCAGGAGGCTGAGGAAATAACCCTCACCGCCCCCCACCAACGGTCGGGGTGCTTTGTCGTCCATCGAAGGGAGAGCCGCTTGCGATGCGGGTGCTCAACGGCATCCGTTGGGCCAACTCCGGAGATAAGCTGATGATTCCGGCGTGTAGTATAATGTGAAGCCGGGCGGCCCCCTCTTCTCAGCGAACACTGATCCCCATCGCCTACCGCGAAGTCAACTTGGAGTCAGGCCATTGGTCATCAGCGCCTACGTCGCGGTGGTTTCGGGCGGGAATCGGGGCATCGGCAGAGAAGTTTGCCGGCAGTTGGCCGATCTCGGTCATACGGTCATCCTTACCGCTCGCTCGGAATCGGCCGCGAAGGAGGCCGCCGGACAAACGCAGGCCCAAACGCGCCTGCTTCACCACCAGTTGGATGTGACCGACCCCGTGAGCGTCATCACATTGCGAGACGACATGCTCGCTCAATTCGGGCGTGTCGATATTCTGATCAATAACGCCGCTGTGTACTTAGATAAGACGGCGCGTTCCCCCCTGCGTGATCTCGACCCCTCGATACTCGAAGCGACGATGAAGGCGAATCTCATTGGACCGCTTCGGCTGATCCAGGCCTTCCTCCCGGGCATGCTCGATCGGGGCTATGGGCGGATCGTGAACGTCTCCAGCGACATGGGACGCATGACGGAATTGAACCCCGCAGGAGCCTACTACCGGCTCTCCAAACTGGCATTGAACGGCCTGACAAGGATGGTCGCGGCCGACACTGCGAGCAACAATGTCCTCGTTAATGCGGTATCTCCCGGATGGGTCCGGACCGAAATGGGCGGCTCAGCCGCAACTCGCTCGATCGAGGAGGGCGCGAGCGGGATCGTTTGGGCGGCCACGTTGCCCGATGGTGGTCCATCCGGTCTTCTCTTCCGAGACGGGAAGGAGCTGGGATGGTAAGCATCTCTGCGCGCCTCCTGGGAAGCTGCCGCGGCCGGGGGCGGGAAGGATAGACGTGAAGCTCAGCATCCTTGATCAGTCGCCCATCATTCAGGGAGCGACTGCGCGTGAAGCGTTGCACGCCACCATTGAGCTGGCCTGCGCCGCCGATCGGCTCGGCTACACTCGCTACTGGCTCGCTGAACACCACAACACCGCACTGCTCGCGTCGGCCACCCCGGAGCTACTGATTCCCCTGATCGCCGCCAATACGGCGCGGATTCGCGTCGGGTCAGGCGGCGTCATGTTGACGCACTACAGTGCGCTCAAGGTGGCCGAGACCTTCCTCATGCTGGAGACGCTCTTTCCGGGCCGTATCGATATGGGCCTGGGCCGAGCGCCCGGCTCCGATCGACTGACGGCGGCGGCGCTGAGCCACGGGCCCGGCGCTCTGCCGCTCGAAGCCTACCCGGAGCAGGTCGCCGATGTACTGGGTTACCTTGCCGATTCCCTTCCGGGCGGGCACCACTTCCATGATGTGCACGCCATTCCACGGGGTGGGAAAATGCCGGATCCCTGGCTGCTCGGATCGGCGTGGGACAGCGCCAGCTATGCCGCACATCTTGGCCTCGCCTTCTCCTTCGCCCAGTTCATCAGTCCGGACGGTGGCGCCCAGGTAATCAAGCGCTACCGCGAGGAATTTCGACCGTCGGCATGGCTCAGTGAGCCGCGCGCCAGCATCGGCGTGCACGTAATCTGCGCCGCAAGCACTGAGGAAGCGCATCGTCTTGCCATGAGTCGCCATCTCATGTCGCTCCGGCGGCGGCAGGGCCGGCCGGTGGCCGGTGGCGTGCCCTCCATCGAAGAAGCGCTGAACACTCACTATACGCAGCCGGAGTTGGACTATATTCAGTACCAGCAAGGCTTGGCGTCGGAGGGTGATCCCGAACGCGTCCGGGCCGGCCTTCTCGCCCTGGCGGCGGAGTACGAGGTCGATGAAATCATGGTGGTAACGATTACCGCCGACTACGCCGACCGCTTGCGATCGTATGAGTTGCTCGCACAAGCATTCGAGCTGGCGTAGCGTCGGTTAGGTGCGACATTGGAGGTAGATGAGTTCGTCTGAATCCGCACCCGCCCCGCCGGGACTTTCCCGGGATAGCTATCCCCGTTATCGGTGGGTCATAGCAGGCCAGTTATGGATGCACTGGGCCATTGGCTTCATCTTCTTCCAGGCGCTGGGGGTATTCCTTCCCGCCTTACAACAGGATCTTGGTTTCGGAGCGGCGCAAGCGGGCTGGCTCGGTTCCCTGCGTGCGGTCGGCCAGCTTCTCGTCTTTCCTGCCAGCCTCGTGCTGGTGCGCTTCAACGCGAACCGTCTGTTGGGCGTACTGCTCACGATCGGGACCATGGCGATGGTGGTCCAGGTGGTGGCGCCCGGGCTCGCTATTCTGATGGTAGGGATGGGCATTCATGCCGCTGCGATTGCGTGGACGCAAATCCCGGGTGCATTTGTCCGGATGCAGTGGATTCCCACCCGTCAGATGGCGACCGTACAGGGCATCCAGATGGCGTCCGGTGCGATTACCGCGATCGCGATGCTCGCCGGTGGGCCATATCTTATCGACGCCCTGGGGTGGCGCGGCGCCCTTTCCTTGATTACCGTGCTGCTCGCCATCTGCGCCGCTGCATGGTGGCTGCTCCAGCGAGAACGTATCACAGTGCGCTACGAATCGGCCATGGCTGCGACCTACCGCTGGCAGACCATAGCGAGCACGGTTCACCGAAAGGAATTCTGGCTCCTTGGCGGCGCAATCGCGGGAGGCGGCGGCGCCTATTTCACCACGATTATCTTTCTACCCAGTTACCTTCATGCCGAACGGGGCTTCTCGCTTGCCACAGCAGGCGCAATCGTAAGCATGATGCCGCTGGGCGGGCTGCTTGCCTCGCTTTGCTCAGGACTTCTTTCCGATCGCCTTGGGTTACGCAAGCCGTTTATCTGGTCGGCCGGGCTGGTGCTGCCGCCCCTCTACCTCACCATGCTGTCGCCGATGTCGGCGAGCCTCCTCTGGCCTGTTGCCTTCATCGTCGGCTATTTCGCCTTCGCGCCATTCGTCATTCTCAACGCCATACCGTTTGAGCTCCCGGATGTGGGTCCGAGAGAGGTTGCGATCGGGCAATCGCTCACGCAGACAATCGGGACGCTGGGTGCGCTGGTTCTTCCCATCGTAGCGGGTCTGGTAGCGAGCTCATTCGACTCCTACCGCGCGGGGCTGTTGGCGCTGGTTGCGTGCCCGGCTACGTTTGCGCTGGTTGGCGTATTCCTGCCGGAAACCGGACCGAGGGCACGAGGAACGCGGTGACCTCCCCCGCCGCGATCGTGATCGCGGAACTTGCCGGGGGGCGATGCCCGACCGCGGCTCCGGGAGGTGGATGCTCTCCAACCGTGCCGGTCGGGCAATACTGAGTGCCACGGGTGGACTTTGGGCTAGCGGACAACTAGAATCCAGCTGCGATCCGAAGCCCGCGCTCTTGACGAAGGAGACCGTCCATGACCGATGACCTACGGGAACTCAGCGGACGGGTGTCCATAGTCGGCGTCGGTGACACCGACTATAGCGCCGATTGGCGGGCCTCCCGTGCCAACGACCCGGAGTGGACGGGGCGAGACTCCAACGGCCTGGCCCTCCTGGCCTTCGAGCGTGCCCTGAAGGACGGCGGCCTGACAAGGAAGGATATCGATGGCCTGGCCTTCGCGGTCGGGCCTACGCCCACCGAAACGATGGTCGATGTGCTGGGGATTAAGCCCGCGTATGTCGAAAAGGGCTGGCTCTACAGCATGATGCGGAACGCCGTCCATGCCATCGATGAGGGGAAGGCGAACACCGTCGCTTTGGTCTACGGCTACGCCCAGAAGAGCATGGGGGTCGAGTACGGCGGCACGGATATTCAGCAGGGGACCCTGTCGTACTACTACTACCACCCCTGGGGCTGGAGCTCCCAGGCCGCCCACTGGGCCATGACCTTCCAGTACTACTCAAAGAAATACGGCTATACAGAGAAGGACCTGGCCGCCGTTCCGGTTCAGATCCGCAAGCATGCCATGCTCAATGAGAATGCCGTCATGCGAACGCCGCTGACGGTCGATGATTACCTGGCCTCTCGGTATATCGTGCGCCCCCTGCATGTCTTCGATCTGTGCCTGGTCAACGATGGCGGCGTCTGCCTGATCCTACGCAAGACCAACCAGTCCAGGGACATGCCTCACGCCCCCGTCAAGATCGCCGGCTGGGGGGAGTATCACGGCCGCAAAGACAAGTGGCAGAACATGGTGGAGCAATCCCTCCAGCCCTATCTCAAGATATCCGGCGGCCAGGCCTTCAGCATGGCTGCGATGACTCACCGTGACATTCAGCATCTCCAGCCCTACGACCACGGCAGCTTCATCGTGCCGCTGCAGATCGAAGGGTTCGGGTTCGCCAAACCCGGCGAGGGCTTGGCCTTCTGCCAGGACGGTCGCATCGGTCTGGGCGGCGAACTGCCGGTGAACACCAGTGGGGGCATGCTTTCGGAGTCCTATATGCAGGGCTGGAATCAGATGGCGGAGGCCGTGCGCCAGCTCCGCCATGAAGCAGGAGCGCGCCAGGTGGAGGGGATCGAGACGTCGATGTTCTGCTTCTGCTCCTCCACCGGCGCAGACACCTTCATCTATCAGAGGGGATAATCATGGCCGAGAAGCGACCAAACCGCGTGCTGGGACCGTATCACGACGACTTCTGGGCGTACTGCCGTGAAGGCGAGTTGCGTCTTCAGAAGTGCGGGGCCTGTGGCTACATCAGCTGGCCCGCCACCGATGCCTGCTTCGATTGTGGCGCCAGGGGCGACTTCTCCTGGGAGAAGTTCTCCGGCAAAGGCAAGATCATCTCCTGGTGCACCTTCGAGCGCGAATACTACCGCGGCGTTCTGCCCGTTCCCTGGGACACCATCCTGGTGAAGCTGAACGAAGGGCCGATTTTCCTCAGCAACCCCAAAGGCTTTGCCTACAAGGACATCGAAGCCGATATGCCGGTGAAACTGGCCTTTATCGACTGCGAGGACAACGCCGGCCAGTTCAAGCTGCCGGTTTTCGAGCGGGCGTAGGAAGCAGGACCTGAACGGCGATGGTGTGCGGATTCCTTCCAGCGGTGATATCCACTCCGGTCTTTGCCCTCCCCGACTGCACTGGTGAGTGACCACTTGACAGTCGTTGCAGGAAGGCATATGTAAGTTTTGTGACAGCGCGCGCAGCAACTGCATGAGAAGCGCGATAGGGGGTAGCCGGACGGTTAATCGGTTGAGTACAAAGAGAGGAAAATACTATGACCCGCACCTACCAGGTGATTTCCGCGGATGGCCACATTGAAGGGCCGTTCGATTGGAGCAAGCGAATGCCAGCGAAGTACAAGGACGCGGCGCCGAAGCTTGTGAAAAGAGAGGACGACTCCTACGTCTGGAGCCTTGAGTACGCGGGCGTCAGCAAACAGCAAACGGTAGGGGCCGGGCTGTATAGCGGCGCTCGCTACGACGAGTTCCTCCCCGCGACCGCTCGCACCTACTGGAATGCAGACGGGTCCCTCCGGCCGGGATCTTCCGGGGAAGACCCCATTCAGCGCCTGCGGGAGCAAGACCAGGATGGGATTGACGCTGAAGTTCTCTTTTGGCCGGTCGGGCTTCTCATGGTGGGTGACCTGAGGGATAAGGCTCCCGATGCCTATAAGGCAGTCATCCGGATGTATAACGACTTCGTCGCCGAATACTGCTCCGTCGCGCCGGACCGACTCATCGGCAACTGTGTGCTCCCGTGGACCGGCGTTGACGACGCCATAGCGGAGATCCAGCACGCCCGGAAGAAGGGTATCCGCTCCGTAATCCTGCAGAAATGGCCGAACGGGAGCGGGTCGCCGATGCCCGAGGATGACCGGTTTTGGGCCGCCTCCCTGGACATCGGGATGCGGCTGTCGCCCCACGGCACCTTCGGCGACGGCATCGGGAGCCCGCTTCCGCCTCCTCATGACCTGCTCACACCGGAGTCCGCCCTTTCCGGCCTGAACGGGCAAATGGTAGGTGGAGGAAACCGGGCCATCACGATGGGCCAACTGATGCCCGTCTTCGACCGGTTCCCTGATCTCAAAGTCTACTTCGCGGAGAGCCAGGCTTCCTGGTTGCCGGGGCATATGGACTTCTCTGACGAGATCTACCAGCGCTGGTCTTACTTCTTCGACATCAAGCTCAAGAAGCAGCCCAGCCAGTACATCCGGGACCACATGAAGTTCAGCTTCATCCATGACCGCCTGGCGATGAAGTTCCGGCACTACATCGGCATCGACATGCTCATGTGGGGTACGGACTTCCCACACAGCGTGGGCACGTTCCCGGAGTCGAAGATTATCCTGGAAGAACTGTTCGAGGGGGTGCCGGCGGCGGAGAGGCGGCGGGTCCTCGTTGACAACGTCTGTGACTTCTTCGGTCTCGACGCAACCAAGCCCCTAACGGAAACCCCGGGCGCGGCGGTGGCCGCGCGCTAACCTCGACTGATCAGGCACGGTAACCATGGGGACAGGGCTAGCCTTGTCCCCATGGTTACCCCATCCAAACAGACCAGGCGGTTCTGCAGAAGAGAGGGAATCGAACGATGACAACAGGGGCCACGGCAACGAAGACGCTGCGCACAGTGATCAATCACAAAACGGCGCCGATCAGCACCCAGCAGCTGCGGCTCTCCAGAGGGATAGAGGAACTCTACTACGCGCTGCTCTATACCGGCCGTCCCGCCTACCAGAACCGGCCGCAGGCCTGGAGCGCCTGGCTGGAAATGGGGTTCCACATTGCCCTCAAGTCCCCTCCCCCGGAAACTGCGGATAGTGATGCGGCGATCGTAAGCGTCCGTTCCGCCGGGAAGTCTCCTGAATACTCCCTTGCCAGCGCTGACGGGGAAACACTACAGAAGCTTGAGACCCTCCTGAAGCGCATCGATAGCCTGCGGGGGCCGGTAGCCGGCAGGCACGACGACACGAAAGCAGAGGCGGTGATCGGGGAAGCTGAGGTTAGCCGGCAGCTGATCAAGCCCCTGACGGACTGCCTGAAGAGCAATGGCCTGCGCCAGGGCGAAATCGACAGCTTCATGTTCATGGTCCGGCGCGCCCTGCTCGCGCTGACGCACGACGACATCACCTCGATCCAGATACGTCTGAGCTGATCGGTCCACCCCCGGCGATCAGTCGGGGCGAGGGTAGGGCAGCTCGGGCGCGATAAACCCGGGCTGTCAGCTCGTCGGACACTATTGGCAACTTGCAAGACGAACTGACGACACCCGCGCCTTCAGCAGTGCCACAGTGATTCAGCGGGGAGAACTGCTGAAGACGAAACCGCTGGCAGTGGTAAGCGAACCGGTTACGGCCGCAACGGAGATATGGGCGTCCTTCACCTGGCGTGGGCCGGACCTACCCATGATCTGCAACGCAGCATCCATGATATGGGGCACACCATGCATACGGCCGGCCCCAAGGTTCCCACTTGAGGTATTCAGAGGCAGTTTTCCCTGGATACCGATATTCTCCGGGGTCATGAAGGGGAAGGCTTCCCCCTCATGGCAGAACCCGAGCGCTTCGAGATAGAGCGGGACAAAAACGCTGAAGCCGTCGTAGACATTAAGCACATCGACATCCGCAGGTCCAACGCCGGTGCACTGCCACAGGTGTTGGGCCATGAGGAACCCGGCAGCCATTGTTGACTCCAGGGGATGCACCACGTCGCCGAACCCGTTCCCCACGAATCCTGAGCCGGCGATCCCGCGCACGTACGCTGGCGTGTGGGGCAGGTCCCGGGCTCTTTCCCCTGGAGTAATTACGAACGCGCCGCACCCCTGCACCGGAATGTCGCAGTCGAAGAGCCTAAGGGGAGAGCTGATCATCCTGGCGGCCAGGTAATCCTCTTCCGTAAGAGGCTCCGGACGGTGCTGGTACCGGTAGCCGTGCTCCCACATCAGAGCGTTCTTGCGATTGTTCACGATGAACGGGGCTATCTGCTCCTTGGTGGTCCCATACTTGTGCATGTACCGCTCCCAGAGATGAACAAACATGGCGGGGGCGTAGACGCCGTAAGGTCCGAGGAATTGCCCTGGCCCCCCACCGAGGTCGAGTTGGTCTGCCCGTAGCGCCCCTTGGGGCTGTGAAGCGGTCGGAATGCGAGTACGGCGGAGCAGGTTCCCGACGATACGGCGTCTACCGCGTATCGGATGAATCCGGTTGTGCTCCCCCTTACCGCGTCCTGCCACAAGACCTCCAGCCCCAGCGCCTGCACCACGAAACCCGGACTGACATGGTTGCGGCCATCAACGATGGCACCCAGGCCATCGAATGGCTGGCTCGGATCGACGCAAACGCCGTCGATATCGCCCCGCGTCAGGTCGGCGTCCTTTATGGCCTCCTGGCAGGCGTCAATGGCGAGCAGCCCGAGACTGACGTCGTCATGGCGGTAGACCTTGGAATGTCCCATGCCCACAATCGCCGCTCGCGCGCCCGGAAACGCCATGCCGTGCTCCTTTCTTTGCCCCCTGAGGGGAGTGCGTGGTGGAGAGCTCGCCGGTTCACGGACCAACGTTATCTCGTCCGCCCGGATTCTCCCATCGCACTATGGACGAGGGAACCGCACCGACTGTAGAGGCGAAGGCAATCAACGCTCAGGTGCGCACTCACTTGTAAATAGCATCGCTTGAGAGTATAAAAGTGGCATCAATGTGATGCAGCGAAGCGAAGAGTAATCTTGCTGCATTAATGCTGTGAACGGAGGACTGCCATGACCCGGCTCTACGAGGTGATCTCGGCTGATGGCCACATAGAGGGGCCGTTTGAATGGAATAAGCGAATGCCGACGAAGCACAAGGGCGCCGCACCGCAGCTTGTACAGAGAGAAAGCGACGGTGCCTACACCTGGCGCGTCGACTACGCGGGCGTAAACTCGGTGCAAACGGTGGGGGCGGGACTGTATAGCGGCCTGCGCTACGATGAATTCACGCCTAGCCGGGCGCGCTCGTACTGGAATCCGGATGGGTCGCCCCGGCCCGGCACTTCAGCGGAGGATCCAGTCCAGCGCCTGAGGGAGCAGGACCTGGACGGCATTGACGCTGAGGTCTTGTTTTGGCCCGTGGGCATGAACATGGTGCATCAGCTGATCGGCAAGGACAATGATGCGTATAAGGCCGTGATCCGCATGTATACCGACTTCCTGGGGGAGTACTGCTCGGTGGCACCGGACCGCCTTATTGGAAGCCTCGTGCTTCCCCAGACCGGCATCGACGATGCCATAGCGGAGATTGAGCACGGGCGAAAGCTGGGTCTGCGCTCGGTGATCCTTCAGAATTGGCCGAATGGCAGCGGGTCGCCGGTGCCTGACGTCGACGACCGCTTCTGGGCCGCCGCCCAGGCCCTGGAGATGCGTATCTCGCCACACGGCACGTTCGGCAGCGGCGTGGTGCCGCCCCATGACGCCATCGTTACGCCGGAAAACTCGTTGTCCGGCCAGACCGTCATGGGAAAAGGTCCTCTCACCATGACCATTGCGCAGTTGATCTACCACGGCGTCTTCGACCGGTTCCCCGATCTCAAAATCTACTTCGCAGAGACCCAGGCTACCTGGCTTGCCGGGCACATGGACTACACCGATGAGTTCTACCAGCGCTACTACTCCTTCTTCGATATCAAGCTGAAGAAGCAGCCCAGCCAGTACATGCGGGACAATATGAAGTTCAGCTTCATCCATGACCGGCTGGCGATGAAGTTCCGCCACTACATAGGCGTTGACCTGCTGATGTGGGGCAGCGACTTCCCGCACAGCGTGGGCACCTTCCCGGAGTCGAAGGTCATCTTGGAGGAACTGTTCGAGGGAGTCCCGGAAGCAGAAAAGCGGAAAGTCCTCGTCGACAACGTTTGCGAGTTCTTCGGTCTCGACGCGACCAGGCCGATAACGGAAACCCCGGGCGCGGCGGTCGCCGCGCGCTAACCTCGACTGCCCGGGCGCGGTGACCACGAGGGTCAGGTATGGCCGTCCCTCGCGGTCACCGCATCCACGACGCGTCTGGCTTCGCGGGCGTCCGCAAGATGCTGACTACGGCCAGCCTCGCAGCTAAACGATCCCATCGTTCTGGAGTTGGGTTACCTCATCCGCGCTCAAGCCAAGCAGCTCGCCGTAGACGTACATGTTGTGCTCTTTGTACAGCGGCGCTCCTCTCCGGGCCTTCGCTGGAGTCCGAGAGAGCTTTGGCGCATATGCCTCGTAGCCGTACGGTCCCAGCTCAGGATGATCGATGACCGGGTAGACCCCCCGCTCTCTCAATTGGGGATCGTATTCCACCCGGTCCTCCCCATTCTGCACCACGCCTGAGATGATACCAGCGCTCTGGCAACGGCTCATCACGTCATAGCGAGGGAGCGGCTCAGTCCACGCCTGAATGATCGCATCGAGCTCGTCCTGATGCTCCACCCGAGCGGCATTCGAGGAAAACCGCTGGTCTCGGGCTAGCTCTGGGCGACCCATGAGATGACACAGTGCTCCCCACTGCTCCTCCGTCTCGCAGGCGATGAAACACCACCTATCCTGCCCAACGGCATCCTGCCCGGTGCAGCGGTACGTGTTGTGGGGAGCCAGCGGGGGGAAGATGCTGCGGTTCCCCGGAGGAAAGTCCGGCCGCCGCGTCTTTCGCCCATTCACATCGAAATCGAGGAAATACGGGCCGAGCATACTCATCGCCCCCTCAATAATGCTGTAATCGACGAAGCTGCCCTCCCCCGTCCGCTTTGCGTGGTACAGCGCAGAGACCAGCGCCAGCGAGCCAAGAAAGCCGCCCTGCACGTCCATATAGGAAAATCCCCAGCCGGCCGATTCCGCTCCCGGTAGACCAGATGCGTATGTCAGTCCGCTGATCGCGGCGGCCGTTGGCCCATAACTTCGATAGCCGCTCCACGCACCACTGTGTCCCCAGCCCGACAGGGAAACATAGATGAGGCGAGGGTTGATTTCCCTCATCCGCTCCCAGCCCAGCCCCCAGCTTTCCATGACGCCGGCGCTGAAGTTCTCTACGACGCAATCGCTTTTCGCGATCAGCCGTTCAGCCAGTTCCAACCCCTTGGGATGGCGCATGTTGAGCGTGGCGCCAAGCTTGTTGGCGTTGAGGTTATTGAATCCTCCCGACTGGTTGGGGCTCTCGCGTATAACCGGCCTGCCACTCCGGGCGCGGCGTCCCAACATGCTGTTGCCCCGGGTTCCATCGAATTGGTCCACACGCTCGACCTTGATCACCTCAGCACCAAGATCGGCGAGAAGGCGGGGCGCCCACGGACCGACGACCCACCAGGTGAAATCAACAACCCGAACACCGCTGAGAGGACCAGAGCCGTAGGTAGGTAAAGTTCCCGCTTCCATTAGATTGCCCCGCTTTCCTGGAGGCCCCGAATCGATGCCCCGTCCATTCCCAGGAGCTCCGAAAGCACGGATCGTGTGTGTTCGCCGAGGGCCGGCGCTGGTCCTCTCGGTTGAAACTGCGCACCGTCGATCAGGTAAGGGCCACGAGGAAAGCGTACCGGCGCCTGAGCCCCAGGCTGGTCGATTGACGTGAAGAAGCCGCGCTCGTGCCAATGCGCATGATCGTAGTTCTCCTCCGGCGACTGGATCACGGACCAGGTCAGCCCAAAGCCTTGCGCCCGGTGCATTGCCTCGTAGGAGGGGACCTTGGCGAGCAACCGGGCGTAGGCTTCCTGTATTTCAGTTCCCTCCCGCCAGCGGGTGGCTCGATAGACATCGTCCAGATACCTGGGGTCGGCCAGTTCGCCCTCCACGCCCTGCTCAATCAGCCACTCCAGCACGTTGGCCCAGAGGTACGGGGTCAACTGCGTCGCGACGGTGTTGACCCAGCGTCCATCCGCTGCCCGGATGTTGAGGCGCCCCGCCGCTGGGCCAACGGCGCTGGCATGTTGGCCCGTATTTCGGTGAAGGACCTGACCGCTATAAATCCAAGCGGGAATGGCTCCCTCGGTACAAATAGACATGCAGTCGTGGATGGAGCAATCGACGTATTGACCTATCCCACTTGTTAGCCGCTCGATTAGCGCGGAGACGATGGCATGCGCGCCGAGTGTCCCCGCGACGTTCCAGGGCTGGTGCCCCTGGCCGCCTATCGGCGTGACGGTGGGGTCGGAATACCCGGAACTCCCCATGGGTCCACCCAGCGCCATATGGGAGGTGTCGTTCGCCTTGAGGTCCCGCCACGGTCCGTTCTGACCGAAATCAGTCAGAGAAGCCTGTATGAGCTTGCCAGCCGTCCGTTGAGCCAACGTCTCGTAGTCAAGGTCCAGGGGAATGAGCGCATTCTTCAATTGGCTCTCCACGAAGATGTCTGCTGTCTCCACCAGTCGTCCCACCAGCTGAGCACCAGCGGGAGTCGTGATATCGATCCGAATGCTCTCCTTGCCGGCGTTGTAGTACCAGTAGTCCAGACAGGCATTCGGATCCGGGCGATCGTGGACGAAGGGGCCGCAGTGCCGACCCGGGCTGCCTGACAGCGGCTCGACCTGGATCACGCGTGCGCCGCCGTCCGCCAGTAGCTTTCCAACGTACTGATTGCGGCGGTCCGCGAGTTCGATCACGAGAAGTCCATCGAAGAATCCAGACATCTGTCCTCCTGCGGCTTCCGCCGACAATGCCACATCGGCTCGACGGCCTCCAAGAGTAGGTTGGAGCCAACGACGTGTCAAGGGCAGGGGCAGCACGTGTTTCGCGGCGTGCAGCCCGGTACAGGGGGTTCCCCAGACGTGACGAACAGGGACGTGATCACGAGGAAGTAGATCGGGACAAGCGATCGCCGCGAAGGGCTGAGCCAGGCGAAGGTCGTGTACCCTACGTCGAGAAAGAGGAAGCCCACCATGGAGATCTTGCCTCGGCCGAGCCGGTGGCCGAACCAGCCGATTCTGACCCGCGTCCTCAGCCCCAAGAAGCCAAACGCCGCGATGAAGAGGCTCCCCGTCGCCGGCCGTTGACGGCGCCCGCCAGCCCCACGGCATCGGCTCCATCGGGCTGGCGCGCGATCCCCACGGCATCGTCGCCTTGTCCGGCGTGGACTTCGCCGCCCGGCCGCGCACGATCACCGGCCTCGTCGGCCCCAACGGCGCCGGGAAAACAACACTGATCAACGTCCTCTCCGGCGTCGCCCGGGCGGGAAGCGGCGACATCTTCATCAATGGGCGGCGGGTAACCGGTGAGGGGCCGCGGCCCGTGCTCACCGCGGCGTTTCCCGCACCTTCCAGCGCCTTGAGCTGTTCCGCGACCTGACGGTCCGGGAGCACCTGGCGCTCGCACGACGCGCTGGGAGGAAGAAAGCTGGCCTGTGCAGCCTGCTGTCGGCCGGAGACGAAGGGGAGACGGATGACGTGGAACGATTGCTCGCGGAGTTCGGCCTGAATGGGGTGGCCGACCGGCCCGCGGGTTCGCTTCCTCTGGGGACGGGGCGCCTGGTAGAGGTCACCCGCGCGCTCGCCACGCGGCCACGCGTCCTCCTTTTGGACGAGCCGTCCTCCGGCCTAGACCAGGAGGGAACCGACGCTCTGGCGGGCGAAATTCCCCGCCTTCGCGATGAACGGGGCATTGCCCTTGTCCTTGTCGAGCACAATCTCGACCTTGTGCTCCGCCTCGCGGACGAGGGGTACGTACTGGATTTCGGCGAGGTGATCGCTCGCGGAACACCGGAGGAAGTGCGGGCCGATCCGGCGGTGCAGGCCGCCTACATGGGCAACCCGGCAGAGCCGTCACCTCCTGCTGTCGCGACCGCTGCGGGGTCACCGGAGCGCGCTCAAGACAACCGTCTCCCGCTCCTCCGCATCGAGGGGCTGGACGTGCGTTACGGCGCCGTGGCTGCGCTCTTCGAGCTCTCCCTCGATGTGCGGGAAGGTACGGCGGTGGCCGTCCTGGGGGCGAATGGCGCAGGTAAGACGACCACCGCCCGCGCCATCGCCGGCCTGGTCCCGCGGAGGAAAGGCCGCATCACCTTCGACGGCCACGACATCATGCGCTGGCCAGCGCATCGGATTGCCCGGCTCGGTGTAGGGGTGGTGCCGGAGGCCCGGGGAATCTTCCCGCGGCTATCCGTGGCGGATAACTTGCGCCTCGGAACGCGCCTCGCTTCTAATCAAACGGCAGCGGTGGAGCGAGCGTTCGCCCTCCTTCCGGCGCTGGCGAACCGCAAGAGCCAGGTTGCGGGCACGCTCTCCGGTGGGGAGCAGCAGATGCTGGCGCTGGCGCGGGTGCTGGCGACGTCGCCGCGGCTCATCGGCGACGATGAGCCCTCCCTGGGGCTGGCGCCGCGGCTGGTCGAGGCGATCTTCGAAGCGCTGGCGGCGGCGCGGAATGCGGGCACGACGGTTATCCTCATCGAGCAGTTCGCCGACCGCGGGCTCCGTTTCGCCGATGAGGCGATCGTCCTCAGGCAGGCCGGGTGGCCTGGGGCGGGCCTGCCGACCGTGCCCCGGAGGAGCTACTTCGTCACTACATCGGCTAGCCAGTTCAGCCACCTTCACAGCGCTCGTGGTCAGGCCTGGGGCCGCAAAGATTCCGAAATGCTGCTCAGGCTGCTGCGGTCCAGCCGCAATGAGCGCAGGGAGCCCGTAGCCCGGCACGGGTCTGAGCGGCTAGGATGATGGAATGGAGAGCAGAATCGGAAGGTTCCCATCGCTGGCGGCGTTCCTTCGCCAGTTCGATCCCGCTCCCTGGCCCTGGCCAACATTCGCCACTGCGGTGTTCAGCTCCGTCGCGATATATGTCGGCGTCTTCCTTCGGGCGCTCCTCTGGCTGCCCGGCGCCGACCCGTCGACCGCGCTCCTCGGTCTGCCTGTCTTCTTCGGCTCCACGCCGCGTGGCCTTGCCGAATGGACGTTCATGGTCGGCGTTCTCTTCGCGCTGTGGTTCATCATGCTCAGAGCCGCCGCCGCCCTCTCGCCGAGCAAGCTCGGCATCATCGCCATCGTGCTTTCCAGCGCGGTATGCCACGCATCCCTGGTATCGACGTTCCCGGTCACAAACTCCGACGTCCTGCATTACGTCGCAGATGCCAGGCTGATTTGGGAATACCGCGCAAACCCCCTCATCGTGCCCCCGACCACCTTTGCCATCCCGGACCTCACGCCCAATACTTGGTGGTGGCAGGCATCGCCCTATGGCCCGCTCTGGCAGATCATTGGGCTGGGCACGCTGGCTGCCGGATTCAATCTCTTCTATACGAGCTTGATGGCGTTTAAGGCCATGGCCGTCCTCTTCTCGCTGGCGACCAGCCTTCTTATTTTCCTGACAACCCTCAGGTTGGCGCCGAAGCGTGCCATGTTTGCAGCGACGTTTTTCTCCCTTAACCCGCTTACCATCATGCTTGTCTCCATTGGCGGCCAGAACGAGGCTGCTATGATGTTCTTTGCCACCATGGGCTACTTTTTCCTGATAAGGCGGCAATGGTTATGGGCACCGACAATGTTAGTCTGCGCAGCGCTGATCAAGCTCTCCGCCCTTCTCTTCCTGCCCGTCGCTATGCTCTATCTCATCCGAAAGGCTGGCCTGGTCCGGGCGTTGGGGGGCCTGGCACTCGCGTTCGTCACAGCGATACTTCTCTATGCACCGTTCTTTGAAGGCGCCGATACCTTCGCCGTCATCCGCTGGCAGTCTCGCCAGTTCACGACTTCCCTTGCCGCCCTGATGGTGCTCTATCTCAGAGATGAGCTCGGCGCGGAGTCCGCCATGGATCTGGCCCGTACGGTTTCCGCAGGTTTATTCCTCACTGCGGCGGCCGTAATCGTGGCGGTGTGGTGGCGCCGCCGTTCGGACGCATTCTTAGCAGCTATCGCCTACCTTGTCCTTGCCTACTCCTTCATTGGGGTGGCCTGGTGGCAGCCGTGGTACCTGCTCTGGCTCATCGTTCCGGTCGCGATGACCTCGGGCCATCGGCCGCTGATGCTCATAACCATCGTGTTCTGCTGGTCGGCCATGATGACCTATTCCCTCGCCTACGGATGGGCGCTGTGGTGGCCCGATGCCGGGGTGGAGGCAGAGGCCAGGGTGCAAACGATCCAGGTGCTCACGGTATTTTTGCCGCCATTTCTTGTATTGTTAGGGGTGTTCACGATGCGGCTTTCGCGCCGAGCCATCGGCCCCAGCGGCGCCCCCGTCTCTGAGCGGGACGCCGGACTGTGATCAGAATCAGGCGGGTGGTGTAGCGTTGGAAAGCGGTCTCCTCGACCAATTCTTCGAGATTGAGGACTCGCACTGGTGGTTCGTGGCCAGGCAACGGATCGTACTCGATCAATTTGTGCGGGCAACGAACGGTGCACCCCCGTCCCGTTCGGCCGGCGAGCGCCGGATACTTGACGTCGGGTGTGGCACCGGTGCGATGCTTGCGCGCTTGACCGATTTTGGCGAGGCGATTGGCATCGATTCCTCCCCGGAGGCCGCCACGTACTGTCGGAGACGTAATGTGCAGATGGCCTTAGCCTCGGCCATCGCCTTACCGTTCCCGGACGAATCTTTTGACTCCGTATTCGTCCTGGACGTGCTGGAGCACGTTCAGGACGACGTCGCCATGCTGCGTGAAATCCATCGTACACTGCGGCCGGGTGGAACCCTGGTCATGACGGTGCCGGCCTTGCCCTGGCTCTGGAGCAGCCATGACGACGTCAATCACCATCAACGCCGTTACATGAAGGGAGCGCTGGACCAGGCTTTGCGGTCTGCCGCTCTTGAGCCGGTGAAGACAAGCTATTACAACTCTTTCCTCCTCCCGCTTGCCGCTGCCAGAAAGCTCATGCACCGCTTCAATGGCACGGGCGATCACCTGGATCGACTGCCTCGGCTGGCTAATGCGGCGCTCCGTCAGGTGTTTGCCGCGGAGCGCCCGCTACTCAGGCGAATCGATTTCCCGTTGGGCGCCTCGTTAATCTCGATTTCTCGGAAGTCCCCGGGGAAGGGAAGTGAGCGTGACTAGGGCGCTACTGAAACTCCTGGCCGCCGGGCTATTTATCGCTTTGACGGCGGCTGGTTCGTGGCTTCTCTCCAGCTATATCCAGGGGTTCGACGTGGTCAGCCGGCGGATGGTACGTGAGGCGGAAGCGCGGACGGGGCACGCAGTATTCGTCCCGGATGTGCCGGATGGCTATTCGCGCACGGGGGGGATCCACGTCGATCCGCCCGACTCCCCCGGCCAGGCCGCACGTGTCGTGCAGATATGGGAGTCCCGCAGCGCACTCGGCATTTACTTCGTTCTCACTCAGGGAGCGGAACAATCCAGGCCGGCGGACGGAGAGCCCGTCATGATCCACGGCTTCGTGGGACAACGGTTAGTCATTGAAGCAACCAAGCCGAACACCGTGGACACCCTGATGCTCTTCTGGCGCCAGGGTGTCCTGACGTACACGATCAACGGGGTTTTGAGCCCGACGGCGGAAGCGGCGATGATGGATTTGGCAGCGTTTCTCCAGGCGCAGGCCAGGCCATAGAACCGGCGCCCTCCGACGTGAGGACATTTAGCAAGGTGATGACGGGAGTCATGTTTCATCGCGCATCTTCTCCTAAGGAAAAGAGCAGCGCGGCTATCCGTTCGTGGATAGCCAACCCGGACGTATCCGTAGCGGCAGAGCTATCCCTTGTCTGGCTCGCGATTGCGGGATCGGTCTATCTGTCCGGCTACGTGGCTCATCACATGTTCGGCACGGCCTCGTGGGCGATAAGTGAGGGCTTCCCGCCGCAGGGCATTTTCGGGCGATGGGATGTTCTCAACTACATCCGGATCGCCGAGGAAGGCTACGTCGGTGCGCCTGATTATCACGCCGTCTGGTTCCCCGGCCTGCCGTTGTTGATGGCGCTGGGCAGCCGAGCCGGCATCGCGCCGCTCACCACGGGAACGGCGGTGGCGCTGCTGTCCGGGGCGCTGCTGGTTCAGGCATTCTATCGATTGGCGCTTCTTGATCTTCCACGCGACGTCGCGAAGTATTCCGTTCTGGCGTTGCTGCTCTTCCCCTCCAGCTTCTTTCTCTTCATCGCTTACCCGGAGTCGCCGTTTCTCCTGCTGGCAGTGGGAGCGTTCTGGGCGGCGCGCCGGGGACACTGGGCCCTGGCGGGGTTGCTCGCCGCGCTGGCCAGCGGTCTTCGAATCACCGGCGTGCTGCTGGCTCCGGCGCTCCTGCTGGAATATCTCTATGCTGCCGGCTGGCGATGGCGCGCCATTCGCGCCGATATCCTGTGGCTGGCGCTGGCGCCATCCGGCATGGTGGCCTACATGGGCTACCTCGCGTACGAGTTCGGTAACCCGCTTCGCTTCTACACCGCCCAGTCGGTCCAGTTTGACCGAACCGTGGGCGCAAGCGGCCTGCAGCGATTGATCGATGACATCAAACTGCTGCTATCCAGCGCGGACTTCGAGACGGGCCTGCCGATATTCCTGGGGCTCGTGGCCCTTGCCTTGTTTGCTGCCGCCCTGCCACTGATGGTTCGGCTCCGCATCAGGATCAGCTATCTCGCCTTCGCGGTGCTATCCATCGCCGCTCCGCTGGCTACAGGCCGCCCGGACAGCATGAACCGGTACATTCTGGCCGCCTTCCCCATCTTCTTCGTTATGGGCCACTTCTCCAGCCGCTTTGTCGCGCTGCGCCCGCTGGGGGCCATCTTCGTGGCCTTGATTGCCCTCTCCGCTGTGCGATTCGCGTCGTACTACTGGGTGGGGTGAGATCGATGTCCGAGGCGGCATTAAGAGTAAGCATTGGCGCGTAGCCACAAACTGCCCCACCGGGCTAAACAACCGAAAGCGGGGCCGGGCGGCTGGCACGACTCTCCTCACTTTTCAAAGGCAGAAGGTTTGGTGCCCCCAGCGGAATTCGAATCCGCGTCGCCACCTTGAAAGGGTGGTGTCCTAGGCCTCTAGACGATAGGGGCGAGCTACCATCGAGTGTAGCATCGCCCCCATGACGCGGTAAACACGGGCCAAACATCAGTTTCCGGTGGGCTTGATCTCCACGTCGGTCCTGGCGTCGACTAATGTCGCGTATTTGTATCGCAAATATGAGGGGTGTCAAGGATGGGGTTGTAAACTCTTTCTCTGATTCTGATAGTGGGGGCAGGCCGCTATCCGGGAAGCTGGGAAGGGGGTTTCGGCGCGCTGATTTCGGACGCACTGAGCTGGGCCTGCATCCGCGCCGTCACCTGCTTCGCTTCCAGGTAGGCGTTCTGCGTCATCGTCGCGGCGCGGGCCAGCTTGTTCTCCAGCGTCGCATCCAGCTCATCCAGCCCGCGCTGCAGGTCCACCAGGCGGGCGCGGGTGCGTTCCACGTCCAGGTTGCCCGCGTACTCCAGATGGAGCCGATAGAGCGCCAGCAGATAGGGGACGGCCATGGAATAGGACATGAGCAGGACACCCCGGCGCTGCGCTTCGCGGTACACCGTTGTGCAGCAGCCAAGCGCGGCGTCCGGCAGCGCCGCCAGCGCGTACGGCGTCGTGTGCCCGGGCGAGATGTACTGCGCCACCTCGCGGATGCGTCGCTCCACCTCCCGCTCCACCTCACGGATCACGGCGGCGCGGTCCTCTCCGTCCTCCATTCCCTCGATACGGGCGAGGAGATCGGTCGCTGGCCACTTGGAATCGATGGGCAGGGTACGGCCATCGCCCAGGCGCAGCCCAAACTCCACCACGCGCCCGTTGAGCGCGACGTCCCGCGCTACCATGTCCTGCGGCAGTGCCCGCAGCGCCTCCGCCAGTGCGTGCTCGCCCGCCTTGCCCCGGCCCGACGAGCCGGCGAACACGGACTCGATCCGGCGGGTCGCCCGCAGCATCTCTTCTTCCCGCCGGACGCGCTCATCCGCCTGCAGGCGCAGCCCATCAATGGCGCGATGGGTCTCGTCCATTCGCCGGGTGATGTCCTGCCGGAGCTGGGTATCGAGCGACTGCAAATGCGCGGCCATCCGCCCCGCATCGTAGGTGGAGCCCGGACCCCGCCGGCGCAGGAGGGCGACGCCGATGAGCAGCAGGCCGGCGGCAAGGAGTACGATTGCACCGGGCATGACGGCGGAGGATGAGATCACGGTAACTCCTTTGCGAACACCTGTACTATACTGCATCCTATCGCCTGCTTCTACCGGCCCGGTCGGAGGGACATCGCATGGCATATCAACTGCTCCCAGCCGGGCTGCTGCCGCTCCTGCTGGTGCTGGCCCTCGTCCGCCGCGACGACCGAAGTCTCGGCAACGGCGAGTGTGCCGGCATCGCCCCTTCGCGCGCTGACGCTGGCGCCTGCGTTCGGCGAACGCGAATTCAGCCGGCCCATTGAGATGGCCGCCTACCCCGGTGGCCGCTTGGTCGTCGCCGACCAGGACGGGCTCGTCGGCCTTTACCGGCCGGACGGCGGGGTTGCGGGAACGCTGCTGGACCTGCGGGGCCGCGTCCTTCGCTCCGGCAACGAGGAGGGGTTACTCAGCATTGCCCTCGACCCGGACTTTTCCCGAAACTCGTACCTGTACGCGTATTATTCGGTGGGAAACCCCCGTCGCTCCATTCTCTCGCGCCTCCTGGTGCGGAACGACATCGCTGCGCCCGCCAGCGAACTGGTGATTCTTGAGCAGGCCCAGCCCTTCGCGAACCACAACGGTGGCGCCATCCGCTTCGGACCCGATGGACTCCTCTACCTCGGCTTCGGGGATGGCGGCTCCGGCGGCGACCCGATGCGGAATGGCCAGCGGCTGACCACCCTGCTGGGCAAGATCATCAGCATCGACGTGCGCAACACGTCCGCGTCGCAGCCCTACGCCATTCCGCGCGATAACCCGTTCGTGAACGAGCCGAACGCCCGGGGCGAGATCTGGGCCTACAGATTGCGTAACCCCTGGCGGATGTCTTTCGACCAGGATACGAAGCAGTTGTGGGACGCTGACGTGGGCCAGAACGCGATCGAGGAGATCGACGTCATCGAGCGCGGCGGCAACTACGGCTGGAGCCGGCTGGAGGGAGACCGTTGCTATCCCTCCGGCGCCGCCTGCAACCGCGACGGCACGATCCCCCCCTCGCCACCTACGACCACGGCGACGGCTGCTCCGTGACCGGCGGCGTCGTCCGTGGGGGGGATCTGGCGGCTCTGCGCGGTCACCACGTATACGCCGACTTCTGCAGCGGGAGCATCTGGGCGATGCCGGCCGACCGCTCCGCCAGTCCGCGGGAGGTAGCGGGCCAGGATAGCCGCCGCATGATCTCCTCGATTGCGGCCGACAGCGATGGGAATGTCTACTTCCTCGTCTTCGGCGGTCCGATCCTCCGGGTAGCCGCCGCGTCGTAACAGGCGTTCACGAATAGCTCGCCGGATGAAGGGCCCTCCGTCCGCCGTGTCGCGTCTAGCGCCGGTGCGTTGCTATAATCGAACACACACTCGCAAGGAGCCGCCGTGTCCCTCACCCGTGACCAGGTACTGCACATCGCCAAGCTCGCCCGCATGGGAGTGGAAGAGGCTGAGATCGAGAAGTTTCAGCGCCAACTCTCCCAGATACTGGACCACTTTGCCCGTTTGAGCGAAGTGGACACGGAGAATGTGCCCCCCACGGCCTACGCCGTGCCGTTGCAGAACGTCGCCCGCGACGATGAGCCGCGGCAGTCCTACGACCGGGACAAGGTGCTGGCAAACGCCCCCATGGCGGAGGACGGCTACTTCCGCGTCCGCGCCGTCCTGGAATAGCCCCGCTGAGGAGTACGCTCTGAATCTATACGATCTCTCCCTTGCCGATGCGTCCTCCATGCTGGAGCGGAAAGAGCTTTCCGCTGTGGAGCTGACGGAGAGCGTCCTTGCGCGCGTGGAGGCGGTGGAGCCGTCCATCGGCGCCTACGTCACCGTCACCGCCGATATCGCCCGGGTCCAGGCGGCGGCGGCGGATAGGCTGCGGGCGAAGGGACTGGGGGGGCCGCTCACCGGCATCCCCATCTGCCAGAAGGACGTGCTGGCCACGCGTGGCGTCCGCACCACTTGCGGCTCCCGCATGCTTGAGGACTTCGTCCCCCCGTACGACGCCACCGTCGTGCGCAAGCTGCAGGAGGCGGGCGCCGTCATGATCGGCAAGGGCAACATGGATGAGTTCGCCATGGGCTCCAGCACGGAGAACTCCGCCTTTCACCCCACCCGCAATCCCTGGGACCCCGCCCGCGTACCCGGCGGCTCCTCCGGCGGTTCGGCGGCGGCGGTGGCGGCGGGCGAGGCGCTGGGCGCCACCGGATCGGACACCGGCGGCAGCATCCGCCAGCCCGCGGCGCTCTGCGGCATCGTCGGGCTGAAGCCCACATACGGCCGCGTCTCCCGCTTTGGGCTGGTCGCCTTCGCCAGCTCGCTGGATCAGATCGGCCCCTTCGGGCGGTCCGTGCACGACTGCGCCCTGCTCCTCCAGGCCATGGCGGGGTACGACGCGAACGACTCCACCAGTGTCGATGCGCCCGTGGATGACTACGCTGGCGCGCTCAGCGGCGATGTGCGCGGTCTGCGCCTTGGCATCCCCGAGGAGTACTTTACCGCTGACCTCGATCCGGCGGTGCGCGCCTGCATCGAGGAGGCTATCGCCGATCTGGAGCGGGCCGGGGCGACGATCGTGCGGGGGATCTCCCTCCCCAGCACCCCTCACGCCCTCGCCGTCTACTACATCATCGCCCCTAGCGAGGCTTCAGCGAACCTGGCCCGCTACGACGGGGTGAAGTTCGGCTACTCCTACCACGATGGCGGTGGCATGTGGGAGGACATGGAGCGCACCCGGCAGCACGGCTTTGGGGATGAAGTGAAGCGCCGGATCATGCTGGGCACCTACGCCCTCTCCGCGGGCTACTACGATGCCTACTACCTGAAGGCGCAGAAGGTGCGCACGCTCATCCGGCAGGAGTTCGACCGCGCCTTTGAGCGCTGCGACCTCATCGTCGCGCCCACCACGCCCACGGTCGCCTTCCGGCTGGGGGAGAAGTCGGACGATCCGCTCCAGATGTACCTGAGCGATATCTACACCATTCCGGTGAACATCGCTGGACTGCCCGGCATGTCGATTCCCTGCGGCTTTGCGCAGGGGCTCCCCGTGGGGATGCAGCTCATCGGCCGCCCGTTTGAAGAGACGACGTTGCTGCGGGCGGGGGATGCGTACCAACGGTTGACGGTCTGGCACCAGCGGAGGCCGGAGCTTGCCGCGATGGAGGCGGGATCATGAGCGACCAATCCATACACGATGTCCTGACCCTGCTGGAGCAGGATGCGCGGATTACGCCGGAGCGCATCGCCCAGGCGACCGGCCGCACCACCGAGGACGTGAAGGCGATCATCGCCCGGGCGGAGGCGGACGGCATCATCCTCCGCTACGGTGCGCTCGTCGATTGGGAGCGGGCGGGCCGTACCACCGTCTGGGCCTGGATCGAGTTAAAGGTGACGCCGGAGCCGGACCTGGGGTTCGAAGGGGTTGCCGCCCGCATCGCCCGCTTCCCCCAGACGTGGTCGGTCTACCTCACTTCCGGGACTTATGACCTCGGCCTGCTCATCCAGGCGGCGACGATGCAGGAGATCGCGAACTTTGTCTCCCAGAAGCTGGCTACCCTCTCTTCCGTGCAGAGCACGTCCACCTATTTCATCATGCAGCGATACAAGGTGGACGGCACGATATTCGAGCGTCCCTCCGAAGCGGGCCGGCTCCCTGTCTCGATGTGAGCATGAGCAATGAGTACGTTGGCCCCACGGAAGGACGCCCGGCACGGCGTGGACAGATATCGGAGCGGGTAGCAGCCGTTCCCGCTTCCGGCATCCGCCGGTTCTTCGATTTGCTCAGCACGATGGAGGGTGTCATCTCCCTTGGCGTGGGGGAACCGGACTTCGTCACCCCCTGGAACGTGCGTGACGCCGCTATCCGTTCCATTGAGGCCGGCCACACGCACTACACCTCCAACTACGGTCTGCTGCCTCTGCGCGAAGCGTTGTCGCGCCACCTCCGCCGCTCCTACGGCATGGAGTACGACCCGGCGAAGGAGCTGCTTATCACCGGCGGCGTCTCCGAGGGGATCGACATCGCTATGCGGGTGGCGCTGGACCCCGGCGATGAGCTGCTGGCCCCCGACCCCGCCTACGTCTCCTACGCCCCCTGTACGGCGATGGCCGGTGGGGTGTTTGTGCCCGTCCCCACCCTGATGGAGGATGGCTTTAAGCTGCGCGTGAAACATCTGGAACCGCGACTGACGGACCGGACCAAGGCGCTCATCATCAACTACCCGTCCAACCCCACCGGCGCCCAGATGGAACGGAGCGACCTGTCGGAGCTGGCGGAATTCGTTGAACGCAACGATCTGTTCGTCATCTCCGATGAGGTGTACGACCGGCTCTCCTACGGCATACCGCACACCTGCTTCGCTTCCCTCCCCGGTATGCGGGAGCGCACCATCCTCCTCGGCGGCTTTTCCAAGTCCTACGCCATGACCGGCTGGCGGCTGGGATGGGTCGCCGCCCCCTCCCACATCCTGGAAGCGATGATGAAGGTTCACCAGTACGTCATGATGTCCGCTCCCACGGCAAGCCAGTACGCTGCCATCGAGGCGCTGGAGCACGGGGAAGAGGACGTGCGCGGCATGGCGGCCGAATACGATCGCCGCCGCCGGATCATGGTGGACGGGCTGAACGGCATGGGGCTGGAGTGCTTTGAACCGCGAGGCGCTTTCTACGCCTTCCCCTCCATTCGCTCCACCGGCCTTGATGATGAGACGTTCGCCCATCGCCTGCTCATGGAGGAGAAGGTGGCGGTGATCCCCGGTTCGGCTTTCGGAAAGCACGGCGCCGGGCACGTTCGCTGCTGTTACGCCACATCGCTCAGCGAGATATGGGAGGCGCTGGAGCGGATGCAGCGCTTTGTCGCAAAGGTCCGCGCCGAATGAGCGACGAGCTTCCGCTCCTGCGCTCTCCCCTGCTCAGCGCGATCTCCCGTGTCCGCCACGGCTTCTCCACCCGTGACGGCGGCGTCAGCGCTGCCCCGTTCGATTCGCTCCACCTGGGCTCGTCCCCGGCCGCTGCGCCGGACGACGTTCGGGAGAACCGCCGTCGCTTTGCCGCCGCCCGCGGCCTTATGCCGGAGGCTCCGGCACTGGGCGAACAGCGTCAGGCAGCGCCGTGGCCTTTGCCCACGCCGGCAGGTCCGGCGTCGAGCTCCCCGCCGGCGGCTGGGGCTATCCCGGCGTCGATGCCCTGATCACGAATACGCCGCGCACCCTGCTCACCGTTCTCTCCGCCGATTGCGTTCCCATCCTCCTTGCCGTCGATGACGGCACCGCCGTGGCCTCCGTGCATGCGGGGTGGCGGGGCGCTCCGCGGAGGTGGCCCCCAATGCGGTGGCCGCCCTGTGCCGCCGCTACGGGGTGGAGCCACGGCGGCTGGTCGCTGCGATGGGGCCCGCCATCGGCGGCGGCTGCTACGAAGTCGATGGGCCGGTCATCGAAGCATTCGGCGGGGCCGGCCACCCGGCGATGCAGCCATCTCGCCCGGGCCGCCCCGGCCACGTGATGCTCGATCTGCGCGCGGCGAACGCGCAGCAGCTGCGGGAGGCTGGCCTTGCGCCGGAGCGAATCGACGTGTTGGGGGACTACTGCACGTCCTGCCGTGGCCAGCTGTTCTACTCCCACCGCAGTGACGGCGAGCCGACCGGCCGCTTCGCCGGCGGGATCGCCCTTACTGACGGTTGAACTGGTTCATGGCGGGCTCGACCCCTTCCCGCATGATCATCTCGATCGCTTCGATTGCCGTACCCACAGCCTCGTCGAGCTGTTCCCGCTCTTGGGGAGGGGGATCCCTCAGCACGTAATCGGCGATGACCTCCGAGTTCCACGTCTGCTCCCCGCCCACCACCGGCCGCCCGATGCCGATGCGGACGCGCGGAAAGTCCGTCCCCACCGCCCCGGCGATGGAGCGCAACCCGTTGTGTCCGCCGTGCCGCCCGCCCTGGCGAACGCGCACCCGCGCTACCGGCATATCGAGGTCGTCCGAGACGACGAGCAGGCGGTCGAGCCCCAGGTCATAGCGCCGGAGCAGTTCCCGTACCGCCTCCCCACTGTGGTTGACGAACGTCCGTGGCTTTGCCAGCGCCACCGGCACGTCTTCGATGCGGCCTTCGCCGAGCGCGGCCAGCTTGCCTTTTGCCTCCACCGTGATTGCGTGAGCGCGGGCGAGCCGGTTGATCGTCCAGTAGCCGACGTTGTGGCGCGTTCCGGCGTACTCTGAGCCGGGGTTGCCCAGCCCCACGATCAGCCACTCTGGTCGGGGTGCGGCCTCGCCGCTACGGTGAGGCCAGCGCAACGTCATCGGGGCCGGCCTGCCGCCGGCGGGCGCTCATCTAGCGCTGCGGTTAGTTCCTCACGAAGGGATTCCGTAACGGTGTCGATGTCGTCCCGGCCCACGCGGGGGAAGCGCCGGGCTAGCGCGCGCAGCCGGGGGGGGAGGTCCACCTGGGGCGGGGCATCGACGAGGAGGTCGCGCAGGAACGTCGCCAGCTCTTCGTCCATGATCTCCGCCAGTGCGGTGACATCGCTGGCCTGCGCCACCCGCAGGAAGCGATCGATCCGGTCGCTCCCCCGCTCGTCCCCCTTTTTGTCCAAAATGCGCCGCACCGCCCGCGTGGCCAGCCGGCGTTGGTGCCGGTCCAGTGCCCGGCCGATCCGGGCGCTGATATCGGCCGCGCGCCCCGTCGGCGCTTCATCGGTTAGCGAGCGTCCGCAGAGGGGGCAGAGCGCCTCACCCTCTGGCAGCGCGTCCGGCCCGGCGCAGGGCGCGGTCAACGCGGCGAACCGCTCGAACTCGCGCAGGGCCGCGGCGGCCAGGGGCGGGCCGAGCCCTTCGATGCTGTTGAGCAGGCTGAGTGCGCGCGCGCTCTCTCCCACCAGCGGCAGGCCTTCGGCCAGGCGCGCCTCGGTCTCCCGCAGCGCTCGGTGGTGGCCTTCGTAGAAGGCGCGGTAGCGGCGGCGGAGGTACTCGAACGTCGCCCCCATCGCCGCCATCCGGTGCGGCTCCGCCAGCAGGGTGCCGAAGGACAGCTGCTCCCGCGTGATCGCGCGATCGAGCGCCAGGTCCACCAGCGCGGTCGGCACCTGCGCCAATTCCAGGTAGAGGCGCAACTCCAGAAGCCGGGCGGCCTCCCCCGGCAGGTCGAGCCATGCGCAGAGGAAATAAACGTCATCGGCGATCTGAGCGGGGTGTGACGGCGCCTTTCCCTCCGCCGGCGAAAGCGCTGCGTCCAGCCGGCCCGCCGCCTCGCGCACGGCGGCCCTAGAACTGCCCGCCGCAGGCAAAAGCTGTCCCTCCGCACCGACGCGGGCCAGCAGGGCGCGTAGCCCGGCAGCGGCTGCTTCGATAGGGCAGCCAAGGGCGGCGGCCGTGGCGCGCTGCCATGCCGGCATCTCCTCCGGCAGGAGGAGACGGAGAAGGGTTTCCCAGTGCGGACCGTCCCCCAGGAACAGATCGCCGGGCGGGGCGGATGCCCCGGCGGAGGTGATCACCCGTCCCCCCCGCAACGCGGGGATCAGGGAGCCGTCCAGATCACGTTCGGCACCAGCGTAGGCCGTGGCGGGCTCCGCCACGCGCCGGATCGCTGGGGTGAGCACCGCCACCGCGGGGTGGTGTACCACCGGGTTCGCCGACCGGGTTAGCGCGACGATGCGGAAATCATCGCCCGCCGGCACCGCGTCCAGGGATGCGGTCCAATCGCCGGCGATGATCAGTTCTCCGTGTAGCGCGACGCCACGCGGACGGTCCTCCAGGGTGAGTGTACGTGGCTTCTGCATACTGGCCGCATGATAGCGAACGGCGCGCCGGGGTGTCGAGGAAGGTTACGCGCGGGTAGAGGCGAGCTCCCGCACCACGCGGGGAACGATGGCAAGCGCGGCGTCGATCTCCGCATCTGTCGTGGCACGGCCCAGGCTGAGCCGCAGGGCACCGCTCGCTTCCTCTAGTGTCCGGCCCATGGCGAGGAGGACGTGTGAGGGCTCCCACGTCACGTGGGCGCAGGCGCTGCCGGCGCTGGCGGCGATGCCCTGCCGGTCCAGCGCCATCAGCAGCGATTCGCCATCGACGCCGGGAAAGCTGAAGTTGACGTTGTTGGATAGGCGCTCCATGCGGGGGCCGTTCAGTTGCGCCGACGGGAGGCTGGAGGCGATGCCGTCGATCAGGCGGTCGCGCAGCCGCCGCAGCCGGGGCGCCGTGCGCGGCCGCTCCGCCTCCGCCAGCGCCAGCGCGGTGGCCATGCCGATGGCCCCGGCGACGTTCTCCGTGCCGGCGCGCCGCCTGCGTTCCTGCACGCCGCCGTCCATGAGGGGAAGGAAGGGAGTGGCCCGCCGGATCGCCAGCGCGCCCACGCCCTCCGGACCGCCGAACTTGTGCGCGGAGAGAGACAGCAGATCGACACCGAGGGACGCCATGTCCGCGCTCACCATGCCGGGGGCCTGGACCGCGTCCGTGTGCAGGGCGATGCGCCGATCCAGCGCCCGCTCCTGTTCCCGGACGGCGCGCGCGATCTCGGCGATGGGGAGGACGCTGCCGACTTCGTTGTTGGCGTACATAACGCTGACCAGGACGGTCCGGGGCGTGATCGCCGCGGCCACGTCCGCGGGCGTGATGAGGCCGAATCGATCGACGGGGAGGTAGGTCACCTCAAAACCGAACCGCTCCAGGTATCGGCAGCTGTTCAGCGTGGCCTGGTGCTCCGCCTCGGTCGTGATGATGTGGTTGCCCGTCCCCGCCTGCCATTCCGCCAGCGCCACGCCCTTGATCGCCGTGTTCACCGATTCCGTGCCGCCGCTGGTGAACGTCACCTCCGTGGGAGAGGCGGCGAGGATGTCCGCGACGGTTCGGCGCGCGTTTTCTAGCGCGTTCAGGGCCTCCTTTCCCTCCCGGTGGAGGGAGGAGGGGTTGCCGCCGTGGGCGTGCAGATACGCCGTCATGGCGTCCAGCGCCTCCGGGCGAAGGGGGGAGCCGGAAGCGTGATCGAGGTAGATGCGATCTGGCAAGGGAGGCCTCGATGTCATCGCCCGCCGGGGGCTAGTGCCACTCGGTTTCGATGAGCTGCTTGACGTGTCGGGTGAGGGTGAGCAGCACCGCTTCATCTTCGTCGGTGAATGGCTCGCCGCCATTGCGGTCGGTCACGTAGAGCGAGCCGCGCACCACGCCGTTCGCCCAGAGCGGGACGCCCAGCAGGGTCTGCATGGCCGGATGGGCGGGTGGGAAGCCGAACAGGTCCGGGTGCTGCTCCACGTTATCGACCCGCACGGGCTTGCCATCGCGCCGGAGGTTCCCCAGCAGCGCGTGCCCCTGGGGCGGGGCCTTTAACTTACGCTCCGCTTC
Source organism: Dehalococcoidia bacterium (assembly GCA_009693105.1). GTDB lineage: Bacteria > Chloroflexota > Dehalococcoidia > SHXV01 > SHXV01 > SHXV01. The sequence continues at coordinate 51,835 of SHXV01000002.1, forward strand.
CTCATCCAGCCCGCTGGTAACAAAGCCTTCCATCTGGTCCTGCTCATCGGTCACGCCAAGGGCGGCGTAGCGGGCGTGCGTGAGTTCGCGGGCGATGTTCGCGATCCCCTCCAGCTCGTCGGTCGGAGTCGGCGGCTTGGGCTGCAGGATGAACGCTGCGAGCGCTTTGAGCGCGCGGTATTCACCATCCTCTTCTATGGGCTTTTCCTGGGGCTCTATGGTGGCGGTCGATCCTGCGCTTGTCATGGCTCGATCATAGATCAGTCTGCTGGAACTGCAAAGGGCTGTCCCGCTGTTCCTCTCCCCACCTATACTACGCCTGTGCCGCAATTCGGGATGGCGGGAGGAAGCATGGAGGGGAAGAGGTGGAGCAAGCGAAGCTGGGCGGCCTCCGTGCTTGCCGGGCTGTTGCTGCTCCTGCTTGCCGGAGGGGCGGGCGCCGCTATCGCCCTGCGCTACTTCGATGACCATGGGGGGCCGGCCGCCGTTGGGGGAGGCTCGGTCACGGAGCGGGTGGCGGCGGCCGGCCTACCGTCCCTCGTGATCATCGTTGTGACTCAGCGTCCCCGCCAGGAAGACGGGGAGACCGTTCAGGACGTCACGCTGGGCTCCGGCATCATCATCGACGGGCGTGGATTTGTCGTCACGAATGAGCATGTGGTGCGTGACGCCGCCCGGATAATCGTGACGCTGGCCGACGGCCGGAAGATGCGCGGTACGCTCGTGTCCGATGACCGCCCCTTCACCGATCTCGCCGTCGTCCGCCTTGAGGGGGGAGGACCGTTCTCCGCGCTTTCGCTCGGTGATTCCGATGCGCTACACTTGGGGCAGACGCTGGTGATGGTCGGAAACAGCTTGAAGTACTTTCCCGCCAGCGTGACCACCGGCGTGGTGAGCGGGTTACACCGTGACTGGGCGCAGGATGACATCGTGATGGAAGACATGCTCCAGACGGACGCCGCCGTGAACCACGGCAATAGTGGCGGGGCGCTCCTCACGGAGCGCGGCGAGCTTGTTGGGCTGGTCACCAAGGTTGTGGACCAGACGGAGCTGGGCCAGCCGGTTCAGGGCATCGCCCTGGCCATCTCCAGCCGTACGATCCGGGACGTCGCCGAGGCGATGATCGAGCGGGGCAGCAAGCCGCGGCCCGCGCTGGGGCTCGTGCACGCCGATGTATCGCCGGACCTGGCGGCGGCCAACGGGTTCCTGCCGGTGCAGGCGGCGTTTGTTCGCTCGGTCGCCTCAGGCTCTCCCGCGGAACGGGGCGGGTTGCGCCCGGATGACCTCATCCTGAGCATGGGGGGGATAACGCTAACGGAAGAGCGGCCGTACAACAACGTGCTCATGCGCCTGCCCATAGGTCGGGCGGCGCCGGTGGAGGTGGTGCGCGGGCGTGCCCGCATCACGGTCACGGTAATTCCGGAGGCGCGCTGACATGGGAGTGGGGAAGCCATGACGCAGGGCGGTGGGCCCTTTGACCGCATTCTGAAGAAACCCTCTGAAGGGGGGCGCACGCCTCCGGCCACCCCGCTGGGCGGCCTGGGACGGGGCGGCGGTAAGGTCCCTCGGCCGGCGCCTACCACCCTATTTCGCCGCTCGCCCGATGTCGCGCCGGAGCCGGGGCGGCGCCCTTCGCTGGACCGGCCAGGGCAGCGTAAGAGTGGGGGTGGCCCCCTCCCGGGCGCTCCCCGCGCGCCATACGTGGTGGGCGCCATCATCATTGTCTTTGGGCTACTGCTCTGGATAGCGTTCTTGCCTCCGTTCACCGCGCTAGGCGGCGGTGGGCAAAGCGGGTTCGATCTGGGGTCCGGGATCCGAGCCGTGCCCCAGGATAAGCTGCCGGCTGTGCCGGACGGGCTGACGCCGGTGAGCCAGTTCTTTGAGATACGCGCGCCGGAGAACATCGCGATCGATTCGATCACGATCGACCTGAACGGGCGGACGCAGGACGGGGCGAACCTGGGCTTCTACACCTTCGATCGCGATGTGTGGCGCCGGCTGCAGCGGGCGGAGCTGGTCCAGGAGGGGGAAGCGGTGCGGGGCGAGTTCACGGCGCTTCCTAAGAACCTGGCGGTCATGCGCAACGTGAACTTCGGCTTTGTCGTCTCCGGGTGGCTTCCTGCCGGCAAGGAGGTGGAGGCCAACGCCGTTTCCCTGCTGACCGTGCTCAATCCAATCGATTACCACCCGGACCCCACCGGCTCCGTCTCTGGCGCTCCTTCACGGGTGACCAACGTCGGACAGTTCGCTATCGCGCCCACGATCAGCGTCGACTCCAAGCCCGATATCGACGCGCTGAACACGATCATGCGCTCTCCCCAGCTCATCACCGCCCACGTCAACGCCATCGGCAGACTGGTTGATGAGGGTGGGTATATCGGGATCGACCTCGATTACCGCCGTCTCGATCCGTCGCTCGGGTCCCAGTTCTCGGAGTTCGCGTCACAGCTGGCGTCCCGGCTGCACAGCAAGCAGAAGACGCTGAGCCTGACGCTGCGCCTGCCGATTCGGGACCGGGAGACGTGGGACACCGGCCCGTTCAACTGGAAACAGCTGGGAGAAGTGGCGGACCAGGTCCGCGTCCCCGCCATTTCCGACCAGTCGATCTATGCCGCCCGCATGGAGGATGTTCTCAAGTTCGCCACCACGGAGGTAACGGCGAAGAAGCTGCTCCTTGTGGTCACGCCCTACAGCTCCGTGCGGGCCGGCGATAGTATTACGCCGCTATCTCTGGCCCAGGCGCTGGCGCTGGGGACGGAAGCGGGGATCAAGGAGAGCGGCGCACCGCTGGTGGCGGGTGGGGCGGTGACGCTGGTTGCCCCCAACCTTTCCAAGGACCGCAAGGGCAGCGGTATCCGCTGGGACGATGAAGCGAACGCGTCCACCTTCTTCTTTGAGAAGGACGGCAAGCTCATTTCCGTGTGGCTGGAAGACCAGTTCAGCCTGGCGTTTAAGATGCAGCTGGTGCGCAAGTACAAGCTGGGGGGCGTAGCCGTGCTGGACGTCTCCACCGATAAGCTGAAGGCGGACATCTGGCCATCCATCCGCAGCGTAGTGGACGGTGGCACCATCCGGCTGCTCAAACCGAACCCTGAACTGCTCCAGCCAGCGTGGGAGATCGCCGATCCCAGCGGGGCCGCCGTCGCCGTTTCCACCCTGCAGCCCCAGGGCGATGGTGCGACGCGCTGGCAGATTCCCAACACGGCGGGAACGTACACGGCTACGCTCATCGTCAGCAACGGCGATATGCGCGTGGGGCAGAAGGTGCGGATCAGTGTCTCCCCGCGCGGGTAGGCCGGCCGGCAGGGGATGAGAGTGATCGCCGGGAGCGCGCGGGGCAGACCGCTGTCGGCGCCACCCGGGACCGCCACCCGTCCCACCAGCGACCGCGTTCGGGGGGCGATGTTCGATATACTCGCCGCCGCCGGAGCCGACTTCTCGCGGGTGCTGGACCTTTACGCCGGCAGCGGCGCGCTGGGCATCGAGGCGCTGAGCCGGAACGATGGCGCCTGCGATTTCGTGGAGGGCGATGCCCGGGCCTGCGGGGCGATCCGGCGCAATCTGGCATCGCTGGGCATGGAGGAGCGCGCCCATGTCTACCAGATGGCGGTGGCGAGGGCGCTTCGGGAATTGCCCGGACCATATACACTGGTGCTCATGGATCCGCCCTACGCCGATGAGGAAGCAGTGTCCCTGCTCGACGCCTGGGCGGGGCCGGAACGGCTGGACGTGGGGGCGATCATCGTGCTGGAACACTCGCGGCGGACGGCGGCGCCAGAGCGGTTGGGTATGCTGCCCTTGTTCCGGGAACGACGCCACGGCGATACGATGATCGCTATCTATGCCGCCGCCGAAGCGTAGATCCTCCGGGCGGGAGAGACCGAGGCAAGGGGGCCGATGCTGTGAGAATCGCGCTGTACCCGGGGCGGTTCGACCCTGTCACCAACGGGCACCTGGACATCGTGGAACGGGCCGCCTCAATCTTCGATAAGCTCATCGTTGCGGTGTATTCCGTCCAGGAGGGGGCCGCGCTCTTCACCACGGAGGAGCGCGTATCGATGTTCGCGCGGGCGGTCAAGCCCATGCCGAACGTGAGTGTCCTCTCCTTCGACGGGCTGGTGGTGGACATGGCCCGGGAGAACAACGCCCTCTTCCTGGTGCGTGGGATTCGCGCCGTTACCGGTTTTGAGAGCGAGTTCGATATGGCGCTCATGAACAAGAAGATGGCGCCAGAGATTGAATCGGTGTATCTTATGGCGAGTATTGAGCACCTGTTTGTGAGCGCCAGCCGGATACGGGAAGTAGCGCGCCTGGGATTCAATGTAGAGTCGCTGGTCCCTTCGCACGTGTGGACGGCGCTTCAAGAGAAGTTCCCATCACTCACCTCAGCGCGTACCATGGGAGGACTCACGTAGACCTGCAGCGATTGATCGATGAGCTTGAAGAGCTCGTTGCGGAGGGGCGCCGCATGCCGCTGGGCGGCGGCGCGCTCATCGATCGCGTCCGCATCTACGATCTGATCGACCAGATGCGCGTATCCGGGCCGGGGATCACCGTCGTCCACTCGGAAGGATTCGTGGGCGACGATGAGATCGCTGCCCTGCGTCGCTCGGAAGCGGAGGCGCGGGCCCAGCTTACCCGGGCGGAGGAAGAGGTCAGCCGTCTTCGGCGGGAGCTGGACACGCGCATCTCAGAGCAGGGGGTGACGCGCATCGCCGAGGAGCGTAGCCGCGATCTGCTGGTGGAGGCGGACCAGCGGGTACAGCATCTGCTCCGGGAGGCGGAAGAACAGGCGGCGGATCGGCTGGCGCAGGCGGCGCGCGTGGCGGCGCAACAACTGGAGGAGGCCGATTCCTACGCCCTACAGCTTCTGCAGCGGCTGGAAGAGCAGATCGGGCTGTTCCTGGATAACATTCGCAGCGGGATCGGCCAGATTGAAGGGAAGCGTCCCGCCGATGACGCGCCCGTGGCCCAGTACCGCCATGAACCGATGACGGCGGCGGGACGGTATGCCGCCGCTGACGTCGACGAGGAAGCCGAAGACACCGAAGGCGCCGAAAACGACAACGATAAGTACGATAACGAGCAGGAGGAGCCTGAGGAGGAGGAGCCGAAAGCGCCCGGCCCGCAGCGCCGCTTCCCCTGGCTCAATGACTGACTGCCCACAGCGGCGGACCGCCCGCAACGGCGGCGGACCTTCGCCTGAGGTTTCCCTCCATGTCTGACGAACGATCGGAGTATACGGCCCGGCGGCTGGAGAAGGCGGCCCGTCTGCGCCAGCGCGGCATCGACCCCTACCCGCCGCGCAGCAGTCGCACCCACACCACGGCCGATGCACTCGCCGCGTTCCAGACCACGGAGGAGCGGGGCGCCGAACAGCCCGCCGTCATCGTCGCGGGCCGGATCACGGCCCAGCGCACGATGGGCAAGGCCGCCTTCCTCGACCTGCGCGATGGCGCCGGCCGGCTGCAGGCGTATGTGAAACAGGACACCGTCGGCGCCGCCGCCTTCGCCCTGCTCGATGACCTGGACCTGGGCGACTTCATCGAAGTGGAAGGGCCGCTCTTTCGCACCCGCACCCACGAGCCCACCGTCGGGGCGACGCGCATCACCGTGCTCGCCAAGGCGCTGCGTCCGCCCCCGGAGAAGTGGCACGGCCTCAGCGATGTCGAGATTCGCTATCGCCAGCGCTACCTGGACCTGATGGCGAACGAGGAGGTGAGGGAGGCTTTTCGCCTCCGCAGCCGCATCATCGCCGCCGTCCGCCGGTTCATGGACGGGGAGGGCTTCATCGAAGTGGAGACGCCGGTGCTCCAGCCCAGTGCGGGCGGCGCGGCGGCGCGGCCCTTCTTCACCCACCATACCGCGCTGGACCGCGAATTCGCGCTACGCATCTCCCTGGAGCTGCA
>SHXV01000003.1 GCA_009693105.1 Dehalococcoidia bacterium
GGCATCGCCGAGCGCCACATCATCGCGACGATGCCGCCGTGGGTGGAGTATGAACTGACACCACGCGGTCACGAACTGGCGAGGACGCTGGACAAGATCAAGGAGTGGGGGCGCCGCAACCTGGCTTCGGACGAAGTTTTGACGGCGGTGCTCACAGGCTCCTATACTGCCCCTCAAAGCGCGGTCGTCGCTATCGACTAGGGAGGGAAGGCCCGTGGCGTACACCATCATCGACGTATGCATCGGCTGTACGGCTTGCATCAAGCGCTGTCCCACAAGCGCCATCAGCGGCGCCCGCAACGAAGTCCACGTCATCGACCCGGATCTCTGCATCGACTGCGGCGCCTGCGGCGCGGTGTGTCCGCCGGAGGCCATCCTTGATGATGAAGGCGACCTGTGCAAGGCGTTTGTGCGCAAGGAGTGGCCGGTGGCGCTGGTGGTGGAAGAGAACTGCATCGGCAGCGGCTGCGAGATCTGCATCAACGTCTGTCCGTTTGAGGCGCTGAGCCTTGTGCCCGCTGCCCGCAGTGACGACTTCTTCGGTGTCGCCAGCGTCGATCCGCGGAAGTGCACCGGCTGTCGCCTGTGCGAGGACAGCTGCGGCTGGAGCGCCATCTACATCGATCCGCCCCGGGAGATGATGAAGAAGGACCGCCACCCGCAGGAGCTATCGCGCGCGGCGAAGGCGGCGGCGGCAAAGGCCGCGCGCTAACTGCGGACAACGAATATGGATAGAGGGGCCCCGCCGCTTGGCGGGGCCTTCGTGCGCTTAGTTCCGTCCCCGCGCCCTGCGCAGCGGCCCGGCATCGAAGGCGCTGCCTATGTCATCGATGTTGCTGTTGAGGGCGCCGTACTTCAGGAGCGTGTCATAGAGCGCCCGCCACTGCTCCCGGGTCATCCAGCCGATGCCGCCGTCCGGCGCCGCGCCTATACCGGCCGCCGCCAGCTCCGTGTCCAGCATGTAGCGCTGGTGGGCGCGCTCTTCCTGCGGCGCGTACTTCATGACGATGTCCACCGCCTCATCCGGGCGCGCCTTCGCGTATTCGATGCCGCGCAGGGCGGCGCGCAGGAAGCGGGCCAGCACGTCCGGGTGGTCGCGCAAGTACTCCTCTGATGTGGCATAGGTCAGGCCGAGCGTGGGCACACCGTAATCGGACGCCTTGAACACGTTTACTTCCTTGCCCAGCGTCCGCCGGACGATGTCCGGTTCATTGGAGAGGAACACGGGGTAGACATCGACGAGCCCTTCGATGAGCAGCTGGGGGGGCTGGAAGCCGATGTTCGTCGTCTTCACGGCGTCCGCCTTCAGGCCGGCGATCTCCAAGATGGCGGCCAGTTCCGGCGGCGCCGTGTTGCGGTAGCCTATGCGCTTGCCCGCCCAGTCCTGGGGTCGGGCGATGCCGGACTCCCGCAGGCTGATCCAGCCCTGCTGCCCCTCCTGGCCGATGAGGGCGATGGCGACGACGGGTAGCTTCGCCTCCGCCCGCCGTTGCAGCAGGGTGGGGGCATCTGCTGTGGTGACCTGGGCCCGCCCCTGCACCGTCAGGGTGAGGGCGGAACCGCTGGTCAGGTGCTGGATATTGACGATGAGCCGCTCCTCGGCGAAGTAGCCCTTCTCCTGAGCGACGTAGACGCCGACGAAGGGGAGGTTCGCCTGGGGCCGGAAGGCGGCGAGGAAGGTGAGGCTGGTCGGCTCCGGCGCGGGGGGCATTGCCGTCGCCGGACCCGGGGCGGCGTCATCGCCCCCTCCGCAGGAAGCGGCCAGGAGGGCGTACATCGCCAGGGCGAGGGCGGCGCCGCGTCTAGGGAAGATACGCATCGTGCCACGACAGGATACGGCGCTCCAAGAGAAGGATGGCCGCATTGAGGATCGCTCCGATGAACGTCAGCGTGATGATGCCGGCAAACACCGTGGCGGTGTCCAGGTTGCTGTTCGCCACAGCGATGACGTGGCCGATGCCGCGGTCGGCGCCCGACCACTCCGCGACCACCGCCCCGATGACGCAGAGGAGGGCGGAGACACGCAGCGCGGCGAAGAGGTAGGGAAGGGCGAAGGGGAGCCGCAGCCGCCACAGCACCTCCGCCGTGCTGGCGTGAATCGAGCGGAACACGGCGTGGGCGTCCGGCGGGACGGCGCGGAGTCCGGTGACGGTGTTCACCAGCATGGGGAAGAAGGCGATAAGGGCGGCAATAAAGACCTTCGGCATGGTTCCGAATCCAAACCACAGCACAAAGAGCGGCGCCCAGACAACAACCGGGGTCACCTTCAGCATGATGGCGAGCGGATACAGCCCGCGCTCCAGGAAGCGGGAGTGGGCCATGGCTACGGCGAGTAGGAGCGCCCCCAGCGTGCCGATGAGCAGCCCGACCAGCGCTTCGCCCAGGGTGACGTAGCCCTGCTCCAGGAAGAACTGCCAGCGCTCCAGCAGGCGCTCCAGCACGAGGCCCGGCGGCGGGACGAGCCAGATGGGGACATCGCGCAGGCGGACCCAGGCGTCCCAGAGGAGCAACACCAGCCCCCCCAGAGTGACCGGAGGGAGCAGGGAAGCGGCGACACGCCGGACCACGCGGTACGCCGCCACGAGGGAGCGCGCGAGTTCCCGCGCCTGCCGCCGGGCGACCGGGGCCCGCACCTGCTCCCCACGCGCCGTGCTCACAGCAGCGCCCGCAATCGATCGACGAGGTCGAGGAAGGGCAGGGAGCGCTCATCTTCATGACGGCGGGGCCGGGGCAGATCGATCGGCACGTCTGCGCGGAGCTGGCCCGGCGTTCCCGCGAGGACGATGACGCGATCGGACAGGGCGACGGCCTCCCGCACGCTGTGAGTGACGAAGAGGACGGTGGCCTGTCGCCGCTCCCAGATGCGCAGCAGCTCATAGCGCATCGCCTCCCGCGTGATCTCGTCCAGCGCGGCGAAAGGCTCGTCCATAAGGAGCAGCGCCGGCTCCAGGGCGAAGGCGCGGGCAAGGGCGGCGCGCTGGCGCATGCCGCCGGAGAGCTGGTGCGGGCGCATCTCCGCCGCATCGGACAGCCCCACACTGGTGAGCAGGGCGTCGGTGTCGATGGTCCGCGGGCCGTGCCGCCGGTTCACCCGGGCCATCAGCTCGATGTTGCCGCGAACGTTCAGCCACGGCAGGAGCGCCGGGTCCTGGAACACGGAGCCGATCCGCTTGTGCAGCCGCGCCTCATCGGGAGCGGCGCCGTCAATGCTGACCGCGCCCAACGTGGGGGGCAGCAGCCCCCCGGCGATGCGCAGCAGGGTCGACTTGCCGCAGCCCGTCGGCCCGATGATGGAGACGAACTCGCCGGACCGCAGCGCCAGGTCGATGCCGGCGAGCGCGGACACGGAGCGCGGCGCGGGGCCGTAGGCGTGGGAGACGCCACGAATCGCCAGCAGCGCGCCCGTACGGGCGAGGGCGGGATCAGGTGGGGGAAGGAGTGCGGTCATCGTGGGCAATTGTACGCGCCGCGCTCAGACGGCGGCAAACTCAGGTGCGTCTGCCGGTGGTTGCCCGGGGGCGCGGCTGTGAGCGTGGCTCCGGGGCAGGCTCCGGCTCGATGCTGATCTCGCTGAGCGACCGCAACTCGCCCGGGGTAAGCGGTCGCCATTCACCTGGGGGGAGGTCGCCCAGCCGGACGGGGCCGATGCGAACGCGCCGCAGCCGCAGCACCGGGTGGCCGATGGCCATGCACATGCGCCGGATCTGGCGGTTCCGTCCCTCCCGCAGGCCGATGCGAAGCCAGCTGCCGCCGCCCTCCCGCACCACCTGGCGCTTGTCCACCGGGCGGACGAAGGCGTCCGCGGTCCTGCGGTCGTTGAGGACGACGCCGCCGTAGCGGAGCCGATCGAGCGCGGCCTCATCTGGCACGCCCTCCACCATCACCAGGTATTCGCGCTGGGCGCCGTGGCCCGGATGGGTGAGCCGCTGGGCCAGGTCGCCGTCGTTGGTCATCAGCAGCAGCCCCTCGCTGTCCAGATCGAGCCGCCCCACGGGGAAGAGACGGGGCAGCGAATCGGGCAGCAGATCAAGCACAGTGGGGCGGCCACGCTCATCGCTCATGGTGGTCACGTAGCCCACGGGCTTGTTCAGGGCGATGGTGGTGCGCTTCTTCGGCAGCGCTACGGGCTTGCCGTCCACGCGGATGTCGTCGCGCTCCGGATCGGCGCGGGAGCCCAACTCACGCACGGGCTCGCCGTTCACGGATATGCGCCCGGCCACGATCATCACCTCCGCGTCGCGACGGGAGGCGATGCCGGCGGAGGAAAGGATCTTCTGCAACCGTTCTACGGGCATGGGGCACCTCGTTACCGCTTTCATCGTAACAGTCGCGTCCCCGGAACGCTAAAGGCGGGGGCGACGGAGTGCGAAGAGCGCCAGCAGCGGCGTCGCGAGCACCGCGACCAGGGAGAGCAGCAGCGCTACCGTGCGGGTGCATTCCGAGGAGGCGGCCACAAGCGCGAATCCTTCGCCGAGGGTGGGACGGCTGTTCTCCACGAAGTCGTCCGGGCGGTCGCGGTTGAGACCGGCGGTGCGACGCTCTAGGCTATGGCCGGCGGGAACGGCCCCGCGCTGGAAGATGCCATCGGCCACGCCCCAGGCGACGACATCGACGGCGTTGCCACCGGCGTCCATGATCTGCGCTACGCCGTTCTGCCGCGCGGGGGTCAACGACGCCGTGGGGGGGCCAGCGGTTGCCGCAACATGGGGTAGGTGTGGACAAAGGCTTCGCTGGGGGCGAGCACGACGAATCCGTGGGCGGGGATGACCACCGGCGGCAGGGGATAGCGCGTGATCCCGGCCCTGAGCACCCAGCCATCGAGCAGGACCGAGGTGGCGCCCGCGTTGTACAGCTCCACCCAGTCCGCTCCCCTCGCGCCATTGCCGGCGAACGCTGCCGACAAGGAAACGGGCGCGCGCAAGTCCGGGAGTCGGCTCCGGCGTCGCGACCGCTCCTAGGCGCGGGGTAACGACCACCGGGGCTGGAGCGGCGCGCTGAACGGGAGCGAGGCAACGACCGCAGGAAACGTGCGCTGAACTGGTGGAGCGTTCTTTTCGGGGCCGTCGACGCCTCCCGGGTCGGCGGAAGGAGGCGGATCGGCCACGGCGCGGATGGTCAAGCCCGCGAACACCGCCTCAGCATTGGAAGGACCCTGCGCGAGCAAGTAGACGCGCAGGCTACGCGCATTTCCCGGCACCGCAAGGGGCCGGTGGCGAGCGTTAGGGGGTAGCGCCGAAGGGCGCCCGCGCCCTTTCCGCCCCGTCAATGGAGTCGAACGGGGCGCCGCTGCCGTCGTCGGTAGCGGCCAGGTGACGAGGAGCGCCGCCGTCGCAGCGCCGCCGCTCTGTACGCCCACGTCGTACCCGGCGGCCTGCACCGGGATCGATTGAACCAGCCAGTTCATCCCCAGGGCGCCGACATGAAGGGCGCCGCCGGGGCGGGCATCCATGCGCACACCACCGGTAAAGGCGACCCAGCCGGCGGCATGCCGTCGACCGTCTCCGTAAACGCGGCGTTATGGAGCAGCGGAGCCTGGGAGGCAGGCGTCTCCGCGCGGCTCACTAACGCCCGCGCGATCAACGCGGCGGAGAGTGCGGCGAGGAAAAGGGCGGAGCGCAAACGGACCATTGCCGGGGCAGCATACGCCCGTGACGGCGGCCCTCAAGCCGCTTCAGGTGTTGTCCGGGTAGCGCCGTCACACTCGCGAAGTCAGTCGCAGGAAGGCGTACCCCAGCGCCCCGGCAATGACCGATGCGGCAAGCACCCCGATCCTAGCAGCGGAGGTGAGCGAGTCATCCTCATACGCCAGGCCGGTGATGAAGAGGGACACGGAAAAGCCCATGCCAGCGATGATCGATACTCCCCAGATGTGCGTCCATTCGGTGTTGCGGGGGAGGGATCCCAGCCGGAGCCGGACCATGAGCCACGTGGCCGCGCTCACGCCGACCACCTTGCCGGCGAGCAGCCCGATCACGATGCCGAGCGTGACGGGGCTCCTCAGCGCGTCATCGATCGCCTGTCGAGAGAGCACGATGCCCGCGTTAGCGAGAGCGAAGAGGGGGAGCACGACATAACTTGACCATGGATGGACCAGCCGCTCCAGGTGCTCCATGGGGGACTCCGTGGCTTCGCCGAGCGTGGCCAGGTCCGCCAGCACTGCATGGGAATCGTCATGGTCATCCTTCTCCATCACCGACTGGAAGCGGCGAAGCAGACCGGGCGCGGCGTTCAACAGGCCGCGGCTGCTGGAGTAACGCTGAGACGGCGTGAGCGCGCCGAGGACCACCCCGGCGACGGTGGCATGAACCCCCATCTTGAACACAGCGACCCAGAGGAGCACGCCCACGACCACGTAGGCGTTGTAGCTCCGCACGCCGGCCCGGTTCATCGCGACGATGGCGACGATGATGGCAAGGACGAACCCGGCCGAGCTCAGCGCCAGGTCCTCCGTGTAGAAGAACGCGATGATGGCGATTGCCCCAAGGTCGTCCACCACGGCGATCGTGAGCAGGAACACGCGCAGCTCGACGGGCACGCGCCGCCCGAGCAACGCGAGCACGCCGAGGGCGAAGGCGATGTCCGTCGCCATCGGGATGCCCCATCCCCCTTCGCCCTCACCGCCGCCGTTGAAGAGCAGGAAGAACAGGGCTGGCGCCACCATGCCGCCGGCGGCGGCGGCGATGGGCAGGGCGCACCGGCGGCGATCGGCGAGCTCGCCGTAGAGGAACTCCCTTTTGATTTCGAGCGCAACGACGAAGAAAAAGATGGCCATCAGCCCGTCGTTGACCCAGTGCCCCAGGTCCTCCGAGATCGTTAGCGGGCCTGCCTCCAAAGAGACATGGGCTTGCCACAGGTCGAAGTAGGACGAAGACCACGGCGAGTTGGCCCAGAGTATCGCAATGATTGCGGCGGTGAGCAGCAGGAGGCCGCCAAAGGACTCCGTGCGGATAAAGGTCTGAACGGGCACGATCAGTCGTGTCCGGACAGAGGAACGCCCCGCGCGCAGGATGACGAGCCGGACGAACTTCAGAATCGCCTCGCTTCTGTCACGGAGCAGGGGTGCGCCGCGCGCCCGGAATGCTCCAGTCTCCGGCCATCCTAACAGACGGCGCCTCCCGTGGTGGTCTCCATCGGGCGGGTTGGATTCGTGCTATCCTTGCTGGAGGACAGACCGTACACGTATTTCCACGAAAGAAGGCAAGGATAATGGCTCGTCGCGATCCCTTCGGCGCGCTTGCGGAACTGCGCGTAGCCGGTACGACGCTCTCCTACTATCGGCTGAGCCGGCTTTCTGAGCTTGGCATCGCCGATATCGACCGTCTTCCCTTCACGATCAAGATTCTACTGGAGAACCTGCTTCGCCGCTGCGATGACGAACTCCTTCCGATGGCCGAGGTGGAGGCGCTGGCGCGCTGGGCGGCGAAGTCGGCGAGCCGCGATGAGCTGGGGTTCCTCCCCGCCCGCGTCCTGCTGCAGGACTTTACCGGCATCCCCGTGGTGGCCGACCTCGCCGCGCTGCAGGCCGAGGTGGCCCGCCAGGGGGGCGACCCCCGGCAGGTGAACCCGGCGGTGGCGGTCGACCTCGTTATCGACCACTCCGTGCAGGTGGACGCTTACGGCACCACCGATGCGTACGCCTATAACGTGGGCAAGGAGTACGAGCGCAATGGGGAGCGTTACGCCTTCCTCCGCTGGGCGCAGCAGGCATTCAGCAACTTTCGCGTGGTGCCGCCCGGCGCCGGCATCGTCCACCAGGTCAACCTGGAGTTCCTGGCCTCCGTGGTGCGGACCGAGGACGGCGTCGCGCTCCCGGACACACTGGTGGGGACCGATTCCCACACGACGATGATCAACGGGCTGGGCGTGCTGGGCTGGGGCGTCGGCGGCATCGAGGCAGAGGCGGCGATGCTGAGCCAGCCGCTGCCCATGCTGGCGCCGGATGTGGTGGGCGTGCGGGTCAGCGGCAAGCTGCGGGAAGGGATGACCGCGACCGACCTGGTCCTCACCGCCACCCAGATGCTGCGCGCGCACGGGGTGGTGGGCAAGTTCGTGGAGTTTTTTGGGCCGGGGCTGAGCCAGCTTTCCCTGCCGGACCGCGCGACCCTCGCCAACATGGCGCCGGAATACGGCGCGACGGTGGGGTTCTTCCCCGTCGACGCGGAAACGCTGCGCTACCTCAGCGGGACGGGGCGCGACACGGAGCTGGTGGAGCAGTACACGCGGGCGCAGGGGATGTTCCGGGAGGACAGCGCACCGGAGCCTGTGTTCACCGACGTGCTGGACCTGAACCTGAACAGCATCGAGCCGTCGCTGGCCGGACCGAAGCGGCCGCAGGACCGGGTGACGCTGAGCAACGTGCCGCAGAGCCTGCGCGATGGCTATCCGGAGCAGTTGAAAGGCGCAGGCCCCTCACAGCGCGATCGCGTCGGGCACGGCTCCGTCGTCATCGCCGCGATCACGAGCTGTACCAACACCTCGAACCCGGCCGTGATGCTGGGCGCCGGCCTGCTGGCGAAGAAGGCGGTGGAACGGGGGCTCTCAGTGCCGGCATACGTCAAGACGAGCCTGGCGCCGGGCTCTCGCGTGGTGGTGGAGTATCTCCAGCGGGCAGGGGTGATGACGTCCCTGGAAGCGCTGCGATTCAACCTGGCGGGGTTCGGCTGCACCACCTGCATCGGCAACAGCGGTCCGTTGCCCGACGATGTGGCGAAGGCAATCGACGACGAGGGGCTGGTGGTTTCCGCCGTCCTAAGCGGGAACCGCAACTTCGAGGGCCGTATTCATGCCCAGGTGCGGGCGGCGTACCTGGCATCGCCGCCGCTCGTCGTCGCCTATGCGCTAGCGGGACGGGTGGACATCGACCTGACGAAGGAGCCTCTGGGGATGGACCGGGCGGGCCAGCCGGTGATGCTGGCGGAGATCTGGCCCACCAGCGCCGAGGTGGCGCGCGCCGTCGAATCATCGGTGGGGGCGGACATCTTCCGCACCACCTACGCCCATGTCTTTGAGGGCGATGAGCGCTGGCGCTCCCTGCCGGCGCCCACGGGCGGGCTGTACGAGTGGGACGCGAACTCGACCTACCTGCGCCAGCCACCCTTCGTGCAGAACCTGCCCGACGCGGCGCCTGGCATCGTCCCGATCCGGGGGGCGCGGCTGCTGGCCATGCTGGGCGATTCGATCACGACGGACCACATCTCGCCCGCCGGCAACATCGCGAAGAACAGCCCGGCGGCGACGTACCTGACGGAGCATGGCGTGGCGCCGGCCGATTTCAACAGCTACGGCTCCCGTCGCGGCAACCACGAGGTGATGATGCGCGGAACCTTCGCCAACGTGCGGCTACGCAATGAGCTGGTGCCCGGCACGGAGGGCGGTGTCACCCGGCACCTACCCGACGGAGAGACCCTGCCGATCCATACCGCTGCCATGCGCTATGAGCGGGAAGGTGTTCCCCTCATCGTTATCGCCGGGAAGGAGTACGGCTCCGGCAGTTCCCGCGATTGGGCGGCGAAGGGCGTCGCTCTGCTCGGTGTGCGGGCGGTTATCGCCGAGAGCTATGAGCGCATCCACCGCAGCAACCTGATCGGCATGGGGGTGCTGCCGCTGGAGTTCCTGCCGGGACAGGGGCGCGCATCGGTGGGCATCGTGGGCGACGAGGCGTACGAGATCGAGGGTCTGGGCGACGAAATCACGCCCCGGCAGCAGATCACGGTGCGGGCGCGGAACGGGAACGGCGGGGAGAGGGCGTTCCCGGCCGTGGTGCGGATCGACAACCTCGTCGAGGTCCAGCAGTACCGGAGCGGGGGCATCCTCCCGATGATCGTCCGCCGGATGCTGGGGCGTGGGACCTCGCCCTAGTACACGAAATCTTACCGCACGGCACGTGCATCTCCTATGTCTGCGGCAGCGTTTCATGCCGACAATTCAGGCATGGAAAGCGGCGGCGCCCAGGCACTCACGCAGCGCTTCCCCGTTGACGTGATCAAGATCGACAAGTCATTCGTGGACGCGCTCCGCTCCGATGAGTCGGGGTCCGCGGTCTCCCCGGCTATCACCAGCGCCATTATCAGCATGAGTGAGTCGGCAAAACTCCTGACGATCGTGGAGGGCGTGGAGCAGGTGGAGCAGGTGGAGCGGTTGAAGGACCTGGGCTGCGAACAGGCGCAAGGATACTACTTTGGACGGCCGATGGATGCGGCTGCGATGGAAGCCTACCTTGCGGCGGGGCCGGGCGAGGTGTCAGAGATGGCGGCCTGAGTCAGGCTACCAGCTCTTTCCGCCGTCACCGCTGCGGTAAAGGCGCCCATCGCTGTCGATTGCGAAGATCGTGCCGGGTTCCCTGGGCCAGGTAGCGAGCGAGGCGATGGGCCGGCGCAGCGCCAGCGTCTCCCAGCTCTTCCCCCGGTCGGCGGTTGCGTAGGCGCCGGCGTCCGTCCCCACGATAAGGCGGCCGTCGCCATCGATGGCGACGGCGTTGACGGCCAACGGGGAGTCCAGTATGCGCTGCCAGAGCCGGCCATCGCTGGAGCCGACCCAGGCGCCGGAGCCGGGCACGGCGGCATACAACGTCTCCTGGCAGCAGACCCGCTGCGCGGCGGCTACGGTCTTCGCCTCTCCCGGCAGGCTATCGCGCGGCATCCACGTAGCGCCGCTGTCATCGCTCTGGTAGAACGCGCCGGAGACGAGGTGGATGAAGAGCACGCCGGTATCGGTGGGTGAGGCCAGGATGAAGCGGATATCGGACCCGGGGAGGGCGGCGCCGGGCAGGGGGCGCCATGTTCTACCACCGTCTTCGCTGCGCTCCACCATGCCGCTGCCGGCGGCGTACAGCGTGTCCGGCGCCGTGGCGTCGGCGGTGATGGATGTCGCGTTCCAGCCGGGGCGGTCCAACAGCACCTGCCAGGACAGGCCACCATCGCGGCTCACTCGTAGCCGGTCACCCTCCAACGCGTACAGCGTGCGCGGATCGGCCGGGCTGGTGAGCAGGGTGCGGACGGTACCGGCGTCAAAGCGGTGGATAACGGCTCCAGGGCTGGACGTTGGGCGGAACACGGAGACGAGGACGGCGGCCAGGAGTAGAGCCGCGATGGCGAGGAAGAAGACGGCGTCTCGGGAGCCGATGGTTAGGCGGGACCACCGTCGCCGGGGGGCGAACTCCGTGCTGCTCACTTTGCTTGCTTCACCGGCCATGGGCGTTGCGAGACCTCCTGGCTGGTAGTATACGCGTCACGGCTAGAGGCCGAACCGTGTGACGGCCGATGGAAACCCAGAGCGAGATACTCCGCGCCCTTGTGATTATCATCACGGCGGCGGCGGCAGGCGGCATGCTGGCTAGCTTGGTGCGCCTGCCCGCCATCCTCGGCTACCTTCTGGCGGGGGTTGTCGTGGCCCAGGTCCTGCCGGGAGGGGAGATCGATCCCTCACAGGTGCGGGACATAGCGGAGCTGGGGGTGGCGCTGCTCCTGTTCACACTCGGGTTGCAGTTCTCCTTCTTCAAGTTCAGCGGCGTCCGCAGGGCGGCGATCATCGGGTGGATCGCCCAGATTACGCTCACGATCGCGCTGGGCGTGCTGCTGGGCGGCGCGCTGGGGTTCGGACGCACGGGGTCGCTGGTGCTGGGCTCCGCGATGGCGCTGAGTTCAACGATGGTAGCGCTCACCCTCATGGACCCGCGCAACGAGGTCTCCACGCTGCACGGCCGGATGCCCCTCGGCGTCCTGTTGGTGCAGGATCTGGCGGTGGTGCCGCTGGTCATCCTCCTCACGACGCTGGCCGGTGGCTCCCAGGACAACCTGCCGGTGGAGTTCGGGCTGGCCGCCGTGGAGGCCGCTGGGCTGCTGCTGGCAGCCTACCTCCTGGGCTGCAGGGGGCTGCCGTGGTTGCTGCCCCGGGTGGCGCGTCGCGGGTTCCCACGAACTCTTTCTCCTCACCATCCTCACGCTGGCGCTGGGACTGGCCGCGGGCAGCTAGGCGCTGGGGCTTTCGATCGCACTGGGGGCGTTCCTGGCGGGGCTGGTGATAGCAGAATCGGAGTTCAGCTATCGCACGCTATCCGAAGTGCTGCCCCTGCGGGACGTCTTCGCCACGGTGTTCTTCGTTCTCGATGGGGATGCTGGCGGACCCGGGCGTGCTGATGGACCACCCGGTCCAGGTTGCCGTCGTTGCCGCGGCGATCGTCGGCGGCAAGTTCTTCCTCTCCGCGGGGCCGCTCGCGCTGCTGGGGCTGCCCCTGCGCACGGCCATCCCGGCAGGGCTGCTGCTGGCGCAGTCGGGCGAGCTCTGCTTCCTCCTAGCGCAGATGGGGCGGAATGAGGGCCTGATCAGCGATGACCTCAGCTCGGTCATCCTCATGGTTTCGCTCGCCAGCATCGTGATCAGCCCCTTCCTGGTGCAAGCGGTGCCGCGGATCAACGGGGCGCTTACGGCGGCGCCGGGACTGTGGCAGCTGTTCCAGGAGTCGGACGTGATCGAGGCGCGCGTCGATGAGCGGTCCCTGCAGGGGCCAACGTGGTCGTCTGCGGCTACGGGCGCGTGGGGCGAGAGCCGGTGATGGAGCTGTAGCGCGAACACATCCCCTGCGTGGTGATCGAACAGAACCCCTACCTGATCCATCGGCTCCGGGAGAACGGCGTGTCCTACATCTACGGGGACGCGGCGAACGAATCGGTGCTGTCCGCCTGTCGGCTGAGTGAGGAGCGTCTCCTCGCGATTACGCTGCCAGACCCGGCGGCGACGGCGTACATCATCTCCTTCGCGCGCCCGGCCAATCCGGCGCTCGACATCCTTGTGCGTGGACACGCGGTGGAGGACCTGGATACGCTGCGAGCGGCAGGGGCGACGGAGGTGGTGCACCCGGAGTTCGAGGATTCGCTGGAGTTCATCCGGCACACGCTGGCCCGCTACAGCCGCGATCCGGAGGAGTTACGGGGACGGCGGGACGCCATGCGCCGGGACTTCTACCGCCGGCCCTGAGCCGCTTATGTCCGCTCGCCCCGCTCCGGAAGCGCGCGGGTGATGCGCTGGTTCTCCCGCGCCCGCTGGATGGCGTAAGACGGGCCGGATGCGTCTCCGGCGGAGGACAGGGGAGGGTTGTTCATCGCGTGGACGGCCTGGATGTGGGCGGCAAAGCCCTGCATGTCCTGCACCTGGTTGGCGGCGAACTTCAGCGTGCGCAGCCGGGCGGGATCGTTCGCGGCGACACGGACGGCGTAGGCCATCGTCTCCTCATCGAGGCTCGCGTCCGGCAGGACACGGTTCACCAGCCCCAGGCGCTCTGCCTCCCGCGCATCGATGAAGCGGCCCTCAAACAGCAGTTCCTTGGTCTTGCGCACGCCGATGTCCCAAGGGATGGAGAAGTACTGGAACTGGACGCCGAGGAACTGGGCGGTCTCCGCAGCGAAGATGACGTCCATGGCGGAGGCGATCATCCAGCCGCCGTAGATGCAGTAGCCCTGCACGGCGGCGATGGTGGGCTTGGGGAGGTTGCGCCAGCGCAGCGTCCGGTCCACGAACAGATCGACGCCGAGGCGGAAGCGCAGCGCCATATCGTCGCCGCTGAAGGGGCTGGGAGCGGTATCGGCCAGTTCTTCCGGCGTGCCCAGGTCGTGGCCGGAAGAGAAGGCATCGCCCTCGCCCCGCAGGACGATGACCCGCACGCCCGGATCGTCGACGGCGCGGGTGAAGGCGTCGTCCATCTCCCCCAGCATGCGGCGGCTCTGGGCATTGCGATACCGGGGCCGGTTCATGCTGATCCGGGCGACCCGATCGCTAACGTCATAGAGGATATCGTGGTAATCCATATCCGCCCCGGAGATACCCCCCATAGCTAACGGCCAGGTTCCTGCGAGTGGCCCTCGCTTCTCCTTCACGCGCCCATCCCGTTAGTCTTCCAAGTTACGCACCGCGGAGCCGGGCACGGTGATTGTGATGTGCGAGAAGTCATGATCCTCGCCCGCACCATGCCAGTGCTTCTCCCCGGCCGGACTGAACACGATATCCCCGACCTCCACGATCTGCCGATACCCGTCGGTTGCCACGATTCCGCTCCCGCCCGTGACGATCAACACCTGGTCGCAATCGTGGTCATGCCATTTGCTACGGTTGCCGGAAGGGAAGTTCACGATGCTCAGGGAAAAATCCTTACTCTCGCTGACCAACGCCTGTCGGGTAATCCCGTCGCCGACATAGAGCGGGCTTGCCGATGATTCCCTCGCTGTGTCCTGCATGCGCTTGATGTCCACTGGCGCCTCCTGATGCCCTTCGTCCGCTGCGATGGTGGTGGAGATTTAGTCGGCTGTGGGCACCGGCTGCACGCGTAACAGCGCTTCGATCTCCGGGGCTGAGAGTCCGATCTCCCGCAACACTGATTCCGTCTGCTCGCCGAACGGAACTGCCGGCTCAGCGCGCGCCGGTGTCATCGAGAAAGTGACTGGCGGGCCCTGGCGCATCATGCGCCCCATACCCGGGCGATCCGTCATCACGATAAAGCCGTTACTCCTGACGGTCTCATCCATAAGCATGAAGTCGTCCGGACGGATCTTGTCCGCGCGGGCAGCCGGGACGCCGTAATCCTCGAAGTGTCGTACCCAGTCGTCTGCTGTCCGCTCGGCGAGGACGAGGGTAATCCACGCGATGAGTTGGTCGTCATGAACAAGCCGGGCCTCGCCGGTAGCGAAGCTGTCCTCTCGTAGCCACTCACTCCTGCCCAGGGCTGTGCAGAGCGCTTCCCACTCTTCCTCCAAAGGGCATGTGATGAACAGCCACCCCTCCCTTGTTGCGTACATGCGATTGAGCGCGTGCGTCCCCCGCTGATTCCGATCGAGCGCCCGGCGCTCCGGCTTCCCCTTGTAACGGAGGAAATCGTCCGAGCATATATAGCAGTTGCTCATGAGCATGGTCGTCTCGACGTACTGGCCCTCGCCCGTGCGATCCTTGTGGTAGAGGGCGAGCGCGAGGGCTGTGGCGACTCCGATCGCGGCGGTGACATCCGGCGAGCCCTCATTCGCCGCTGCCATCGCCGCGCTCGTCTTCGTGATCTCTTCAATCGACATTGGCGCATCGTTTGGGGGCGGCTCGTTTCCTGCGCCCAGCTGCCAGAGGGCGCCGCCGCTCAGAGCGCCGCCAATCGGGTGGAAAGCGGCGCGGCCAGCACCCGGGCCGGACGACCCGTAGGAGCCGGCGTAGAGGTAGATGATGTTGCGGTTGATTTTCCTCACCGTCTCGTAGTCGAGGCCAAGCCGGTTCGGGGCCGCGCCACGCATGTTGTGCATGATGGCGTCCGCCTTGGCTATCAGCCTTGTGAGCACTTGCCGCGCCGCATCCGTCTTCAGATCGAGGACGACACTTTCCTTTCCCTGCAGCGTGCGCCCACGACCGGCCGTCATCTTCCGGTGCTCGTCGCCCGAGGGCGGCTCGATCTTGATCACCCGCGCGCCAAGGTCCGCGATCAGCGAGGTGCCGACCGGAGCGGCCAGCCATGACGAGAAGTCGAGGACGACCATGCCTTCGAACGGGTGCTTCGGCAGGTTCCCGTTTGGCACCGCCGCCCGCGCGGTGCCATTCTTCGCCGTGGCCATGGCTAGCGCTTCCTCGGTGTGCTGGCCGAGGAGGGGCGCACCCGAGCGAACCCGCGATGGCGTTCCGGCGAACCTGACGAGCGGCGCGATCTGTTTGGTCGGCCCGACCGACCGGTCATCGACATCGATGACGCCGCCGTTGTGGACGGTCTGCGCATGGTCCATCGCCTGCTGCGTCGTGAGGAAGCGATCACCACCGACGTCGTTGGCGGCGAAGATGGCGAGCCATTCGTCCAGTGTGCGCGTGAGCATCGCCTCATAGATCATGCGACGCAGTTCCGCCTTGTCCTCGCGGGTCGCGAAGACGAAGGGCGCGCCCTTGAAGCGCTCGTCCTCGTAGATGTGACGGAGGCCGATCGCCTTCATCCAGTTGGGGAAGAGCCGGGCGGCAAGACAGGTGATCTGAATCCATTGCCCGTCCCTGCAGCGAGCCACGAGGTAAGGGAGATTGATGTCCGCGCCCGGTGGTGGAGTGCCTCCCGTCGCGCCCGTGAGCCCGGCAAGGTCTATCGGCTCTATAAGGCCCAACTCGACCTGGCGAGCGAGCGCGCTGCGGGAGTCATAGAGGCTCAGCCCCTGATAGAGGCTGGTCTCCACCCGCTGGCCCTGCCCTGTTCTGTTCCGGACACGCAACGCGGCAACGATGCCTTGGACCGCAAAATTGGCCGCGCCCCAGCTGCCGTTTGGCCGCGCCCGGTAGATTGGACCGTTGCCCTGCCGGCCCAGGAGGACGCTGAGATACTCCCCTGCCCTGGCGGCGATCAGTCCTTCGTAAGGTTTGAGTTGGGCGTACGCTCCCTTTGAGCCAAGGCCGGTGATCGAACAGTAAACGACGCTTGGATTCTGGGCGGCAACGGCGTCGTAGCCAATCCCAAGACGGTCGGCGGTCCCCGGAAGGAAGTTCTCTACGACAACGTCAGCATTGGAAGCCAGCTGGAGCGCTGCGCTCCGCCCCTCCGCTGTATCGAGGTCAAGGACGACACTGCGCTTGCCGCGGTTCCACATAATCCACGCAGCCTCGCTGCGCCATGGATCGCCGCCAGGAGGCTCCACCTTGGTTACATCCGAGCCGTTGTCCGCCAAGAGCATTGTCGCGACGCTGCCGGCCATACCCTGGCTAAAGTCGACGACGCTGACGCCTTCCAATATCTGTGCCATGCTCTTGGCGCTCCGACTCAGGCCTGGCGCGGCTGGAATTTGGGGAGGGTGATCGTGTCTGTCACGTCGTCCCAGACGACCTCGACCGCCATGCCGACTTTCACCTGGTCAGGGGGAACGTTAATGACGTTGCTTAGCATCTGGTAGCCGCCATCGATGTCGATGATCGCGACGACGTACGGCACCTCGAAAGAGGGCGTCTGGGGCCGCCAGACAGTCGTATAGCTATAGACCTTTCCCGTGCCGCTGGATGGCACCCACTCCAGTGTCTCCGTGAAGCAGTAGCGGCAGAAATCCTGCGGAATGAAGATGAGCTTTCCGCAGGAGGTGCACTTCTGCACCGTCAGCTCATGGCGGAGGCAGGCGTCCCAGAAGGGCTGGGAGATCGGCGTTGGATGAGGGACTGGTAACTGCGGCTTTGCTTCTATCGTCATGAGAACGCGCCTCCAAGAACTAGGGGCGCTGGTCACCGACCAGCAGTACGTCCGTATACAGGGCGCCCGCCCCGCCGTTGTTCGTGATCGCGACATGGGCGTTCGGCACTTGATTCACGACTGAATCGCCGCGCACCTGGCGCACAGCCTGGATGATGCGCTGGAGTCTCTGGACATTTCCGCTGTGGCTGAAGGACATCAGCCCACCATCGGTGACGATGGGGAACTTACCGCCGGGCTGGATTGCTCCCGACTCCACGAATGGTCCGCCTTCGCCCTGTCCGCAGAACCCGAAGACCTCCAGCATGCGGATCACTTCCCAGGAGAAGTTGTCGTAGAACTCACAAACGTCAACGTCATTTGGAGTGATGCCCGCCATCCGGAAGGCTCGCTTCGCTGCACCGACGCCGGTTTCGTCGAGCATGTCGTAGGACGGCGGATGCTGGTAGGCAGGCCCTTCCCCTTCCATTCCCCCACCGAGGACGTAAACCGGAGGCTTCGGTCGATCCTGGGCGCGGTCCGCCCGCGTGAGGATCATCGCGCCTCCGCCCTCCGAGGTCATCGCACAGTCCAGGAGGTGATAGGGATCGGCGATCATTCGGGAGTTCAGGACATCCTCAGGCGTGAAGGGACCGCGCCCGTAGTAGACCGCGCCCGGGTTGATGTTCCCGTTGTTGCGAATGGTCGCCGCGACGGTGGCCAACTGATGGGGAGTCGTGCCGTACCGTTCCATGTGTCGACGCGCAACGAGCGCGAATTCCGCAGCCGTGAACAGACCCCAGCACTCGACGAATTCGTTGGAAGGCCGGGTCCAGGGAGCAGTCGATTCCCGCTGAGTATAGACGCCCGCCGAGCCGCTCGCGATTAGGACCGTGTTTACGATGCCGTTGGAAATCGCGGCCGCCGCCTCCAGCACTCCCGACACCCCGACAAGGCCGCCGTTGGCCGCCCAGGTGTGTCGCAATCCCGCTTCGTATCCGAACGCCCTGGAGCCGATGCCGCCAATACACAGGCCATCGATATCGCTCAGCGTCATTCCAGCGTCGTCCAGGGCACCTCGGATCGCCTCGACCGTTATCGTTCTCGAGGTGTGCCCTTCGAGGGAGCGAGCTTGTTTGGTGTTGTACACGCCTACTACGGCGACATCGTGCAACGGTATATTTCCCAAAGTCCTACTCCTGCTCGGCTAACCGGAGACTCTCGAACTGGCAGCGCCCGCGGCCGGGGTTTCGGTGATCGCGCGGTCCAGGTCGAGCCCAAAGTATTCCGCCGGGTTCTCAAGGAGGATCTTCCGCTTCAGGCTTTCCGGGACGTCGTCAAAGATCATCTGAAGCCATCTCCGCGAATGGGGGAAGGAGCCGACGGAATGGGGGAAGTCGCTTCCCCACATCAAGTTCTCCGCCGGCAGATGATCGCGCAGCTTCATCGCCAGAGGATCTCGAATAAAGCTAAACAGGAAGTGCTTCTTCACATACTCGCTCGGCAGCATGGGGAGGTCCGCCTTGAGGGCCTTTTTATAGAGCTTGTAGCTGTCGTCCATCATAAAGAACGCCTCTGGCATCCAGCTTGCGTTCGTCTCCGCGATGTATATCCGCAGGCTCGGGAGTCTCTCGAACACGCCCGAGCCGATCATCTGGGCAATGGCGTACACCCGCCCCGACGAGCGGATGGAGATCGTGGTGGCGAACGGTCGGCCAGCCGATCCAGCGACGCTGAGCGGGCCAGACAGTGCGCCAAAGTTGCCGTGAGGGGATAGCGCCACTCCCAGATCGAGCGCCGTCTCCCAGAACCGGTCATCCTCAGGCTTCGGACTCCCTCCCCCGTTCGGGAACTGGTGGAAGCTGACCGACCGAAGACCGAGCTCCTTGCAACGCTTCAGCTCCGCGACTGCATCGTCGATGCCGGACACGGGGATAACACCGTTTCCGATAAGCCGATCCGGGGCGACAGCACAATAGTCCTGGGAAAGGAACGTGTTGTACGCCTGGACCATGGCGAGATAGGCATTGTGGTCCGATATCCCTTCGACAAAGCGCGTGGCATACACCGGCGGGAAGAGCACTTCGCAATCGATCCCGTCGGCGTCCTGTTCTCGAAGACGTTGAAGGGCTGGGCCTGCGCCCGGTGCCGGCGTGCCGTCCGGATTGAAATACGAATCGTTCATCATCTTGGCGTCGGCCTCAGTGGCGCCCGGCGCAAGCGTCTTGGCCCCGGTGATATTGTTGCCGTTATGGAGCAACGGCTGTCCTTCTACGATCCAGCCTTCGCCGCCCTCCGCGAACTTGATGAGACGGGGAGCGCGATCCCTGTACCGCGTTGGCACATATTTGACCCACGAATCGGGCGGTGTCTCCACGTGGCCATCGGCGGAGATAACCTGGTATTTGCGCGACATGAGCTTGTCCTTTCCCCTACTTGAGCGACTCCAACCCTGTCCTCAACGTCGGTATCGCTCGCCTACCAGCACCGGGCGGGGAGGCCGAGGGCCGATCATGCCCCATCGATCAGTGGCCGATGTAGCTCTTCATGAAACGACGCTGGTCATCGTGGTTAGGCTGCCAGCCATCGAAGAGGCTTGCGCCATCGAGCGTGTACACCGGTCGGTTGAGCTCGTAGAGCAGAGGCAAGCTCTGGATAACGCGGCTCGTCAGCACTTTCGGGTCGCCGCTGCTGAGCGCCAGCGCCGCTTCCACGAACGTCTCCATTGGCTCCGACCCTTGCGGCGGAGATCCCACTGAGAGCGCGTTCGGTGTAACGATGCCGCCATTGGGCGCGAGGGCATTCACGGCGATGTTGTCCGCGTACAGATCCTGCGCCGCGCCGGTGCAGATACGGTCGATGAAGGCTTTCGTGCCACCGTAGAGGCTTCCTCCGCCTACCCGTCGGTAGTTGCCGAGCTCCCGCCCCGGGTGAGGCCGCGGGAAGGCCTGACTGGAGGAAATCATCGTGATCCAGCCGGCGCCCTGTTCGCGCATGCCGGGGATGACTGCTCTTGCGAGGTCCCAGCCACCCCAGACGTTCACCGTAACACTGCGGAAGAACCAGTCCGCCGTCATCTCCGCGAAGGGAATGCGGCTGTCCGCCCCCCACTCCCGAGGGGCTGCGGCGCAGTGGAAGAGGATGTCCGGCGAGCTGCCGAAGGCATCGATAATTTGACGGACGATGTCGCGCTTGTCGTAATTGAGGTCGCCGATGTCAGCGCGGACCGGGATCGCGGCACCGCCAAGTGCGGCGATCCGCTGGAGGCCCTCCTCGAGCGTCCCGGCCAGGTCTTTGCGGCGACCCGCTTCGTCCCGTCCGATGAGTGCGACCTTCGCTCCCTCGGCGGCGAAGCGCACCGCGATCGCCTGGCCGATGCCGCGACTCGCGCCGGTGATGACTGCAACTCGCCCTTTCAAAGCTCGTCCCACAAGGTTTCCTTCCTACCTATTGCGTCATTCGTCCAGCCACACCTGGGAGAACTGCCAGGCGTAGTTACTGAGGAAGTAGCCCGGGGCCGTCCAACTCCTGATGCTCTTCTTCGCGCCGAACCAGACGTTGTTGCGAACGGTGGGCGAGCCGGGAAGTTGCTGGTCGTCAAGGAGGTAGCGTTGCAACTCCGCGAAAATCTTACGCCGCTCCTGAAAATCAAGAGCCGACGCCTGCTTCTCGATGAGATCGTCAGTCTTTTTGTCGAACCAGACGGACGAGTTGTTTGTCGCATCCTTATGATAGTGAGCCCACAATGGGTCGTCCAAGATTAACCCGCCGAGACCGCCATTCGATATCGCCGAAAGCTGGAGCCCCTTTTCCTTTGCCTGGGCGGCGGTAGGATAGCCAGCCACGGTCAGGTCAAGCTCGATCTTGAACCCAAGCTCGCGCTCCAGCATGCCCTTGAGCGCAATGGCCTGATCCCGAAGCACTTTCTGCGGACTAGTCGGGGACTGCCACATCTTTAGCGGCGTCTTTGCCGCATCAACGCCCGTTGCCGCGAGCATTTTCTTGGCCTCCGCGACATCTTCGTTGTGGTTCTTGCGATAGCCGGGCTTCCCGTCCCATTCCTTCTGCCCCAGGTAAACTGAGGATCGACAGCCGAGGATGAAGACGGCGCAACCGAAGCCGTCACCGACGACTTGGACCAGGGCTTCCCGGTCAATGGCGCGGTGCATGGCTTGACGGACCCGCGCATCATTCGTCGGGGCCAGCTCAACGTTCATGGCCAGGTGGCTGGCTGCCGTTATCAGGTCCTCCGTGCTGCCTAACTGGTGACTGGATTGAAATGCCTTCTGCTCGAGCGTGTCGACGAGGCCGATATCGATCTGGCCGGTGCGCAGCGCCGCTAACTGGGCGGACGGATCGGAAATCCAAATAATGGTGGCCTTGTCGAGATAGGGGAGGCCCCCCGGATCGACGTCGTAGGACGGATTGCGCCGGAAGCTCAGCGAGACACCCGGGCGCAGGGTGCTGATGTCGGGAATAAACGGACCGCTGCCGTAGAAGGCTTCCGCCACCGACATGTCAGGGAACTTCTGGATCGCCTCGCGCGGAAGCACAATTCCCGCATGGGGATGCCAGAGCCAGGACAGGAAGTTGGCATCAGGAGATTTGAATTTCACACGAACCGTATACTTGTCGACCGCTTCGTACGTGTTCACGAGGCGAAATGCGCGCGCGATAGTGAACGTGGGGTCGTTGGGCGTGCGAACTCGCTCCATCGACGCAACGACGTCCCCGGAATCGATCTCTCTACCAGCGGCTGCCGATTCCTTCTGGAAATGCGTGCCTTTCTTGAGATGGATCAGCATCGTGGTCGGATCCGGGAACTCCCACTTCTCTGCGAGGCCGGGAAGTGCTGTTCCAGTCTTCCAGTCCGCGCGGAGAACCGTGTTACCCACCAACGACCAGGCGTCACAGCTGCTCAAAGAAATGATCTTCTGAGGATCCTTGAGACTGGGCGCACTGGCGGTTGCGCTCCCTGATTGCATTATGATCGATCCGCCACGCTTCGGCTGCGTCGAAGCCTGCGGTTCGGCGGAGCTGGGCGCGTCGTCATCCCCGCAGCCGACGAGCGCGAGTGTGGTGCCCCCAACCGCCATGGCGCTCATCAATTGCCGTCGTGTTAACGGCGTCTCCCAGATAGTGTCCGCCCTGTCCTGCCCCATTCGGTGTTCCTCCTTCCAAATAAACCCCGCAACAACGATCGGCGCTGCCCAGCTGAGCCGAGTAGAAGGTCCGAACTTAGCTATCCCGAGGATGGTCAGGTGACCTAGCGGCGGCGCTGCCCGGCGTCTCCGTCAACGCTTTAGTTGGGTCGAGGTGGAAGAACTCGACTGGGTTATCGACGAGAATCCTCCGCTGAAGCTCTGCGGGGACGCCCTCGAAGATGCGGTCGAGCCACCCACGCGAGTTTGGAAAGGAACCGACGGAGTGGGGGAAGTCACTTCCCCACATGAGGATCTCGGCCGGAAGATGTTCGCGTAATGTCATGGCCAGCGGGTCGCGGATGAAGCTGAACCGGAAGTGCTTCTTGACGTACTCGCTGGGCAGCATCGTGAGGTTGATGCCGTAGAAGTTCTTGTAGAGCCGGTACCCGTCATCCATGAAGAAAAGGGCTTCCGGCAGCCAACTCGCGTTCGTCTCCGCCATGTAGATGCGAAGTTCCGGAAATCGATCGAAAACGCGCGCCTCGAGCAATTGGACGATGTTGTAGGCCCGAACACCGGCTCGCCCGGCGACTGACTCCGTGAAGGACCGGAAGCTCGGATTAAACGTTCCCGACCGTCCTCCAAATCCGATATGGGGTGCGAGAGCGATCCCGAGCTCTAGCGATTTCTCCCAGAAACGGTCGTCCTCGGGCTTCGGCGCCTCACTGCCGTTCGGATACTGGCGGAAACAGACGGCCTTCAGGCCCAGCTCCTGGCAGCGCTTCATCTCAGCGATCGCGTCATCGATACCGGTGACCGGAATAACGGCGCTACCGATGAGACGATCGGGCGCCACGGAGCAGTAATCCTGAGCGAGAAAGGTGTTGTACGCTTGGACCATCGCGAGGTAGGCTTCACGGTCCATCTTTTCTACAAACGCGGTAGCGTACACCGGTGGAAACAGGACCTCACAATCGATCCCGTCCACATCCTGTTCGCGCAGCCGCTGGATCGAGGGTCCGGCGCCCGGTGCGGGGGTGCCGTCGGGGTTGTAGTAAGACTCACCGCGGTATCGGGCGTTGCCTTCCGCCGCTTTTGGCCCAAGCGTACCCGTGGGCGGAGTGATGTTCGCACCATTGTGCAGCATCGGTTGGCCCTCGACGAGCCAGCCTTCACCCCCGTCCTCCACCTTGATCAGGCGTGGCGCTCGATCGCGGTACTGCTTGGGAACGTACTTCACCCAGGCTTCGGGGGGTGTTTCGACGTGCCCATCGGCCGAGATCACTGTGTAGGTTCGCATTGTCGCTACTCCCTCACACGCTTTAGAAGCAAAAGTACGGCAGTCACGGCCAGTATAGCGAGAAGTGTCCCGTTCACAAGTACCTAAACGGTTATGAACATACACCCGACATAGGAATATGCCATAGCCGAGCCCACGCTTTATTAATCAGGGTGCCGCCTTGATCCCGGGCCCCGATCCGGCGGGGTAAACGAGCGCGTCACGATTTGGGAGACCGAATTGGCTCCCCGACGAGGACTCGAACCTCGAACCTAGCGGTTAACAGCCGCTCGCTCTACCATTGAGCTATCGGGGAGTATGCAACCGTGCTGGCTGGCGAGCCAGGGCTCGAACCTGAACTAAGGGCTTCAAAGGCCCCTGTGCTACCATTACACCACTCGCCATCGGGCGCCCATTCAGGTCCGCTTCCCGGTGCTGTGTCTGCCGGTTGTGGTGCCGAAGGCCGGGTTCGAACCGGCACGAGGGTTGCCCCTCAACAGTTTTTGAGACTGTCGCGTCTGCCTGTTCCGCCACTTCGGCCGGAGGCAAAGAGCCTTCACCCTCCGCGCTAGTATAGCGCCGGTGGTGCGGAAGCGTCCACAGCGCAGACGCGTGTCGGTGGTGTATCGGCCACGCTTAGACGGGTGTGGTCTCGCCCTCGTCCGGCTCGACGATGCCGTAGCTGTCCTTCCAGGCGCGGCCCAAGCGGGCACCCACCCGGTGAGATTCGCGGGACCGTGGCGCTGGCCCAGACGGCTCCCGCAGCCCCTCCGGCCGCTGCTCGCCCTGGTTCCGGGGGCTTCCTGCGGGTGGGGGGCTCCAACCGCTCCGCTCTCGCCACGCTGGCGGGGGTAGGGATCCTGGCCGCCGTAGGGGGCCCATCTTCGTCTTTCGATCCAGGCGGACGATGACCCCCTAGGCGGGGCCCGTCCATCAACTCACGATGTGGGCGGCGGAAGAAGCGCCTCGAGATACCACCTGCCCGCCCGAATATCCAAGGAGCTGCCGGGGAGCGAGAACCTCACCGGCAGCTCTTTATGAATCGGGGTGACCCCTGTGTCGGTGCTTGGTCGATGGGACGGTGAGATGGAGCGGAAGAAGGGATTCGAACCCTCGACCCCCTCCTTGGCAAGGAGGTGCTCTACCACTGAGCTACTTCCGCTCATGCACAGGCGCCCGGCGATCGTAGCAGCGGGCCGGAATTCGTGTCAAGGAACCTAGTTCAGGTCCGGCGGCAGGTCGCTGAGCCGCAGCGAGAGCAGCCGGGAGACGCCATCCTCCGCCATGGTGACGCCGTAGATGGTGTCCGCGCGCTCTATCGTGCGGCGGTTGTGCGTGACCACGACGAACTGGGTGCCGGAGGCGAGCTCCCGCAGCGCGTCGGCGAACCGGCCGACGTTCGCCTCATCCAGCGCGGCATCGACCTCATCGAGAACGACAAAGGGCACCGGCCGCACCTTCAGCAGCGCGAACAGGAGCGCCACCGCTGTGAGCGCCCGCTCGCCGCCGGAGAGCAGGGCAAGGCTCTGAAGCCTCTTTCCTGGCGGGCGGGCCATGATTTCGATCCCGGACGTCGCGGCGTCCTCCGGCGGCGTCAGCTCCAACCGTGCATCGCCGCCGCCGAAGAAGAGCGTGAAGTAGTGCGCGAACTGCGTCGCCACAAGGTCATACGTGGTTGTGAAGCCGGCGCTAATGATCGCCTCCATGTCCGCGATTGCCTCCCGGAGGGAGGCCTCCGAGTCATCCAGGTCCTTGACCTGGGTGACGAGGAAATCGTGCCGCTCCCGGCTGTCCTCGTAGTCGGTGAGGGCTTCCGCGTTGACAGGGCCAAGGGAGCGGATTTCTTCGCGAAGGCGGGCGATCTGGTCCTTGAGCGCGGGGGCATCGACATCGGCGCCACCGGCGACGGGCGGGAGCTGGGGCACCTGCTCTCGCCGGAGGTAGTCCGGCACGGTCTGGCTCCTGCCCGACAGCGCAGGGGCGCGCACACCCAGGCCTTCGACCGTAAGGCCCTCTGCCTGCAGCCCCTCCCGCAACGTATTGATGTCCGTCTCCCGCCGCGCGACCTCCGCGCGGACGTCCTGCTCATCCCGTTCCGCTTCGATCAGCGCCTCACGGCCACGGGTAAATCCCTCCCGTATGGCGGTGTAGTCGTTTTGCTGTTCGTCCCAGCGGGTGCGCAGCGGCTGGACGGCGCCGCTCTCCTCTCTATGGCCGGCGCGTACCTGTTCTAGCCGGGCCAGTACGACAGCGTACCGTTCCGAGACGGCAACGATCTCCGCATCGATATCGCGGGCCTGCATGCGCTTGGCCACGATCTGGGTCTGCAGCCGCGCCATGGTGGTCTCCTGTTTCTCGCGCAGCGCGCCGACGGTCCGGTACTCTCCCTCGAGGGAGGCGGCGTGCGCCCCCGCCTCCGAGATGCGCTGCTGCAGGTCCTCCCGCTGCTCCGTGAGGGAGACACCGGTCTTCTGCTGGTCCGCCGCTGCCGCCGCCGTTTCCTCCGCCCTCTCCAGGAACTCATCGCGATCACGGAGCAGGGCGGCGCGGTCCTCATCCGCACGGGCGATGCGGTCACGATGCTCGTGCAGCGCCTCCACCACCCAGCGCAGCTCCCCCCGTTCCTGCGCCTGGCGACCGCGCAGCCGGGTGAGCTCATCGAGCTTGGCGGCACGGACAGTACGCATGGTATCGACCTTCTGGCCGATGGTGCCGATCGCCGATTCGTTGGCGGAAACGGCCTCCCTCTTGGCGTCCATTTCGGCGGAGAGCCGTTCCACCTGCGCCTGCAGTTCCGCGATCTTGCCGGGAAGATCTCGGAGCTGGGCGTCACGGTCGAAGAGGCTCTGGATTGCGGTGCCGGGGCCGAGGCTGTAGGAGCCCACGGGCCGGAGGAAGATGCCGTCCATAGTGACCACGGCGCCGAGGCCGCGCTTGAGGACTGTCTGGGCGGTCTGAAGATCGTCGACAACGATGGTGCGGCCGAGCAGGGTATCGATGAGCCGGCGATAGGGAGCGTCGCAGCGTACCAGCCGCGCCGCTACCCCGACGATGCCCTTCTCACGAAACAGGTTGAGTGGGGTCGATTCCCGCAGGCCGACGATCGGCAGGACGGTGACGTTTCCCTTGCCCTCTCTCAGCAGCGCTTCAACCGCGTCTATGGCGTCGTCCGGCCGCTCGACGACGATGGCCTGGAGGTGCTCCGCCAGCGCCGCCTCAATGGCGCGCTCCATCCCCCTGGGCACCTGGATCAGGGAGGTGAGCATGCCCACGATCCCGCCGATGCCGCTCTCCGCGTTGGTCAGCGCCCGCATGCCGGAATCGATCGATTCCCGTTCCGATTGGGCGGCGCGCACGGCCTCAAGCCGGCCTTCCGTCAGGGACAGCGTGCGGGACGCCTCACGATATGATTCGTCGATCTTTGTGAAGGCGTTGCGCGCTTCAAGCACCAGCCGCTTCAACGCGTCGTGCTGGCGTATGGTCTCTTCCATGTTTCGAGTGTGGCTTTCCTCATCCGCCGCCAGCCGCCCGTCTTCGTCGGCGAGCCCGGCGAGGTTCCCATCCAGTTCCGACTTGCGGCCATCCAGCCGGGCCATGTCGGCTTCCAGGCGTTCCCGCTCCTGCGCCAGCCGTTCCAGGCGGGCATCGATGTCATTGGCGGCGGCAGCGGCCCGGGCGGCGCGCTCCTGCGACTCCGCCTGGGCGGAGCGGGCATCGCGCCAGCGGGTTTCGAACGTCTCCAACGCGGCATGGCGCTCCCGCAGGGCCTCCCGGCCGGTGCGCAGTTCCTCCTCCAGCAGACGCCGGCGCTCGTTGTCTTCATCGACGTGGAAGGACTGGCTGGAGGCATCCCGCTCCAGCACCTCGATATCGCGCAGGACTTCGTCCCGGCGGACGGTGAGCAGGCTGCGCCGCTCCGTCTCGATAGCCACCGATTGCTCAAGATCGCGCAGTTCCGAGGCAAGCCGGCGCTCTTCCGCTTCACGCCGGGCGATTTCTTCGTGCAGGGCATCGAGCTGGCCTCGAAGGTCGATGCTCTGTTGTTCCGTCGCAGCGGCGCTCGCGCGCTCCGCCCGTGCGGCCTCGCCCGCTTGATCGAGACGGGCCAGGGCTGCGGTCAGTGCCTCCTGGGCCGCCTGCCACTGGACGGTGTACCAGGCCTGGAGCGCCGCTGAAAGCTCATGGGAGAGCTGCCGGTTGCGCTGCGCCCGCTCGGCCTGCCGCTCCAGTGCAGTCAGGCGGGGACTGATCTCGGCGATGAGCATGTTGACACGATCGAGATTCTCCCGCGTGGCAGCGAGCCTATCGCGCGACTCGTCCAGGCGGATCCGGTAGTGGCGGACGCCGGCGGCCTCCTCAATCAGCACCCGGCGCTCTTCCGGTTTGAGGGCCAAGACCGCCTCGATCATGTTCTGTCCCATGATGGCGTAGCTGTCCTGCGCCACGTTCGCCTTGAGCAGAAGGTCCAGGACGTCCCTCAAGCGCACCCGTGTGTTGTTGATCAGGTACTCCGACTCGCCGGAGCGGTAGCCCCTGCGGCTGATCGATACCTCACTGAAATCGATGGGGAGCCAGCCACCGCTGTTATCGAGCACAAGGGTGACTTCGGCCATGCCCAAGGATGACCGCTTGGTGCTGCCGGCGAAGATCACGTCCTCGCTCCTCTTGGTGCGGAGGTTACGGTTGTTCTGCTCGCCCAGCACCCAGCGGATGGCGTCGGCGGTGTTGCTCTTACCGCTTCCGTTAGGCCCGACGATGGCCGTCATGCCAGGGGTGAACTCAAGGACCGTTCGGGTGGCGAACGTCTTGAATCCCTGCATTTCCAGCCGGCGCAGGTGCATCGTCTCTCCTAGCCCCCGGCGCCTACACGCAGCGCTTCGTCATCGATACCCCGTTCCGCCAGCGCTTCCAGCGTGCGTGCGGCGGCGTTTTGCTCCGCCTCCTGCTTCGATGAGCCCGCGCCCGTCGCCACGCGTTCATCGGCGATGCTCACCTCCACGGTGAACTGGGGGGCGTGCTCCGGCCCCGCCGAGGCGATCACCTCGTAGCGGGGTGGCTCATGCCAGTAGGCCTGTGCCAGATGCTGGAGTTGGGATTTCGGATCGATCATCGGCAGTCTCTCCAGCGCCGCCAGTTCCGCCGCCATGCTCTTGAGAACGAACCGTTCTGCGGCGGCCAGGCCGCCATCCTCCGCCACAGCACCGACAACCGCCTCATAGACACAGGCCAGGTTGAGATCACGCTGACGGCCGCCGGCCCGTTCCTCGCCTCGCCCCAAGCAAATGCTGTCGCCCAGGCCAAGCCTCCGTGCGATATCGGCCAGCGTCTCATTACGTACCAGGGATGAACGCATCTGCGTGAGTTGTCCCTCCGCCCGTTCAGGGTAATGTCGATACAGCCAGCGGGCAACCACAAAGCCCAGTACGGCGTCGCCGAGAAACTCCAATCGCTCGTTGGAGGGCAGACCGGTGCCGGCGTTCTCGTTGAGGAAAGAGCGGTGGATCAGCGCTGTTTCCAGCAACGTGACATCCTTCATTGTGATGCCAAGGCGCTGTTCCAGCGCCGGGATGTCAGGCAGCAGTTTACGTTCGTTCATATTCCGAAAAACAAGAGGGACCACCCTTTGCGGCGGTCCCTGCGCGCTACGTCTGCTTCCCGACCAGCCGGGTAGTGCTTCACAGGCCAACTATAGGGTGCCCGGCCCCCGCTGTCAACGAGAGCGCCCGCTTGCCGATACGTTACTCGGCGGTCTGGCGGCGTAGCCGTGCGCCATCCGCCGATGTGCGCCCTGCGGCGGATGCGGGCCGCCGAGGCTGCTGGGCGAACGGGGAGGCGGGCAGATCCTTTGCTTTCACGGCCGGGATACCGTTCGCTCCCAGCCCGCGGAGGGGAAGGGCGGGACGGGTCCCGGTGCCGTTGCGGGAACCGGCCTTCGGATCGTGCGCCACCGTCTCTTCCACGATTGCGGCAGCCTGCACGGGGCGCAGCGCGATGGCGCGGAACTGCAGGTAATACCCGCCCACGCTGACGAACCAGTTCCAGCACAGCGCCCGATGGATGCGGGGAGCATGATCAGGGCCATGATCATCTTCTCCGCCGGTTCAGCAATGAGGGCCACCAGCTGAAGCGCGGCGCGCACCAGTTTGAAGGCCCAGCCGAGCACGGTGGTCACCAGCGCGTACACCGTGCTGAGGAAGGAGAACAGGGACCAGCCGGACAGCAGGGCGGCGGCGCCGACGATGACGGTCAGCACGGCAAGGGAGAGGACGGGTGCGCCCGCATCGATCTCTCCCCGAAGGAAGGTGAATCCCTCCGGGGTCCGGACACCGCGTCAGAGTCCCACCATGAGGAGGGTGATGAGAGCGCTGATGATGGCCCCGAAGGTAAGCCGTTTCAGCCAGGTCAGCCATGGCTCACCCAGCTCCGCCCAGGGGCAAGCTTGGTTGTGCCGCTGACGTCCAGCAGAACAAGGCCCCAGAAGGCTACGGAGGAAAGCAGCGTCAGGTTCACGAAGATGTTGGCGTT
Source organism: Dehalococcoidia bacterium (assembly GCA_009693105.1). Lineage (GTDB taxonomy): Bacteria > Chloroflexota > Dehalococcoidia > SHXV01 > SHXV01 > SHXV01. The sequence continues at coordinate 30,095 of SHXV01000003.1, forward strand.
AGCCGCAACGATATGGAGCGCCGTGCCGAATGCCCACACTTCCAGCACCAGCGCCATCACCCCGGCCTTCGCGCCGCTGAAGGCGATGAACATACCGAAGAACACGGCGCTGCCGGCAACCCGCCACCCGCGCCACGTATCTTCGCCTCCGCCAAGCTCATCGAAGGCGCGCTAACGCTGCTCTCCCATCGCTGCGATGAGCGGATCGAAGCGGGCGACGAGGAACTGGGCGATACTCCGGAGCGGGTCCCGAACCCAGTCAAGCAAGATCTCGATCGGGTTCATGAGGGCGGCCAGAATGATAAGGCAGAGGAGAGCGGCGGCGACGAATTTCAGGGCGTTAACTACATCAAAACTCGCACAGCAAACTCGGATGACGCAAGAGTGAAGCGGAATGGCCTATGGGAGCGTAACCGTAATGTGGCGCGCGCTGAAAATCCAGTACACCCCCCACGCTTCCAGCTTAGTCAGGGTGGATGCGGCGGGAAGGGCGACAAGGTAGTACCGCCAGCCGGTGTCGCCATCCCAGCCGTACACAGCGGTCAGCGCGTCATCCAGCAGCTCCTGCAGCGCGGCCGCACTGAGCGCGCCACCGGCGTAGGCGATCAGGTTGCTGCCGGAGGACAACGTCAGCGTCCGGAGCGGAGCCTGTGGGGGGGTTCCGGGCAACAGTGTCCCTGCGCCATCGCTGATCAGCCAATAGGCACGGAAGGGCTGGAGCAGGCGCAGATCGCCCGCCTCCACGCCGGCGATGTCGTATCGCCATCGCCCGGCTACAGCGTCCCACTCGTAGACGGCACGGTACCCGGCGAGCCCGGCGAAGGCGTCCCGCGGGGAAGCGGGTGGACCAAAATAGACGATAGTATTTGCGCCGGCTCGAATCGGCTGGGCCGGGTAGACGGCGGCAGCGGGCGCCGGAGCCGGGCTCGGCGCGCCGGGAGCCGTGACCACCGGCAGCAGGGAGAGCAGATCAACGCCGGTGTAGTCCTTCCCGGCCGGGAACGCTAGGCCGGACAGCGCGTTCGTATCGGTGAACGGCACGGCGGTGCGCCGCGTTCGGTCGGCCCCAGAGCTGGGGTCGGTGTAGAGCGCCAGATGGATGTGATCCATTCCGCCGTTAAGGCGGCGGCCGGGCGCCGCGACGGTGCCGATAGTGGCGCCGGCGCTGATCGGGTCGCCGCTATCGAGCGAAGGCTGCAGCTCGAGGTGGCAGATGCTGAGGAAAAGCGCATCGCGGGCTAGGGCGATACTGACACACCCGTAGGCGTCATCGAACCAGGCGATCCGCCCGGAGACGGGGGCGACGATCGTGTGACCGGCGGCGCCGTCGTGACGGGCGAGGTCAAGCGCGTAGCGCTCGTAGCCGCCGTGGGTTCCCTGATCGTACCCCTGCTGCACGTACCAGCCGTTGAGCGGGTTGAAGGGGAACCGGAGTGCGTCCCCCGCGCCGGCGCCCTGCGCCCCGCCCGAGGACAGGACCGCCAGCGCCAGGACAGAAATGAAGAAGAGCGGCAGCATTCGCCGCGCCAATGTTCGCAATGGCCAGACCTCGGAACACGGGCGGCTCCCATCGCCGCCTTCGCTCACCACTGTAGTGGGCCGCACAGGGGAGCGGCAACCCGGGACGACCGGGAGGGGACAGCTATGCTAAACTGAACCCGAAGAATCCAGCGTTGGGAGGCACCTGTGGCCACGAAGAATGACCTTGAACCGTTCACCCGGATCTCGGTGGACGAAGCGGAAGAAATGCTGAAGGAGGACGATGTCGCGCTGATCGACGTGCGTGACCCGCACGAGTTCGAGGGCGGGCACGTCAACGGGGCGGCGCTGATCCCGGTCAATTCGGTGTACGCGCGGCGGGAGGAGCTTCCTAGCGGCAAGCGACTGCTCTTCGTTTGCGCGCGGGGGCAGCGCAGCGCCCTTGCGGCGGAGATGGCGGCGGCGGCGGGCCGGACTGAGCTGTACAACGTCGAGGGAGGCATGGAAGCATGGGCCTCCGCCGGCAAGCCGGTCGAGCGCTAGGTCAATCGTGGCAGGTGGAAACGGAGGCCCGGCCGTGTGGACGGGCCTTTTCACGCCGGAGGCGCAGTGAAGGGGAGCCTTGTCCTCTTCGATATCGATAACACCCTGCTCAACACAGGCGGAGCGGGGCGCATAGCCATGGAACGCGCCTTCGCCGATGTCTTTGCCGTGGATGGCGCCCTGGCCGGGGTGGAGTTCCAGGGGCATACCGATCGCTCCGTCTACCTCCATACGCTGGGACTGCACGGCCTCCCCGACGGAGGCGCCGATGTTTACCAGACGTTTGTCGATCGCTACCACGCCCTGCTCTCCCGGTACCTGCCGTTGCACCAGGGCCACCTCAAGCCCGGCGTTCCCGCGCTCCTCCACCTGCTTCGGGACGCGGGGGCGCTGCTCTCCCTCCAGACGGGGAACTTCCGGGAGGGGGCAGGGCAGAAGTTGGAGCATTACGGGATCGCCCGGCACTTTGAGGGCGGCGGTTTTGGGGATAACCTCGCCGATCGGCCGGCGCTGGTGCGGGAGGCGATGCGCCAGTTCCGCGGTCGCTTCAGCGGGCCGGTTTACGTCATCGGGGACACGCCGGCGGACATGATCAGCGCACGTGCCAACGGCGCCTTCGCCATCGGCGTCGCCACGGGGGAGCATCGCCGGGACGAGCTGACGGCCGCGGACGCCGACCTAGTGTTCTCCGATATGGCGGATGTGGCGGCGACCATGGCGGCGCTGACCGCGCTTGCGGCTCCGGCGGCCCGCTAGTTTGGCCTGGAGTCCCGGAACAGCCGAACCGCCTGGTGGACGGCGAGGTAATCGAACTGCTCCTCCCGTACCAGCTGCTCCAGGCAGTGGCAGCGAGCATCCAGGCGCGCCCGCACCACGTCCGCATCACCGCCGATGAGCGCGGCCACGGCGTCCACTGCGCCTGAGGTTAGGACGAAGGCGGGATCGAGGGGGGCGCGTTCACCGATGCGCTTGATGCGATAGCCGGCGGAGGGGTCGGGCGTGATGAGCGCAAGCTCGCAGGCCTGGCGTTCAGGCTCCCGCCCGTGCAGCCGCAGCCGCAGGGACAGCACGACGCCCAGGCTCCCGAGGTGAGCGCGATCGACGCCGGCATCGCCGGCCAGCAGCGCCAGCGTCTCCTGTGCATCGCGGGCGTGCATGGTGGAGGCCAGCGCATAGCCCTGCGCCACCAGCGCGAAGGCGCGCTGCGCCGGCTTTCCCCACGTGTAGATCGGGAGGTGGTCGCTCAGCTCACTGATCATGAGGTAGGTCGGCACCCCCGGGGTCAGGGGCGGCACATCGAATTCCTCGTCCGCTCCCCGGCTGAAGTAGCCAACGGCGTCATCGCGGACAAAGCTGAGAAGGGCGGTGAGCGTCGTCGTCTTTCCCGCCTGTTGCGGCGGCGAGGAGACGATGATGGAGCGGCCGTGTTCCAGCAAGAGCCAGAGGACGGCGGCAAGCTCAGTGGACAGGCTGCCGACGGCGATGAGGCGGGTGACGGAGAGCGGCCCCGGCTGATTCTGCCAGCCGTGCCAGCCCCACCATGCGCCGGGGTCGTTGTAGGTAAGCATCCGGCTTCTCTCCAGAGACCGCCATGATAGCACCCTTCACCAGATCACCCGCGCCGCTTCCAGGCGGGCGATCTCCTCGCCGGACAGGCCGAGCAGGCCGCCGAACACGCGCTCGTTATCGGCGCCCAGCCGGGGGGCGGCCCGCCGGAACGTGGGCGACGTGACGCTGAACAACGCCGGGGAACCGTCGCTGCGGACGCTGCCGCCTTCTTCCGCCGGTACGTCGACGAAGAAGCGGCGATGGCGAAGCTGGGGGTCGCGCTCCACCAGGTCATCGGCCAGTTGCACCGCGCCTGCGGGGATGCCGGCGGCCTGGAGCGCCGCCATCGCCGCTTCCGGCGTGCGCGAGCGTGTCCAGGTGGCGATGCGCCCATCGATCATCGCGGCGCCGGCCAGCCGTCCGGCGAGGGAGGCCAGCGCGGGTTCGCCGCCCAGCGCTTCGTCGCCCAGCACGGCGCACAGGCGGGCCCACGTCTCGTCGTCGGGGACGGCGATGGCCAGCCAGCGGTCAGCGCCGCAGCAGGGGTAGACGCCGCGCGGCGCCGCCTCGCCGTACGGCGCCCGGTTGCCCGCCGGCTCAGCGATGTGGCCGTTCACCGTGGCGTCCAGAAGGGCGGGTCCGAGCGTGGCAGCCAGCGCCTCCAGCTGAGAAACGTCCACGTGCTGGCCCTGGCCGGCGGGGCCGGTGGCGTCGCGCTGGTGCAGCGCCGCCACGACCGCCAGGGCCGCGGTGGACCCAGCCACATGATCGGCGTAGGGATAGCCGGGACCGGCGGGCGGGCCGCCGGGCTCCGCGGTCAGCGCCGTCAGCCCGGCGAGCGCCTGAAGCGTGGGGCCAAAACTAACGTAGTCCTTCCAGGGGCCGCTGTGCCCCATGCCAGACAGCGACAACAGGACGATGTCCGGCCGCACGACGCGGAGCGCCTCGTAGCCGATGCCCCAGTTTTCGAGGACACGGGCACTGAAGTTCTCGATCACCACATCGCAGCGGGCGATAAGCCGGCGAAGGAGCGCTCGCCCCTCTTCCGTACTCAGGTTCAGGGTAAGGCCCAGCTTGTTCCGGTTCCAGGTCCGATAATAGGGGTCATCCGCATCCTCCTCCCGCACTCCCGTGGCGCGGGACTGGACCTTGATCACTTCCGCGCCCAGGTCCGCCAGCATCCGCGTGCAGTAGGGGCCGGCCAGCACCCAGGTGAGGTCCAACACGCGCACGCCGGTCAGCGGGCCGTCAGCGAGCGTGGCGGCCGGCTTCGCCGGCCCTACCACGAGGCGTTCTCCATGCCGCGCAGGTGGAAAGGCGGGCCGGGAACCTCCATCGTGCCGCCGCGGCGGTCCACCGCCGGGCGGAAGAAGCCCCGGGACCGGAGCTGCGGATTCGTCAAGAGCGCCTCGAGCCCTCGCACGGGGGCGAAGGGGAAGCGGCGGACTTGCCCCTCCGCGAAGAGCTGGTCGGTCCGTTTCGTCGCGGCCCAGCGGCCCAGCACGGCGAGCAGGCGGGGCAGGTCCGCCTCCCGCGCCGCTTGCTCGCGGTAGCGGGGCGCGGACAGCCCTTCCGCCATTCCATCCGCTTCTAGCCAGGCGACCAGCTCATTCCACTGGTAGTGGAGGGAGAGCGCGACGTACCCATCGGCGGCGCGGAAGACATCGAAGGCGCCGTTCCAGTAGCGCGTACCCTGCCGCTTCGTCACGACGCCGTCCGCGAGGTAGCGCCCGAGGGCGCGGTCGAGCGAAGCAGCGACGCACGCCTCCGCGCTGATGTCGATGTACTGCCCGTGCCCGGACAGGCGGGCAGCGCGCAGCGCCGCGATGGCGTTGAAGGCGGCGTGCGTCCCCGTGAGCTGATATGCCGGCTGCCCGAAGATGACCAGCGGGGGCCGATGAGGCGTCCCCGTCAGGCCCAGCATGCCCCCCAGGGCGGCGAGCACGAGGTCATCCGCCGCGTAGCCGGACCAGGGACCAGAGCGGCCAAACGGGCTAATCGAAACGTAGACCAACGCCGGGTTACGATCGCTGAGATCGACATACCCCAGGCCACAGCGGTCGAGCGCATGCGTGGGCTGACTCTCCACCAGCAGGTGCGCCCGCGCCACCGTCCCGAGGACGAGTGCGCGCCCGCCACTCGTGTCCAGATCGGCGACGAGGGTGCGCTTGCCGCCGTTTACGGAGCGGTAGACCAGGCTGGATTCGCGGCCGGCATCGCCCCGAGTGAAGGGCGGGCGGTGACGCAGGGGGTCGCCGCCTGGCGGCTCGATGCGCAGGACATCGGCACCCAGGCCGGCGAGGAGCCGGGTGGCGTACGCGCCCAGCTCCCGGGTCAGGTCCAGCACCAGGACGCCGTCAAGCGGTGTGGGGCCGGGCGGCACAACCATCATCACCCTTTCGTAAGCTGCGAATCCTTTGACACGGCATCCCGTTCCCACGTAGAGTACGCCTGCCCGCGCTCCCGGAGAACAGGGCATCCGTGGTTTCGGAGAGGCACACCAGCTTGCCCCTAATCGACCCAGCGGCACCCACCCTGAGCCCATGGTACCGTACTGAAGCCGGGAGTTCGTTTCGCCTCCCCAATCGTTTCCTTCGCCCCGCATTCGCCCCCTGACAGTTCGCAGCGCATCTGATTGCGTCTAACCGGTCCGGAGAGAACCGAGCATGTGTGGCATCGCGGGCATCGTTCACTTCGACGGGCGCTCCCCCTCTTCCGAGACGGTGGAGGGCATGATCCGGCTGCTCGCCCATCGCGGGCCGGACGGAGAGCGCACATGGTCCTGCCCGGAGGCGGCGCTGGGGCACGCGCGGCTCCGCATCATCGATCTCAGCCCGGCGTCCGATCAGCCCTTCCTCAGCGAGGACGGCAAGACCGCGCTGGTGTACAACGGCGAAGTGTACAACTACCGGGAGTTGCGGACGGAGCTCGCCTCCCGCGGCCACGTCTTTCGCACCGCCGGCGACACGGAGGTCGTGCTCCGCGCCTACGAGGAGTGGGGGATCAACTGTCCCGCTCACCTGAACGGCATGTTCGCCATCGCGATCTGGGACGGGCGCAAGCGACAGATCTTCCTCAGCCGGGACCGCTTTGGGGAGAAGCCGCTGTTCTACTGGACGGACGGGCGCCGCCTTATCTTCGCCTCTGAGATCAAGTCGATCCTCGCCGATAAAGACGTGGGCCGCCAGCCGGACCCCGCGAATCTCCGCCGCTACTTGAGCACCGGTGACATGGACATCGGCGAGTCCACGTTTATCGCCGGCATCGCCGCCGTCCCGGCCTCCCACTCCCTCATCTGGAGCCCCGACGGCACCCGCCGCCGCGCACGCTACTGGTCGCCGCGCCGCCCCGGCCACAACGACGGCGCCGCCAGCGGCTCCAGCCACCGCACAGAGCAGTTCCGCGAGCTGCTAGAGGACGCCGTGCGCCTACGCCTCCGCAGCGATGTGAACGTGGGCACCAGCCTGAGCGGCGGGCTGGATTCCTCCAGCATCATCGGCATGGTGCGCAACCTTTCGGAAAGCGAGGCCGTGCCGCGTCGCACGTTCTCCGCGCGGTTCCGCGATCATAAATTCGATGAAGGGGAATACATCGCCGCAGCGACGGCATCGGTGCCGGCCTACGCCCATGAGACGTGGATCGATGCCGACGGCTTCCTCCAGGCGCTACCAGCGCTGCAGTGGGCGCAGGAAGCCCCTTTCGGCGGGACGAGCGTGTACGCCCAGTGGGAGGTGATGAGGCTGGCGAAGGAGCACGACACGATCGTGCTGCTGGATGGACAGGGGGCCGATGAGCTGCTGGGCGGCTATACGACCGCTTACGGCATGTACTGGTCCCATCTCCTCTACCGGGGCCAACTGGTGCGGCTGGGGCGAGAGGTGGCGGCGTATTCCCGTCGCTACGGCTTCTCTTCTGTCACCGCGCTGTACGGCCTGTACTACAGCATACCGGAGCGGCTTCGCGCCGCCCTGGCGGAACGCTACTATCGCGCAACCGCCATCATGTCCCCTGACCTGCGCCATGCGCATCGGCCTTCGGGGCGCAGCCCCGGCCTGCCGGGGCTGCAGCGCTTGCACGGGCTCCTGAGCCAGCAGCTGATGACGACCAGCCTGCCGGAGCTCCTCCGCTATGCCGATCGCAACAGCATGGCGTTTTCCCGTGAGGTGCGCCTCCCCTTCCTCGATCATCGGCTGGTGGAGTTCGTGCTGGGGCTGCCCGCAGAGGACCTCATCGGCGGTGCGGTGACCAAGAAGATCCTGCGGCGGGCGATGCGCGGGCTGGTGCCGGACAAGATTCTGGACCGTAGGGACAAGGTGGGGTTCGCCCCCCCACAGGAGCGGTGGCTGCGGGGCCCGCTGGCCGGATGGCTGAACGAGACGCTGGGCGCCGCCGAGCAGCGCACGGACATCTTCGATGCGGAAGGCGTCCGCGCGGTGAGGACGGAGTTCCATGCAGGCGGGCCGGACACGCTCGCCTGGCGGATCGCGTCAACCGAGACGTGGTTCCAGCACTTCTTGGACCGGCGCGTCAGCCCACCCCGGGCCTAACTCACGGCTGGTACAGCCCCAGCTCCGGCCCCGCTACAGCGTGCCCGGAGCGAACGGCCGCCGGTGTGCAGGCGCCGAACAGGCCCGGCGTCGTCACCACAAAAGCGGGCGCCGGGAGCACGCATAGCAGGTCCTCCCCCAGCGGCAGGGGGAGGACGTATTCGCCGTTCCCGTCCGCACGCGGCTCCACCGCACGTCCGCTCCCCCCCCCAGCGCCCACACCAGGGCGCCGGCCATCCCCGCCTCCTGCCTCCCCAAGCGGCCGTTGCTATCGCTATCGCGAAACACGATGCCGCTGAGGGAGCCTGGCCGGAAGAAGCCGAAGTCCTGGGAAGCCAGGCCGATGTTCTCCACCACCGCCAAATCGCCGCAGCCGCCACCTCCATCGCGCAGCAGCCCCTTCACGGGCTCCCAGGGCAGGCGAACGCGGGCGGAGATTATTGCGCAGACACGGAACGTCCCCACGGGCAGTTCCAGCGCAAAGGCGCCGTCCGGTGCGGTGATGACATCATGCGTTCCATCGCCATTGCCGGACGTGGCGACAACCCGCCATCCGGAAAGGCCGGGCTCCTGCCAGCGACGCCCATCGCCATCGGTATCGACGAAGACCGTGCCGGTGAGCGTCCCGCAGTGGGCAAGCAGGCAGATGGGGCCGTAGGAGCACGCATCCGATTCGTTTCCGGCCCCCTCGATGGCGAGGAGCCGGAAATACCAGCGACCGGGCGCCAGGTTCGCCCGAACCTCCGTCAGACCGCCAGAGGAGAAGAATGCATAGGGGCCGCTCGGACTCACGGACCAGCCGTGGCGATAGCCCGCGACGCCGCTGCCGCTACCGCTCGCCGCGTCCCATCCGATCGTGGCCTCCGCGGCGCTGTCTCCGCAAGTAGTTGCGATGACGCGTGCGGAGCGCCGTCGGGAGGCTGTAGCGAGTACGCTCAGAATCGTGTTACGCTCTCCGTTACGTGAAGGTGAGCGCGTCCGCATACACAGGGAAGAGATGGAAGCCCCATGCCTGCCGACAATCGGTCACTCGTGGCCTGCCGCGTCTGCGGCCACGCGAATCCGGGCGAGCGCCGGTATTGCCAGCACTGCTGGTCATCCCTGGCGGGAGCGGGCGCGATCACGGCGGCGGAGGCGGCCGCTCAGGCAACGGCGCGGCGGCGGCGTAGCACCCGCCACCGGCTTATCTACGCTAGCATCTTCGCCATCCTCGCTACCGGCGCGGCGCTCGCGTTCTACACCAGTAACCGCCCCGCCCAGCCGCTGGAAGCGGCCACGACGAGCGTGAGCTCTGAATCCCCCGCCGGAAGTTGGACGATGGTGTCCCACGACCTGCGCAACACGCGTTACGCGCCGGCAATCCCCCGCTTCAGCGGGCAGCTCAAGTGGACGTTTGGAACCGGGGAGGGCTTCATCGCCTCTCCCGCCGCGACGGCCGATACGGTGTACATCGCCACGGGCGACCGGCGTGTCGTGGCGCTGGACGCGGAAACGGGACAGGTGCGCTGGCAGTCCGCCACACAGGGGCCGATAAGCTCCAGCCCGGCCATCTCTGAGGGCGTCCTGTACGTAGGCCTGCGCGATGGGCAGATGGTAGCGCTGGATGCGAAGAGCGGACAGCAGTTGTGGTCGTTCGATGCGGGCACACCCATCACCGCCTCACCGGTCGTGGCCAGCGGATACGTTTACATCGGGGACGGAAACGGCGTGCTACGGGCGCTGGACGCGAAGACGGGCGCGGTGCGCTGGCATACCACGGTGGGGGGGTGGATCGACCGTGTGCCCGCTCTCTCCGATCGCTACCTGGTGCTGGCGGTGGGCGGAGAGGTCCACGTCTACGACCGGGAGACCGGAGCGCCCCGGGTACTGCTGTATGTGAGCGGCGGCGCGGCGACCGATCCGATCGTCATCGATAACCGGCTCTACATCGGCTCATCGCGAGGAGTGCTGCTGGTGATGGACCTGGACTGGCGCCCGCCATTCATCTACCGCAACTACACGGTGCGAAAGCTCTGGTCATGGCTCTGGCTCTGGAACATGGCGCCGCTGCCGCCTTCGGCCCTGCTAGCCCTGGAGAATTACCGGCTGGGGCCGCCCACGGAGATCGCGCTGGCGGACGATGTCCTCTACATCTCTCTGGCCTCAGGGAAGGTGATGGCGACGGACCTTGAGACGCAGGAGCCGATGTGGACCTACTCCGGTGCGGCTGGGGCCAACTCGTCGCTCATCGTGGCGGGCGATGTCGCCTACATCGGTACCTCCAACGGGATGTTCAACGCGGTGGACCGGCAGACGGGGACCGCCCTGTGGGCGTATCCCGCCCAGATCGCGGTGCGGACAACGCCGGTCGTGAACACAACCGGTATCTACATCGCCGGGGCAAACGGCACGCTCTACGCTCTGCGCTAGGGCCGGGAACTAGCCCACCTCTACCGTCACCAGCCCCGTGACGCCGTCCACCGTCACCACCGCACCATCGGGAATAACGGCGGTGGCGTTCGTGGTGCCGACAACGGCGGGAATGCCAAATTCGCGCGCAACCACAGCCCCGTGGGAGAGCACGCCGCCGGAGTTGGTCACCAGTGCGGAGATCACCCCGAAGAAGGGGGACCACGGCGGGGTGGTGCTGCGACAGACGAGGATATCGCCGTCCTCCAGCGTCTCCGCCTCCTCCAGCGTATCGATGACGCGGGCGCGCCCCCGATAGCTCCCCGGTGACGCCGCCGCCCCGCGCACGAGCGTCCGTCCGGCGTCGTCGACCGTAGGGCCGCTGGCGTCCGCTGTCTCCGGACGACGCCCCAGGGTAAGCGGCGGGGGAGCGCTGCGGTAGAGCGCCTGCGCCGCCCTGCGCGCTTCCAGCACCGTCATGGAGAGGGGCTCGCCGCCGGCGAGCAAACCTTGAAGCTCCGTCTTGCGGTAGTAGAAGATATCCCCAGCGGCGGGAACCTTCCCTTCGCCGAGAAGCCAGCCGCCGATTCGGAGCCAGCGGGCGCGAGACGCGGCCAGCATACGCTGGTCCGCCAGGAAGTTGTGGTCCTCCAGGTTGGGAAGCAGCAGCTGGGCCATCTCCATGTCGGACACGAGGGCGGCGGCGTCCGCAACGCCCGCGGCGGCGAGAGCTCCTAGCTCATCTTCCAATCGCAAGCGCGTCGCCCGCTGACGGGCCTCTGCCTCACGCGGCCCCCGGCCATCGCGCTGGCGGGCGTAGGCGCGGACGAGGGCGAGGGGGATGGCCGGGTCCTCCCCCCATGTGGGGAGATCCAGCATGCCGTTATTCGTCGTGTGGCCAAACTCGCCGACCACGGCGGCGAGGCATTGCGCGAAGGGCGAGCCGGGCGGCGGCGACGTGCGCTGGTCCAGCATGCGGCCGAGGGCCGGGTCCTCCCGCACCAGCCGGCTGAGGTCCCACAGCGCCGCCGCCCGATCGAGCGAGCGGTTGGGGAAGCCTTGCAGAAGCATGAGGGCATCGGCGCGGCGGGCCTCACCGAACCGGGCGACGTACGCTTCCACGAAGCGGGCGAAGGCCAAGCGCGCCGGCCCGACCGCGGTGCGGTGGACGCCACCGAAGACGCGCCAGTACTCCTTGTCCTGCGCTTCCAACAGCGCCGGCCAGCTGTCCCGCCCGATGGCCGCCGGTTCAAACGTGGTGAACAGGGATTCTACCTTCGCTACTTCCGGCAGCCATTCCTCTCGCCAGCGGGTCAGATCGGCCACCGATTGCGGAGGCGGTGCCTGGCCGAAGGGCGTCGCCTCCGTCGCCGCTCCCGCCCGACCGTAAGTGTACCCGTTGATGCGAAGCTGGCGCGGAGGCTCCGGCCCGGCCGGGGGGTCTTCCCCCGCAATGAGCGGCGGCTGCGAGGCAGGCGCATGCTCATCCTGTATCTGCCACGTATACGCCTCATAGGAGGGGTGGGGAAGCGTGTAGCTCACCACTGCGCCATCGGATTCGCCAAGCCTTTCTTCAGACCTCCAAGGATGGTAGAGACGCGACCCGGGCGCGGTCAAGCATGGCGTACAATGCCCGCACTCACCCCGACGGGACGCCAATGCTTCTTCGCCCCATCGCGCGCGCCACCGCCCCCCTGCGCGAGCACGAGCGGCTGCTCATGATCAGCATCTCCACGGTGCTGGTCATGGCAGGCCAGGGAGTGATCGTGCCGGTGCTGCCGCTGTTCGCGCGGGAGTTGGGGGTCAGCACCAGCGCCGTCGGGCTCACCCTGTCCGCGTTCGGCTTCGCCCGGCTGCTGCTCAACGTCCCCCTGGGCCTGCTCTCCGACCGCTGGGGCAGGCGGCTCCTGCTGGTGGGCGGGCCACTGGTCACCTCGATCGGCATGATCGGCTCGGGCATGGCGACGGACCTGGCCCAGCTCCTCGCCTGGCGCTTCATCGCGGGCGCGGGCTCAGCCATGTACATGACGGGAGCGATCATCTACCTGACCGATATCTCAACCCGGGAGAACCGGGCGCGATTCATCGGCACGAACCAGGGGGCCCTGCTGGTCGGCGTATCCATCGGCCCCGGCATCGGCGGGCTCATCGCGGAGCTGTTCGGGCTGCGCGCGCCGTTCCACATCGTGGGTGGGCTGGCGCTCATCGCCAGCGTCTACGCCTACTTTCGCATCCCGGAGACGCGCGGGACGCGGGAGAAGTGCGCCGCCACGGAAACGGCCGCCCCCGCCGGAGAGAGGGAGCGGCGTCCCTGGCTGCGGATGATGCGCTCCCGCAACTTCCTCGCCGTTTCCCTGGTCACGCTGGCGATCTTCTTCACCCGGACGGCCTCCTGGCAAACGCTGGTCCCGCTGGTGGGGGTGTCCCGGCTGGGCATGACGCCGGGGGGGCTAGGGGCAATGTTCACCGGCATTGCCCTGTTCAACCTGGTGCTGGTGACGCCGGCGGCGCTGGCGGCGGATCGGTTTGGGCGCAAGGCGGTGATCGTCCCCAGCCTGTGCATCGGCGGGAGCGGGCTCCTCCTCTTCGCCGTCGCCCAATCGTACCCGACGTTCATCGCCGCCGCCCTCCTGATGGGGGGCGGGCTAGCGTTGTCCGGCCCGGCGCCCGCGGCCTTTGCCGCCGATATCGCCCCGGCGGACGTGCGCGGGCTGGCGATGGGGCTGAACCGGACGGCGGGCGATCTCGGTTTCGTCGTCGGCCCTCCACTGCTGGGGCTGCTCGCCGACGCCACCTCATTCGGCTGGGGGCTGGCGGCGAACGCGACGCTACTGGTGGTGGCCTCCGCCACGTTCGCCCTGACGGCGCGAGAGAGCCACAGCCGCCCAAACGCGAAGGCCACAGCGCGCTAGCCGTCCCTTCCGCTCAGGCGACGGCAGAGGCTACACTGACTCGCCCCCAGGCCCGCCCCGGCAGGCAGGTGCCGCGCCTCCAGCTCCTCCGCCATCGCCAGCGCTTCCGGGGACACGCTGCCGGGGACGATCGTGAACCGGGCGGCGAACTCTTCCCTGACGGCCCGTTCCACATCGGCGTAGTCAGCGTGGCCCAGCTCATCTTCCACGCTGCCGACGGTGGCGGGGTCCCAGGGGACGTCGAGCGCCCGATTCACGGGCACGAGGACATCGCGCAGGCGGGCGCTCTCCGCGACGACGACGAAGCCGCCGATATGCAGCGCACCAGAAACGAGCCGCTGGCCCACGCCGGCGAGCTTCGTGCGGCCGCCGGCGTTCACGCTGTACTCGCCGGGGCAGTATTCACCGGGGACCTCGCCCACGCGGGCATCGACGCGGAGCCGGCGAAGGGCCGCGGCCATGATCTGCGCCGTCTCAACGTACCGCTCCTGGATATGCTCCCGCGGCGCGTCATCGGGCATTTCCCAGGCTAACACGAGCGTTTGCTCATGGAACGCCGCCGCTCTTCCCCCGGCAAGACGCTCCACCGCCTCGAAACCGGCGGCCCGCCCGGCGGCGGCGGCGGCGGCGAACCCGGCGACGCGGACATCGCGCGGGCCAAAGCTGATGATGGCGGCGGAGCGATAGAGCCGCAGCACCTCCGGCTCTGCACCGGCGGCGACGCGGTGCAGGAGCGCGGCGGACAGCGCGGTATCGAAGGCAGGGCGGTGGGGAAAGGCGTCCCGCAACAGGGTAATGGTGCGCTGGTTCATCCTACACTTAACATAACAATATGCATGCCGACGGGCTCGCTCCCTTGCTCATCTCAATAATTGTACGGGGCAGGACAGGCGCCGGCCATGGAGACGGAAGGGCGGCGGTACCATAGAGTGACCGCCGCCTTTCCCTGTGCCAGATTCTTCGACCTAGGCGTCGAAGTAGAGCATGAACTCATACGGGTGAGGGCGGAGCCGGACCGGGTCGACCTCGTTCTCACGCTTGTAGTCGAGCCAGGTCTCGATGACGTCTTTCGTGAAGACGTTGCCCTTGAGCAGGAACTCGTGATCGCGCTCCAGCGCGGCGAGCGAGGCGTCCAGGGAGCCCGGCACCGTCGGTATACGCTTGGCGGCGCGGCCTTCCAGCTCAAACAGGTTCCCTTCCGTCGGCTTACCGGGGTCGATCTTGTTCTGGATGCCGTCCAGGCCGGCCATCATGATGGCGGGGAAGGCCAGGTAGGGATTGGCCATCGCATCCGGCGGGCGGAACTCCACGCGCTTGGCCTTCGGGCTCTTGGATACCATCGGGATACGGCAGGCAGCGCTGCGGTTACGGGCGGAGTACACCAGGTTCACCGGAGCCTCATATCCGGGGACGAGCCGCTTGTAGCTGTTCGTCGTGGGGGCGCAGATGCCCATCAGCGCCGGCCCGTGCTTGAGGATGCCGCCGATGTAGTACTTGCACATGTCGCTGATCTGGGCGTAGCCCTTGGCGTCATAGAACAGGTTCTCCCCACCCTTCCACAGGGAGGAGTGGACGTGCATGCCGGAGCCGTTGTCCCCGAAGAGCGGCTTGGGCATGAACGTGGCCACCTTGCCGTAGGCGCGGGCGACGTTCTTTACAATGTACTTGTACATCATCAGTTTGTCCGCCATGGAGCGGAGGGTATCGAACCGCATGTCGATCTCGTTCTGGCCGGCGGTCGCCACCTCGTGGTGGTGAACCTCGATCTGGATGCCGGCCTCGATCATCTTCAGGACCATCTCGGACCGCATGTCCTGCATGGTGTCGTGCGGCGGAACGGGGAAATAGCCTTCCTTGGTCCGGATCTTGTAGCCGAGATTGGCGCCGTCCTCATCGCGGCCGGTATTCCAGGCGCCCTGATCGGAATCGATGAAGTGGTAGCCCTCGTTCTGGCCGTAGCCGTAACGAACGTCGTCAAAGACGAAGAACTCCGCCTCCGGGCCGAAGTAGGCAGTATCGGCGATGCCGGTCGACTTGAGGTACTGCTCCGCCTTCAGGGCGATGTAGCGCGGGTCACGGCTGTAGCGCTCTTCCCGGATCGGGTCGACGATGTCGCAGACCAGGGAAAGGGTGGGGATGCGGTGGACGGGGTCCATTACGGCGGTGTCCGCGTCCGGGACGAGGAGCATATCGCTCTCTTCGATTTTCTGGAACCCGTGGATGCTGGACCCATCGAACCCCAGGCCGTCCGTGAACATCTCGACGCTGATCTCTGAGGCCGTGATCGACAAGTGCTGCCACATACCGGGCAGGTCCGTGAACTTCAGGTCGATGATCTGAATTCCTTCGTCCCGGATTTTCTTAATGACTTCCTCTGGAGTCATCTATGTTTACCCCCTTCGCTGTAGGCAATGCGCCTGGTTTGGCCCGATGTTCGGTCGTTGCCGCGCCATTGTACGGGTGGATCGACGCTAGGAGGAGGGCTCTGCGTTACTTTTGTGTTACAAACGCCGATTGCGCAAGGGGAAGGCGAAAACGGGGCAGATCCGGCACCGGATCTGCCCCGTTGGGGTGGAAATGCGTACTTTTGACGCGCTACATCTCAACTTTCTTCTCGCCGCTGAGGTACCCCTCCGGATCATCCGCGAACTCCAGGCGGCAGCCTTTCCCGCAGAAGTAGTACGTCGTGCCCTTGTGCTCAAACGTGCCGCCGCGCGGGTTCTTCACGTCCACCACCATCCCACAAACGGGATCGGTCGCCTGCTGGGGGCGATTCATAAACGAAAGCAGCTGTTTCATCGTATTCCTCCTGCCGTGCTTCCCATCATCCTACCAGCCCCGGCAATACCGGCGTCGGGGCGCGCCGCTGTATGGTAGGGTGAACCGATGGGCATCGAAGCTCTTATCCGCGACGACGACGGCCGGCCCGTCGATCCCCGCTCCGACGACGACTGGCGGGACTGGGTGAGTGCCACCGCCACCCGCAATCACGCGCTGCGCGATCCGCTGCTGGACTGGCTCGGCCTCTTCGGCAGCGCGCGGGGCTACATCGCCGATGACCGGCTCCCCGGGTACGACCCGCGGACCGACTTCCGGGCCTTTGTCTTTGCCAAGGGCCATCGGTTTGAGCAGGCGGTGCTGGAGTACCTGGGCCGCCGGACCGAAATCGTGACGATCGCCACGGAACGCGAGGATATCCGCGATCTCGCGGCGGCGGAGCGCACCGTGCGCGCGATGGTGGAGGGCGTGCCGATCATCGCCCGGGGAGTGCTGCGCGACCCCCAGGAGCGGACGTACGGCGCGCCGGACCTCCTCGCCCGCAGCGATGTCCTCCGCCGCCTCTTCCCCGACGCGCTCGACGAGGACGGCGCGACAGGCGCGGCTCCGGGCATCGGCGCCGAAGGCTGGCACTACCGTGTAATAGACATAAAGTTCACGACGCTGCACCTATCCGCCGGAGGGACATTGCGAAACGAGGGCTCCTCGCCCGCCTACAAGCTCCAACTCCACACCTACAACCGTGCCCTTGGCCGCCTGCAGGGGTACGAGCCGGATCGCGCCTATCTCATCGGCCGGAGCTGGCAGCAGACACGGGGAAGAGAGACGGTGCGGGGCCTCAACTGCGTGGAACGCCTAGCGATGGTGCTGCTGGGGGAGGGCACGCCGGAGAGCCAGGAGGTCGCCCTCGCCGCAGAGGAGGCGTCCGCGTGGGTGCGCCGCCTGCGCCGGGAGGGGGCGGACTGGCTGATCACACCGTCGCCAACACGGCCAGAGCTGTACCCCAACATGGGCTACAGGCAGGACGGGCCGTGGCACCAGGCCAAGCGGCAGATCGCGGAGGCGTTGGAAGACCTGACCCTGTTGCCGCAGGTGGGGCTGGCGACGCGGGAGAGAGCGCACGAGGCGGGCATCTTCCGCTGGCGGGATGACCGCTGCACGCCGGAAGCGCTGGGGTTCGGCGGCGGCGCGAAGCAGGCTATCCTGCGCTCCGTCCTTGAGATCAACCGCACAGGCGATGGGCCGCCGGTGCGTCCGGAGCGGATCGCCACCGAGGCCGGCGACTGGCGATCGGTGCCCGTCCTGGAGTTCTACGTCGACTTTGAAAACGTCAGCGACCTCAACGATGACTTTTCCCGCATGCCGGAGCGGGGCGGCCAGCCGCTCATCTTCATGATCGGCTGCGGCCACATGGAGGAAGGGGAGTGGCGGTTCGCCTCCTTCTCCGTCGATGCCTTCACCCCGGAGGCGGAGGCCGCCGTCATCGACGCCTGGCTCGCCCACATGGCGGAGGTGCGGGCGCGGCTGGCTGCCGAGGGCGAAGAGCCACGCGTGATCCACTGGTCGCCGGCGGAGACCACCACGTTTGACACCGCCTACAACTCGGCGCGGGAGCGCCACCCGGAGCGGTCGTGGCCTTCCCCGCGCTGGTTCGATTTCCTAGGCCAGGTGGTACGGGCGGAACCGGTGGTGGTTCGCGGCGCCATGGGGTTTGGGTTGAAGGCGGTGGCCAGCGCGCTCCATTCCCACGGCTGCATCGAGACGCTCTGGCCGGAGGGGCCGGCGGACGGGCTGGGGGCGATGGTGGGCGCTTGGTGGTGCGATGCCGAGGCGCGGCGCACGGGTCAACCGCTGCGGGAGATCGACCTCATGCGGCAGATCATCGCCTATAACGAGGTCGATTGCCGGGCGATGATGGAGACAGTACGCTACCTGCGGGAGCAGCACTGACGTACCGAAGGGGCCGCGGCGTTGCCGCGGCCCCTTCGGTACGTTTCCTGACAGGTGTGTCAGGCGACCCCCGCCGTGAGCAGATTTTCGATCTCGGCCTGGCTTAGCCCCGCCTGCCCCAGCACCTCGATGGTGTGCTGGCCCAGCGTGGGCGGGGCGAGGACGACCTTCGCCGTCGAGGTGTGGTACCAGGAGGGCAGGCCGATCATCTTGAGTTCGCCCAGCGTGGGGTGGTTCACCGTGATGATCATCTCGTTGGCCTGCGCCTGCGGGTGGTTCGCCATCGCCTCCAGGGTGTGGAAGGGCGACGCCATGCCCCCATACTTCAGGCAAAGGTCCATCACCTCGTAGACGGTGAACTTGGCCATTGCCTTCTCCATCTCGGCGTCCATCTCTTTCTTGTTTGCCGTCCGGTTGGGCTGTGTCTGGAATCGCTCGTCCTCCGCCAGGTGGGGTGCGCCGATGTCGCGGAAGAAACCGAGCCACGCTTCGTCGTTGGGGATGTAGCCGCTAACGTAGAACATGAAGTCGATCGACATGTCCTTCGTCGCCAGGCCGCGGTTCGGTCCGCCGGCGCCGCTGAGCCCGGCGCGCATAGCGGCGGTGCGCTCCCGCTCCTCCGGGGTAAACTGGAAGTCATCGGAGACGTAGGCCATGGGCTGGCCGACGAGCGCCGACAGCAGCGACATATCGACGCGCTGACCCTTACCGCCGCGGGCGCGGCCGTCCAGCGCGGCGAGGATGCCGATCGTCAGGTACTTACCGGTGAACAGGTTCGCCTGCTCCCCGCCCATGATCACGGGGGGGCCGCCCTGCTCACCGAAGTAAGCGGTCCAGCCCGCCACCATCTGGGTAGTCAGCTCGGAACCGACGCGGTCCCGATAGGGGCCTTCCTGGCCGTAAGGAGTAACGGTGGCGTAGATGAGGCGGGGATTGAGCTTCTTCATCGCCTCGTAGCCGATGCCCATGCGGTCGGCCTCGCCAGGCGGATAGCTCTCGATGAGGACATCGGCGTCCTGGATCAGACGGCGCAGAACGTCCTTGCCCTGCTCCGTCTCTAGGTCCAGCGTGATGCCGCGCTTGCTCCGGTTGATCGCCAAGAAGGGGATGCTCTCCCCTTGCGGGAAGGGTGGGCCCAGCTGCCGGGTGAAGTCGCCGCTCGGCGGCTCCACCTTGACGACGTCGGCGCCCATATCGCCGAGTTCCATGGCGCAGAAGGGCCCGGCCCATCCCTCCGCCAGTTCGATTACGTGGAGTCCTTCAAGCGGTCCAGCCATCGTCGTTACCTCCCTGCCTGTGCGGTCGCGACGCGCTGGTTCGGCCCCACCCACTCACTGGCGCGCTCCGGCGGGAAGCCGAGCTCGGCCAGGATCTCCTTGGTGTGCTCGCCGGGGCGGGGGCCGGCGCGGGTCTCCCGCGGTGTCTCGCTGAACCTGATGGGCAGCGTGGGCAGGATCATGTCCCGCCAGTAGGTGCTCATCGGCCGCAGCATGTCCTGGCCCATGATGTGGGGGTCGGTGATGTGTTGCATGTGGGTGACCTTCGTGCCGGAGGGCACCTTGCGCGCCTGCAGCCCCTCGAACCATTCCTCCGCCGTACGGGTCGCGAAAACCCCGTCCAGGGCGGCGTCCAAGGCGTCGCGATGCTCGACGCGGGCGGCGTTGTTGTGGAAGCGGACGTCGAAGATGAGATCGCTGCGCCCGAGGGCGAGGCAGAGGTTGCGCCAGTCCCGCTCGTTATGGGCGGTGACCGCGATCCAGGCATCGTCCTTGGTGCGGTAGGCGCGGCTCGGCACCATGAAGGGGTGGCCGCTGCCCATCGGCTTGGGGGTGAGGCCGAAGTTGAGCTCAGCGAATCGGACGGTCGCCAACTGGACCGCAGACTCCATCTGGGAGCCCTGGATGAATTGGCCCTTCCCCGTGATCTGGCGATAGTAGAGGCCGCTCATGATCATCTCGACGAGGCAGAGCGAGGTCTGGGTATCGATGCGAACGCCGCCGCGGGCCTTCTCGCCGCGGGTGCCGATATCGCCCGTGAAGCTGGTGATGCCGGAGAACATCTCCCCGTAACCGTCGTACGAGCCCATCTTGGACCAGGGGCCGCGGGCGCCAAAGCCCGACGAGTTGACGTAGACGATGCGCGGGTTGATCTTGCTTAGCGATGCGTAGTCGATGCCGGTGTGGGACGCGGCATCGGCGCGCCAGTTGTCCATGTAGACATCGGCGGTCTCGATCAGCTTGTAGTAGATCTCGCGGTCCTTCTCTTCCTTCAGGTTGAAGATGACGCCGCGCTTGCTCAGGTTGCAGCCGATGTAGAACGTGCTCATGTCACGTTTCTCGTCCTCGATGCCCCGCCCGCCGCTCTGCTGAATGATGTCGCCCCAGGGCGGCTCGATCTTGATCACGTCCGCGCCCAGCTGGCCCATGATGGAGCCCGCATACGGCCCCACGCCGGCGTGCCCCATATCGACGACCCGGATGCCTTCAAGCGGTCCTGCCATAGCCGGTCTCCTTGCTTCGCTTCGTTACCCTGTTTCGATGCCTCTGAACGATTCGTAGTGTACCGGAACGCGTCAAGCGCGTAAAACTTCCACTCGGCCATTGCGAAGATGCCGCGGTGATGTACAATCCCCCGCGTCGGGGAACCGATCCCCGCATAGCGCAGAGGATGGGCATCATGTATTTCAACACGTTCGCACCCGGGCTCGAGCCGCTCGATATGACGCAGAGCAAGGAGTTCGAGAGCCTGCTGCAGAGCGCCGCGGACCTGGGCATCGCGGTCAAGCGCCCGGTCCGGTATGTGTCACGCAACGTCGTTGTGAACGGGCTGCGCTTCCACTGCCTGGAGTGGGGCGACCCGAAATCGACACCGCTCCTCATGCTCCACGGCGGGAACCAGAGCGCGCACAGCTGGGACCTGGTCAGCCTGAACCTGTCCGACCGCTACCACATCATCGCCGTGGACCAGCGCGGCCATGGGGACAGCGAATGGCCCCGCGACGGCGATTCTTCCCAGCAGGGGATGGCGGATGACGCGAAGCGATTTGCTGAGCTGTTTGAGGAGGATCACCCTATCGTGATGGGGCATTCCATGGGTGGCATGGTAACGATGCGGCTGCTCACCCAGAACCCCCGGCTGGCCCGCAAAGCGGTGTTTGTCGATATCGGCCCGGAGCGCGCGCCTTCCGGCTCCGAGCAGATCGGCGGATTCATCAGCCGCATGCATGAGATCGATACGGAGGAGGAGTACGTCCGGCGGGTATCAGAATACGACCGCTTCCGCACGCCGGAGCACATCCGCCGCACCATGGGCTATAACATGCTGAAGCTGGTAGACGGAAAGCTGGCGACGAAGCGCGATCAACGACGGATCGTGCCCAACGATGGGATCACGACCCCGGGATACGATGAGGTGGGGAAGATCGAGTGCCCAGCGCTCATCGTTCGGGGGGAGTCCAGCAACATCCTGCTGCCGGAGATGGCGCAGCGGTTCCAGGCGGCCCTACGCCAGGGCACGCTGGTGGAAGTGGCCCGCTGCGGCCATAACGTCCATTCCCAGAACACGGTCGGGTTCCTGGAAGCGGTGACCCCGTTCCTCCAGGGCTGACGAAGCCTCGCCCCTTGCCGAACTCAGGGCCGTCGAGTAATTCGACGGCCCTGTTCGTTGTGCTGTAAGGAATGGCGCCCGCCGCCGTCTCTCTTTACAGGACGGGTGGGGGAACTCCATTTGCTCCCCCTGCACGATGAGGGAGGCACGGATGCTTGGTTCCATCTTTACGGCCATCGCAACAAAGGCAGCGGCGTCGGCGATAGCCGTCACCATCGTCGCCGGCGGGGGCGTCGGGGCCTCGGCGGCGCTGGGAGGGCCGAACCTTCCGGGGATGGCGCTGGAGGTTATCGGCCTGCATCAGGAGATCGGGGATTCCGCGAACGATTCAGACGAGGCGAAGGTGAAGGCGCCCACCACAGCTGCGCCCACCCTGGAAGGGCGCGACGTCAGCTCCGCCGTTCACGATGCGATCGCCTCTACGATGCCGGGGCGCGGCCGCGGCGAAGCCGTGAGCAAAGCAGCCTGCACCGCCGCGCACGATGGGGAGCGCTTGCTCCACCCGTCGAGAGGCCGCCCGATCGTAACGGCCAGTCCCACTCCCACAGCAACCGTCGCCGCTTCCGCGCTGGAGGAAGACGACACGGACGATGCAGCGGAGAGTGAGGACAACAAGGACTGCGAGCACCCAAACCGGGGTGACGAGGCCGACGACGAGGAGGCGGAGAAATCGCGGTAGTCGCCAATCTGCGCCGAGGCTTCCAAAACAAAAGGCGAGAACAAGAACAAGGGCAGGAGCACGACTAAGCCCGCCCGGTTGGCCTGATCAAGGATTCCCCTCCCTCGGACCCGCGCTTCGCGGGAGCCGGGCGCCACTGCGTGTTGACTCCGCATCGGCGCCCTCATATCTTAGATCACGCGTTGTCGTCCAAATGGAGTAGAATACGGCTAGGCGCCCGGCCGGCTTGGAAGCCGCCTGCGGCCTTAACACGAGGAGGTGTACCACAATGGCAAAGAAGCTCTACGTCGGGGGACTCGCCTACGCCACAAGCTCAGAGGGGCTGCGCACGTACTTCGAGCAGATCGGCGAAGTCACCTCGGCCTCGGTGATCATGGACCGTGACACCGGGCAGTCACGGGGGTTCGGATTCGTCGAGATGGCTTCCGACGCCGATGCCCAGCGCGCCATAGATGACCTGAACGATAAGGAATTCGAAGGGCGCCGGCTCACCGTGAACGAGGCGCGAGAACCCGGAACGGGCGGCGCCGGCGGCCGGCCTCGGCGGGATGGCGGTGGCGGCGATGGCGGCGGCGGCCGCCGTTGGTAAGCACGTTGGAGCCATCCTCGCCGGACTCCGCCGCGTGTATTCATCACTGGCTCATCGCGTCGCCCAGGGGGGAACACTGCGTCGGGAAGTGCAAGCGGTGCGGTGTCAGCCGTGACTTTTCGACGACGGATCCGCAGCGCGTCTTCGTGCCCCGCAGGGGGCCGCGCAAGGCCTGACGGATCGCCTGACCTCAGCGGCGAGGACTCCCCGGCATGCAGCGAATGGCGATGCTCCATCGACCGCTCCTCATGGTGCGGGCCGGACTACCTCCGCCAGTTCACCCAGACGCGGGTACTCACGGAGAACACGCTGCGACGAGGCTTCGCTCCCGACCATGGTCTCGATTAAGCCCGGGCTGATACGGCGGTAACCGGGGCGGCGTTTTAGCGGTCGCGCTTGCGGTTCATTCGTTTGGCGTCATCTTTGCGCTGCTTTGCCTGCAGGCGCTCGGCCATCTGGCTCTGGCGTTTCTTTCCCTTTGTGCTGTTTCCCTTGTTACCGCCGGCCATTGTCACCACCCTGCATCTATTACCTCCTACCGTGCGCCGGCACTGTGGGTGCCGCGCCAGCGATTGGCTTCATTCGTGAATTCCCGCGTCTCTCCGCAAAGCTTGCAGGAGCCGACGGTCACGCCTCTGCTATCCTGCAGGCTCCGGAGAATCCAGCGATGAACGCACTCGAGCGCGGGCTGGCCGCTCGCTTCCGCGATCTCTGGCATACCATGTCCTCTCCGCCGTCTCCGCTATGGGCAGAAGCGGGATCGAAAAAGGGTGAACTGGAGTGCTCTGAGCGACTATCCACAGTCTAGCAGAAGCGCGACCTGTTATACTGGGAAAAACTGCCGGAGTGAGAAAAGAGGGGCCTAATGTCCAAGAAGGGTGGCAACACGAAGAAGAAGGGGGCAGCGAAGCCTCCCATGGAGAACAAGGGGCCGAAGAAGAAGTAGCCTACCGGCCACGCCGATCTTATGGTATAATTGTGCCACAACGAGATGGCGTACCAACGTGCGCCACAATGGTTAACCTGTTTCACTCCTTTCGTCCGGTTCCAGCGGAGTGACCTTGATGGCCACACGCTCGTAATCAGTAGACGAATGGAGTTTCTTTTTGACCATGCCCAGCGCGCGTTCCGCCAATACGGCGGGACCGCAAACAATGTCACCCACCCCAACCTTCGCGATGCTCGGCGTCGCACCAGACCTGGTGCAGGTGCTCACCCGCGCCGGGATTACGGACCCGTTTCCCGTCCAGGCAGCGACGCTGCCGGACGCCCTGGCCGGCCGCGACGTGTGCGGCAAGGCGGAGACCGGCTCCGGTAAAACGCTCGCTTTCGGCATCCCGGTGGTGCAGCTCGCACGCCAGGCGCGGCCGGGGCGGCCTTCCTCCCTGATCCTCGCCCCCACGCGAGAGCTGGCCCTGCAGATCACGACCGTGCTCACACCCTATGCCGCCGCCCGCGGGCTTCGCCTGCTGGCCGTCTACGGGGGCGTATCGATGCATCGCCAGATCCAGGCCTTCCGCGGCGTCATCGACATCGTCGTGGCGACGCCGGGGCGGCTGAACGACCTGCTCGATCAGAATGCTGTCGCCGTCTCCGATGTCGAGATGGTGGTACTGGACGAGGCGGATCAGATGGCTGACATGGGGTTCTTGCCCCAGGTCGATCGCATCCTCCGCCGCCTTCACGGCCCGGCGCAGACGCTGCTGTTCTCTGCCACGCTCGACGACGCGGTCAGCGTGCTCGTCAGCCGCTATCAGCGCGACCCCGTTCACCACGAGATCGAGCAATCGACGCTGACCCTGGACAACGTGGAGCAACGATTTGTGCGCGTGACCCCGGAGAACAAGATCCAGACGGCGGCGAAGCTCTGCCGCGACGTAGTGCGCTCGCTCATCTTCGTGCGCACGCAGCGCGCCGCCGATCGGGTGGCGCAGCAGCTGGAGCACGAAGGGGTCGGCGCCGGCCGTATCCACGGCGGGATGAGCCAGCCGCAGCGGGAGCGCGTGCTGCGCGGCTTCTCGGCGGGCACCATCCCTACCCTGGTGGCGACAAACGTGGCAGCGCGCGGCATTCACGTCAGCGGCGTCGATACCGTTATCCACTTCGATATGCCGGACGACTACAAGACCTACGTCCACCGTTCCGGGCGAACCGGCCGGGCGGGGGCATCGGGCCTTGTCGTGACGCTGGTGCTGCCGCACGAGGAGCGTGACGCCGCTCGCCTGCAGGTCGGCGATGCCGCGGCCTACCGTGGCCCCGAGATGCCGCAGCGCGGGATGCGGGGCTCCCCCACCCGGCGGCCGCCGTACCGAGCCAGCGCCGGGGCCTATGCCACGCGCAGGTAGAAGCGCCGACAAACGTGAGCTAACGCGAGATGAGAGCTGGTACGGGGGAATCCCCCGGTACCAGCTCTTTATGGCGCACCCTTCCTCCGAACTTGCCCCAAGGAAAACATTTGTCGGGGTCCGGGTCTTAAGTTTGGGTAATTATCCCCTCATAGCACGTAAGGAAACTAGCGCCCTTTGTATCTCGCTTCTTCATACAAAGACATGCAATTATCGTAGTCGCGAGCATCTGGGCACGGCTCTTCATAATCCGCATAAACGATCTGCCAGACGATTCCCGCCACGAGTGCTGCAAGAAACAGCCAACCCCAAATAGGAGAACCGAAGACTTCGATACTAAGAGGATTGGGCCAGCCCCGATTTTCATTCATCGCAGCAATGGTGAACTATGCCTATGGGCGGATCACGTAAAAGCGACAACAAACCCGGCCCCTCATTCGAGGAAGGCCGGTTCGCGGTGATCCAGGATCCACAGGGGCGACCTTCGGCATGATTAAATCCGCGCCTATGCCGATCTGACCGCGGCGTAGCTCTGGTAGGCGCAAGCGCCCGGCTAACCCGCCGTGGGGGGCGTCGGCCGCGTGAACCGGGGCACTTTGATCAGCGCCAGGAGCAGGGCAGCGATCAAGACGATGATCCCGGAGGTCGCGAACGCGCCCTGCGGACCCCACTGGTTCACCACCAATCCCGCCAGGATAGGCGAAGGAAGGGTGACAACCTGCCCCAGCAATGATGTCACTCCCATGGTGGAGGCCTGCACCCGCTCGCTTGCCACGTCCATGATCGCCGCCTGGTTGACGGTGGCCAGCGCATAGAAGAACAGCCCCATGGCGCCCACCACCAGTCCGAACTCGATGCCAGGGGCGGCTACGGCGAGCGCCAAATACAGGAGGCCGAACACGATCAGGCTGGGCAGCAATACCGCCTTTCGACCGAACCGGTCGGACAGCCGGCCGAGGATAGGCTGGGATACCGCGCCCATGACATAGAGCAGCGAGATGTGCACCCCGAGCAGAAAGATGGAGTAGCCCAGGTCCTCTTTGAGGTAGACAGGAAAGAAGGTCAGAGTGATCAGGCTGGCCATACTGGTGCACACGGTAACCCCGATAATCGCCAGGACGATCCGATGACGCAGCATGCTCTTCACGTCGGTCACGTATGCCCGGAGCGTGGGCCGGGTGCCGGACTGGTCCCGAAAGGCGCCGTCCAGGCCGCGCCAGAATGCGAAGCCCAGCACCACGGCGGGGATCAGCATCAGGGTCAGCATGTTCCGCCAGCCCATCAGGAGAAGCAGGCCGCCGATGGCAATAGGGGAGATCGCATCGGCGATGCTGGCCCCGCTGCCGTGGATCGCCAGCGCGCTGGCCCTCCGGTCCGGGTAGCGCATGGAAATGGCGGCCATGGCGCTGGGGTGCCACAGCGCCGTCCCTATCCCCAGGAAGCACACCGCGGGCAGCAGCCAATGATAGGTCGGGGCCTGAGCTACCAGCGCATAGCCGATGCCGAAGGCCAAAAGGGCGCCGCCGAGGATCAGCGCAGTCCTGCGCCGGGCAAAGTCCGCCAGGATGCCGGAGGGGAACATCAACGGCCCCGTGGTGAGCTGCCTCACG
>SHXV01000034.1 GCA_009693105.1 Dehalococcoidia bacterium
GCCACCACCACCACCTGACCTGCACATCCTGTGGCGCGGTGGAGGACTTCAGCGATTACGACGTGTCCGGGGTGGAGGAGCTAGCGCGCCGGGCGGGTTTCGCGATGGAGGGGCACTGGATCGAGATTTACGGGCGCTGCGCGGGGTGCCGGCCCGGCCGAGGCGTGGCTCCCGGAGGAAACTAGGCCGGTCCGACCGGCCTTTTCGACGAGGGTATATGAGACTACATATCAGCACGGTCGGCATCGCTACAGCTCTGGGCGCGGCTGTCGTTGCGCTGGGGGCCTGCCGGGGTGGGGACTCCGGCGAGCCGACGGCGACGCCGGGGGCGACCGGGTTCGATGTCGTGGCCTCGACGACGCAGATCGCGGACATGACGCGGTCCATCGCCGGGGGGAAGGCGAACGTCACGTCGCTGGTGGGCGCGAACCAGGACCCGCATGAGATCGAGCTAACTCCGAAGACGCGGCGGGCCATCGCCGATGCGGATCTGGTGCTACGCAACGGGCTGGGGCTGGACGCGTTTCTGGATAAGGCGCTGAGCGGAAAGCGGACGGTGACGGTCACGGATGGCGTCCCAACCTTACAGGAGAACCCGCACGTATGGATGGCGGTGGCGAACGCGAAGCGGATGGTGGAGAACATCCGCGATGCCCTGATCGCCGCGGACGGTCCTAACGCGGAACTGTATCGGGTCAACACGGCGGATTACCTGAAGGAGCTTAATGGACTGGAGGGATACGTCCGCAGCGAGACCGACCGGGTGCCGGCGCCCTGCCGGACGCTGGTGCTGGAGCACAACTCGCTGCTTTACTTCGCCGCTGCCTACGACTACCAAATCATCGCCGTCAATCCGTCCGCGAACGAAGATTCGGAGCCATCGGCGGCGGATCTGGCGAAGGCATTAGCGGTGATAAGGGCGGCGAAGGTCCCGGGGATATTCGCTGAGGGATCAGCAGACACCCGGCTGATGGAGCAGGTGGCACGCGATACGGGCAAGCGGCTGGTAACGGGCCTCTACGTCGATTCGCTCGGCCCGGCGGGGAGCGGCGCTGACACGTATGTCGGCATGATGCGCGCGGATACCAGGATGATAGTGGCGGCGCTCGAGCGCTGCCAGGGGTAGGTATGGAGACGACACCGCTCATCGAGTTTTCGCATGTGAGCGTCCGCTATGGGGAGCGGCCGGCGCTGGAGGACGTGACGCTGAGGGTGGAGCCGGGGCGCTACGTCGGGGTCATCGGCCCCAACGGATCGGGGAAGAGCACGCTGCTGCGGGCGCTGCTCGGCACGACGGCGCTGGCGGCCGGTGAGGTGCGGATCGGTGGGCGGACGCCGGAGCAGGCGCGCGGCGCCTTCGCCTACGTGCCGCAGCACCACACGGAGGTGCGGGATTTTCCGCTGACGGTGGGGGACGTGGTGATGATGGCGCGGCTGCGCGGCATGGCGCCGTGGCGGCGCATCGGCCGGCGGGATCGCGAGATCGTGGCGTGGGCGCTGGAGCGGGTGGGGATGGCGGATCGGCGCGAGGCGCTCATCGGGGAGCTGTCCGGCGGGCAACAGCAGCGCGTGTTCATCGCGCGGGCGCTGGCCCAGGAGGGGAGGGTGCTGCTGCTGGATGAGCCGTTGACCGGGGTGGACGCGGGGACGATGGAGCTGGTGCTGGCGCTGCTCGCGGAGCTGCACGGGGAGGGGCGGACGATCCTGATCACGACGCATGACCTGAACACGACGGCGGACACGTGCGACACGCTGCTGCTGCTGAACACAAGGGTCATCGCCTACGGGCCGATGGCCGAGACGTTCACGCCCGCGCTGCTGGAGGCGACGTTTGGGCGGCACGTGCACATCGGGGAGGGTGGGCCGCACGCGGAGGTGACGGAAAATGTTATTCATCACTGACCCGCTGACCGATCCGTTGCAGTTCGACTTCATGCGGAGGGCGTTCGCGGCCGTGATCGTGGTGGGGCTGGTGGCGGGCTTCCTGGGCACCTACGTGGTGGTGCGGGGCATCGCCTTTATCAGCGACGCCATTGCCCACGCGGTGTTTCCGGGGGTGGTGATCGCCTACCTGCTGGGGCGCGGCGTGTTCGTGGGGGCGGCCGTGTTTGGGCTGCTGACGGCGTTCGGGCTGGGGGCGATCACACAGACGCGGCGGGTGCGCGAGGACGCGGCGATCGGCGTGCTGTTCGCGGGGGCGTTCGCGCTGGGGATCGTGTTGCTCAGCTCGCACCAGGGCTACACCGGGGACCTGGCGGCGTTCCTGTTCGGGCAGGTGCTGGCGGTATCGCGCGAAGACATCCTGCTGGCGATGGGGGTGGGTGGTGGCATCGTGCTGGTGGCGCTGCTGCTGCGGCGGCAACTGGTGGCGGTGGCGTTCGACCGGGAGATGGCGCAGGCGATGGGGCTGCCGGTGTTCTGGCTGGACCTGCTGCTGTACACGATGGTGGCGATGGCGATCGTCATTTCGCTGCGGGCGGTGGGGAACATCCTGGTGGTGGCGATGCTGATCACGCCGGCGGCGACGGCGCGCTTGCTCACGGATCGGCTCGTGCCGATGATGGCGACCAGCGCGTTGCTGGGGATGGCGGCGGGGATCATCGGGCTCTACGTGTCGTATCACGCGGACCTGGCGGCGGGGGGGATGATCGTGCTGGTGGTGACGGGCTTTTTCCTGCTGGCATGGCTGTTCGCGCCGCGGCAGGGGGTGCTGGTGCGGTGGATTCGGGGGGCGTGAGGCGATGGTGGAGTTACGGACGGAGCGGCTGCTCCTCCGCCCCTTGCGCTGGGACGACGTGGAGGACGTGCTGGCGTACGCGCAGGATGAGGAGTGGTCCCCGATACCTGCGGCGGATCGTGCCGTATCCGTACACTCGTGCCGACGCGGAGGAGTATATCGCGCGGTGTGTGCTCGACCAGAGGAGCACGAGATTCGGGATCGAGTATGAGGGACACGTCGTTGGTGGAATAGAGCTTCACATCGATCTGGACAAGCGCCGAGCTGAGTTAGGGTACGGCCTTGCTGTGCGTTGCTGGGGCGGCGGGCTCCTGCCCGAAGCCGCTGCTGCCGTTGTCCATTATGGTTTTAGTGAACTGGGTTTGGAGAAAGTGTTTGCCTTTACGGACGTGCGGAACTCGCGTTCCCAACGGGTGCTGGAGAAGCTGCGGTTTCAGCGCGAAGGGGTCCTGCGCAGGCACGAGATCGGCCGCGACGGCAAGCGGATCGAGCACGTCTACTTCGGGCTGCTGCGGGAGGAGTGGGAATCGAGGCAGCCGGGTTAGCCGCCCGCGATGGCCGGGATGATCTGGACCTCGCTGTCCGGCCGCACAGGCTGGGTCAGTCCCCGCTGGGTGACGTCGCCATCGACGACAATCGAGATGTGGCCGCGAATCTCATCGGCCTCGCAAAGGCGGTCGCGCAGGCCGGGGTAGGCGGCGTCCAGGGCGTCGATGACGGCGCGCAGGGTATCGCCGGGCACGGTGGCACGCTCAGCGCCGCGAGTGAGGTAGCGGAGCTGGGGCGGGATCCAGACTGCTGCCATGGGGCTACTCCAGTCCCTGCGTCTCCTTGAGCACACGCCGCGGGGAGATGGGCAGGTCGCGGAAGCGGACGCCGGTGGCGCGGTAGACGGCGTTGGCGATGGTGGCGAGCGGCGGTACGATGGGCACTTCGCCGACGCCGCGCACGCCGTAGGGGTGGCCGGGGTTCGGAGTCTCCACCATGACGGCGTCGATCATGGGCAGATCGAGCGTCGTCGGCATGCGGTAGTCGAGGAAGCTGGCGTTGGCCAGCGTGCCGTCGGCGTTGTAGTAGTACTCCTCGTTCAGCGCCCAGCCGATGCCCTGGGAGGCACCGCCCTGCATCTGTCCCTCCACGTAAGCGGGGTGGATGGCGGTGCCGGGGTCCTGGAAGGCGGTGTAGCGCAGCACCTGGACCTTGCCCGTCTCCGGGTCGACCTCGACATCGGCGATGTGGAGGGCGAAGGCGCCGCCCACGGTCTGGGGGCTGACGCTGGCGTTGCCGATAATGGGGGCGCCGGTGCTGTTGATTCGGCCGGCGAGTTCAGCGAAGGTGAACTTCTTGGCGGCATCCTTCCTGGCGCGGATGACGCCGTCCACGTACTCGACATCGTCCTCGCCGAGGTCCCAGATGGCGGCGGCGCGGGCGCACATCAGGCGGCGGATGTCCATGCCGCACTCGTAGGCGGCCCAGCCGCTGGCGAAGGTGATGCGGCTACCGCCGGTGACGGCGTTGTAGCCGACGGAGTCCGTATCGACGACGGTGGGCCGGACGGCCTCCATGGGTATGCCTAGCGTTTCGGCGAGCTGCATAGCGATCGAGGCGCGGGTGCCACCGATGTCGGTGTTGCCCTCGATCAGGCTGACCGTGCCGTCGCCGTTGACGGAAGCGTTGAGGCTGGATTGCATGCCCGCGTTGAACCAGAAGCCGTTGGCGACGCCGCGGCCGCGGTTAGGGCCTTCCAGCGGGGCGTTGTAGTGATCGGACGCCAGGGCCGCCTTGATCATGGCGACGTTGCCGATGGGGGGGAAGGTGGTGCCGCGAAGCTGGCGTGTCCCCTCTTTGGACGCGTTCTGGAGCCGGAACTGGAGGGGGTCGATGCCCAGCTGTTCGGCAAGCTCATCGACGACGCTCTCGCAGGCGAAGGCGGAGATCGGGGCGCCGGGGGCGCGGTAGGCGGCGACGCGCGGCTTGTTCACCACCACGTCGTAGCCATCGATCGTGGCGTTGGCGATGTCGTAGGGGCCGAGCATGGTCATGCAGCCCGCGCCGACGGGGGAGCCGGGGAAGGCGCCGGCCTCGTAGGCCAGCTCGCCCCTGGCAGCGATGAGGCGGCCGTCCTTGGTCGCGCCCATCTTGAGCTTGATGTAGGAGCCGGAGGTGGGGCCGGTCGCTTCCAGAACCTCGGTGCGGTTCATCACCAGCTTCACGGGGCGCCCAGTCTTGTGGGAGAGGATAGCGCCGACGGGCGGCAGGTAGACCGAGATCTTGCCGCCGAAGCCGCCGCCGATCTCCATGGGGACGACGCGGACGTTGTGCACGGGCAGGCGGAGTAGCCGGGCCATCTGGTCACGGACGTTGAAGGCGCCCTGGGTGCTCATCCAGATGGTGAGGTGGTCGTCCTCGTCCCAGCTGACGGTGGCGTTGTGCGGCTCGATATAGCCTTGGTGCACCATCCGCGTGGTGAACTCGCGCTCAATGACCACGTCGGCTTCGCCGAAGGCGTGGTCTGCGTCACCCAACTCGAAGTGGAGGTGGGAGGCGATGTTGGAAGGGATATCGCCGTCCTTGCCCATGTCCCTTGTGCGCAAATCGGCGTGGAGGATGGGGCTGCCCTGCTTCATGGCGTCACGGACGTCGAGGACGGGCTCCAGCAGTTCGTAGGTGACGTCGATGAGACGCAGCGCCTCCGTGGCGATGTGGGCGCTGGTGGCGGCAACGGCGGCGACGGCGTGGCCGTGATAAAGGACCTTGTCCTCCGCCAGGACGTTCTGGCGCAGGTGGACCAGGTTGACCGCGCCTTCGCCCAGACTTAGCTCTTCCGCGGGCACGTGCGGGAAATCAGCGTTGGTGACCACGGCCTTCACGCCGGGCAGGGCGGCGGCTTTGCTGGTGTCGATCCGAACGATGTGGGCGTGGGCGTGGGGACTGCGCAGAATAGCGCCGTGGAGCATGCCGGGCAGGTCGATATCGGCCCCGAATCGGGCGCGGCCGGTCACCTTGTCCAGTCCGTCCGGACGGATGGGGCGGGTGCCGATGACCTTGTACTTCTTCTGCTTCTTTTCCGTTTCCAGAACCATCAGGCGTTTGCCTCCGTCGATTCCGATGCGCGCAGGACGGCGCGAACGATCTTGTCGTAGCCGGTGCATCGGCAAAGATTGCCGGCCAGCCAGTGGCGGACCTGGTCTTCCGTCGGGTGGGGTGTTCGGTCAAGGAGCGCCTTTGCCGCGACGATGAAGCCGGGCGTGCACACACCACATTGTAGCGCAGCTTCCTCCAAGAATGCTTGCTGCAGGGGGTGAAGGTGGTTGCCCTGGGCGATCCCTTCGATAGTGGTGAGCAAGCGACCTTCGACCTCGGCGGCAAGGACGATGCAGGAATCGACGAGCCGCCCATCGAGGATGACATTGCAGGCGCCGCAGTTGCCGTTGCCGCAGCCCTCCTTGGCGCCGGTCATGCCAAGTTCGTCACGCAAGGCCTCGAGCAAACTCTGCCGGGGCTCCGCGAGGAACTGCACCGGTTCTCCGTTAATAGTGGCCTGGATTTGGACGCGCTCGCTCATTCTTACGATTCCTTTGCACGTTGGATTGCGCTTTCGATGGCGCGGCGCGTTAACACCCTGGCCAGGTGGCGGCGCTGTGCGATCGATCCGCGCATATCGGTGATAGGGCGGGCAGCGGCGCGGGCGGCCTCTGCCGCCCGTTCGAGGGTGGCTTCCGTGAGCGGAGCGCCGATGAGGGCGGCAGCGGCTTCCGGCACGAGCAGGGGCGTGGGCGCGACGGCACCGATGGCGACGCGTGCCGCCGTGATGCGGTCCTTCGCCGGGTTCAGGGTGAGGGCGACTGCGGCGTTGGCCACGGCGATGTCCATCTCGTTGCGGGGGATAAAGCGGAGGAAGCACGATCCGCTCTGCGCGGCGGGCGACGGCAGGCGGAGGGCAACGAGGAATTCGTTCTGCTCCAGTGCGGAACGCCCCGGCCCGATGCAGAACTGCTCCACCGGGAGGGTGCGCCGTCCGTTGGGCCCGGCGATCTCGCAGGTGGCCCCCAGGGCGATGAGGGAGGGGATGGCATCGGCGGCGGGGGAGGCGTTGCAGAGGTTACCTCCGATGGCGGCGCGACTCTGGATCTGGATCCCCCCGATGAGGGCTGCGGAATCAGCCAGGGCGGGATAGGCTCGGGCGATGGCGGCGTCCTCATAGATGCGGTAGCAGGGCACGGCGGCACCCAGGTACAGCCCCTGGCCGGGGCTATAGCGAAGCTCCCTGGCTTCGGGGATGCTCTTGATGTCGAGGACAACCTCGACATCGTGGCGGCGGCCCTCCCGGAGCTGGGCGATGAGGTCGGTGCCCCCGCTGAGGACGCGGGCGCGCTCTCCCCACTGGCGGAGAACGGAAACGGCCTCATCGATGCTCTTTGCCGATTGATAGGCTATTGCCTGCACGGCGACCTCCCCGGCGCGCAGTTAACGCAGCGCGTCCTAGCGAAATGGTTACCGAGAATCCTATCACAAACGGACTCTGTATTCCGCAAGTCCGGTGCAAGAGAATAGCCGTATACTGGACCGATAGGCAAGAAGGAGGTGACCGTGCCTGAATCCTGGACTATCGACACGCTCGCGAATGGGCTGCGGGTGGTGACCACGCCGCTGCTGACATCGCAGTCCGTCAGTCTGAACATCTTCATCGGCGCGGGATCACGGTCGGAGGACGAGCCCTACAACGGACTGTTCCACTATCTGGAGCACATGCTGTTCAAGGGCACAAGTTCACGGCCGGACGCGATCCAGATCGCGGAGGCGATCGAGGGTGTAGGTGGGGTGCTGAACGCGTACACGAGCAAGGAACTGACCTGTTACTGGAACCGCGTGCCCTACGACCAGGTGGACCTGGCCGCCGAGATACTGGGGGACATGCTGTGCAACTCGCTGCTGGACGCCGGAGAGATCGACCGGGAACGAACGGTGGTGCAGCAGGAGATCCGTCGGGGGTACGATCAGCCGGGGCAGTGGGTGGGGGAAATGCTTTCCCGAGCCGCCTTCGGCGATCAGCCGATCGGCCGGAGCATCGCAGGGACGGTGGAGAGCGTGGCGGCGTTCACGCGGGACGACCTGGAGTCGCACATCGACCGCTGGTACGTGCCGGGGCGGATGGTGTTTAGCGTGGGGGGGAACGTGGAGCACGGGAGGGTGATGGATCTGGCGGATCGGCTGTTCGGGGCGCTGCCGGCGCGGCCGATGCTGGAGTTTGAGCCGGCGCGGCCCGGCATGCACCAGCGCATCGCCGTGGAATGGCGCGATATCTCCCAGTGCAACCTGGCGCTGGCGTGGCCGGGCTTCCCCCGAGACGACGACGACCGTTATGCGCTGACCGTGCTCAACACTCTGCTGGGACGCGGCATGAGCAGCCGCCTGTTCCGAGAGGTGCGGGAGCGGCGCGGGCTGGCCTACTCGGTCGGGTCCGGGGCCGCAGGCTACGCGGACACGGGGCTGTTCTCCGTGAGCGCGGGGGTGAGCCCGGAGAACGCGTCGGAGGCGACGACGGTGATCCTTGCGGAGTGCCGCAAGCTCATCGATGAGACGGTATCGCCGGAAGAGATGCGCAAGGCGCGGGACTACGCCACCGGCAACTTCCGCCTGGGGCTGGAGACGAGCATGGCGCTGGCTCAACGCGCCGGGGAGAACTTGCTCCAGGAGAGGAAGATCCGGACGGTGGATGATGTCGTAGAGCGCGTGAGCGCGGTGACGGCGGAGGATGTGCGCCGGGTGGCCCGCCGCATCTTCGGCGAGGGGGATGTCGCCGTGGCCGCGGTGGGGAAGATCGACGAGGCCGACCTGGAACGGGCGGTGGCCGCCGCCTAGGGGGGGGCCTTCCCCGTGGGTTGGGCGAGCGCGCCCTCCGTTTCCGCGATGATGCGGCGGTGCCGCCGCAGAAGCAGCCGGCCGGTGCGCCGGGCGTGCAGCGCTTCGGTGGGGGAGAGCAGGCCGTTCGCTTCGGCAGCGTCCAGCTCCGCCTCGTCCTCCAGCACGGGAGCGGGGCCGTCCACCCATATATCGAGGTAAAGGTCGCGGTAGCTAACGCGATCGCCGCGGAGCCGGACCTGGTCGATGACATCGAAGCGGTCGGCGATGTGGGCGCCGTCCGGGCCGTACATGCGATAGAGCAGGTAGCGGCGGTGGCGCCAGTACCAGGCGATGGTCCATCCCCCCTTCGGCAGGCGGCGGCCATCGGCATGGAAGTCCTGTTCGTAGACGTAGCGGGCGATGAGACGGCGGCCATCATAGGCCACCCGCGTGCAGTGGTACGTCTCTTCGCGCCCATCGGGACGGCGCTTGTGTTCGGAGAGGGGACCGGGCGAATCCTGTGTCACGGGACACATTGTCGCGCGGAAAGAGGGGGCCGTACAATGGCGCCGACGCCGCGGACGCCGCGACGTAATGAAGGAGCGTGGAATGGCGGAAGAGACGGAGAATAAGCGGGCGCTGGTGATCGCCGCTCACCCGGACGACGGTGAGTTTGGCGCGGCAGGGACAATCGCGCAGTGGGCCGCGGAGGGGTGGGAGTTCTACTACCTGGTGTGCACGAACGGGGCTAAGGGCACGAGCGACCCTGATCTGGCGCCGGAGCGACTGGTTCGGATGCGAGAGGAGGAGCAGCGGAACGCCGCAATGACCCTGGGTGCGCGCGACGTCTATTTCCTTGGCTATGAAGATGGGGAGCTGCTGTACACGCGGGAGTTGCTGGGGCGGGTGGTGCGCGTACTGCGCACGGTGAGGCCGCGCGCAGTATTCACGCATGACCCGGAGACGCTGATCCACACCTGGGGGCGCGAACCCTTTCAGGGGGCGGTGAACCACTCCGATCACCGGGCGACCGGGCTGGTCTCCATCGACGCGGTGTACCCGACGGCGCGGGACCGGCTGAACTTCCCGGAGCATCTGGCCGAAGGGCTGGAGACGCACAAGGTGAGCGAGATCTACCTCTGGGGGAGCAACACCCCGAACTTCGATGTCGACATAACGGATGTGGTGGATACGAAGGTCGCCGCGCTCATGGCGCACCAGAGCCAGTTCCCGGAAGGGAGCGCGTTCTTCGAGCGGATGAAGGACTTCTGGCGTGGTGAGGATGGGCGCATGGCGGAGCGGTTCCGCAAGGTTATCTTGCCGTTCTGAGGAGCGTCTGATGCGTTGGTTGCGGTACTGGCAGGGGGATACCCTGCGCACGGCGGTGATGGAAGCGAGTCAGGACTACGTGCGCCCGGTCAGCGGCGATCCGTTTGGGGAGCACCGTGTCAGCGATGAGCGGGTGCCGCTGGCGGGATTGCGGCTGGGGCCGCCCATCGCCCCATCGAAGATCGTGGCGGTGGCGCTCAACTATCGCAGCCACCTGAGCGACCGGGACGAGCCGGGGAACCCGGAGCTGTTCCTCAAGCCGCCCTCCGCCCTGGCGGGCGATGGGGACGCCATCGTGCTGCCCGCGGGGGCGGGCCGTGTCGATTACGAAGGCGAGGTAGTTGTCGTCATCGGGCGGCGGCTTCGCCACGCCACGGAAGCGGAGGCGCTGAGCGCCATCTTCGGATACACCTGCGGCAACGACGTGAGCGCCCGCGACTGGCAGAACGGCGATAAGCAATGGTGGCGGGCCAAGGGCGCCGATACGTTCGCGCCCATCGGCCCCTGGATCGAGACGGACCTGGCGCCGAGCGACATTTCGCTGCGCACGTTGGTGGACGGCGAGGAGCGGCAAGCGGCGACGACCGCCCAGCTTATTCACTCGATCCCGAAGGTACTGGCCTTTGCGTCCGCGGTGATGACGCTGGAGCCGGGGGACATCGTGTTCACGGGGACGCCGGGCACGACGCAGCCGCTGCTGCCGGGGCAGATGGTGGAGGTGGAGGTCGGCGGCGTCGGGCGCCTGCGCAACAGCGTCACCGGGGAGCATCGCGCCCCGCCCGTTCAATGAACACGCCGTGTAATGTGCGTGAACGGGGGTACCCGACGTTGCAGGAACCGGATTGCCATGTGGAGAGGACCCGTTGAGGATCTGAAGCGTGTGGACTGGCGTCGGTGTGGTTGTGCCACGACGCGGCTATCGGTCGTTCGCTATGAGCTTGCCAGATGTGCGAAAACTACTATTCGCTGCATTAAATATTTATCCCGACGGATACCCTGTGTCAAGGAGCCGTACGGCTCCTTGAGCGGGAGATCGTACGGTGGAACGGGAGCCATATGGCTCCCGTTCCACCGTACGATAGATTCGATAGCGCCCTGTTTAAAGTGCAGCGTCGCCGCGCTCGCCGGTGCGAACCCTGATCGCCTCTTCTACGGAGGAGACGAATATTTTACCGTCGCCAATATGTCCGGTCTGAGCGAACTCGACGATGGTCTTGATGACATCATCGACGCTCTTGTCCGCCACCACGGTCTCCAGCTTGACCTTGGGCAGCATATCCACGGAGTACGCTTCGCTGCCGCGCCCGGCGTGGACGATGCCCCGCTGTACGCCGCGTCCGGTGACGCCCACGATGTTCAGTCCGATGTATCCCTTGGCCGCGAGGGCGTTTTTGACGTCATCCAACTTTTCCGGCCGGATAATGGCCTCGATCTTCTTCACGTCCGCTAAACCTTCCTTACTTACGTTATTCCGCAATACGTCGCGCGGTTAGTGGCTTTCGGTCTCCATCGGGATGGATTCCGGGATGCCGAGCACGGGCCCGCTCCCGCCGAAGATGTATGCTCGCTCCCCGTGTTGCGATACATCAAGCCCGGACACCTCATCCTCTTCGTGGACGCGGATGCCGACGGTCAGGTCCAGCACCTTGAGGATGAGGAAGGTGACAACGAAGGAGTAAGCGGCGACGGCGGCCACGCCGATGGCCTGCCGGCCGAGCTGGTCTAGCCCGCCACCGGCGACGAGCCCCTCGACCTGCTCACCGAGCGCATTGAATCCGGTATTGCTTGCCGCCACCACGAAGATGCCGGTGGCGAGAGCGCCCCACAGCCCGCCAATACCGTGCACGGCGACGACATCGAGCGAGTCGTCAACATTGCCCTTGATGCGGACCTGGACGGCGAGGAAGCAGATGATGCCGGCGACGCCACCGATCGCGATCGCCTCCATCGGCTGGACGTAGCCTGACGCAGGCGTGATCGCGACGAGCCCCGCGACGGCGCCGGCAGCGGCGCCGATGATGCTGGGCTTACCGGAGATCCACCAGCTCATCAGTGTCCAGGTCAGGGCGGCGGCCGCAGCGGCGGTGTTTGTCACGGTGAAGGCGTTGACGGCGATGCCGTTCGCGGCGCCGGCGCTGCCACCGTTGAAGCCAAACCAGCCGAACCAGAGAATGCCGGCGCCCAGGACAATGTAGGTGATGTCATGGGGCTCCATCGGCTCCTTTTTGAAGCCCCGACGCTTGCCGTAACAGATGGCGGCGGCTAGTGCGGCAGCGCCAGCGTTCACGTGGATCGCCGTGCCGCCGGCGAAGTCCAGCCCCTTCACGTCAGCGGCGATCCAGCCTTCGATGTCGAACACCCAGTGCGCGACCGGCGCGTAGACCAGGAGAGACCACGCCGCGATGAAGATGAGGAACGGGCCGAACTTCGCCCGCTCCGCGAATGCGCCCGTGATCAGGGCGGGCGTGATGATGGCGAACATGGCTTGGAAGATCATGAACGCCTCATGGGGAATGCCGGGCCCGGCCTGGGAATCGCCCGCGGCCCCGACGCCTTTCAAGCCGAAATGGGAGAGATCCCCGATGATGCCGCCACCCGCGTCCGGGCCAAAGGCAAGACTGTATCCGATCACCACCCACAACACCCCAACGATCCCCATGGTGATGAAGCTGTGCATGAGGGTGCCGAGCACGTTCTTGTTACGGACGAATCCGCCGTAGAAGAACGCCAATCCCGGCGTCATGAACAGGACTAATGCCGACGCGGCGAGGATCCATGCAGTATCGCCTGAGTTGATTTCTGGCATTTCCGGCATGCGCTGTCCCCTTTCAGGTAGATTGCGTAAGGATAGGGCGAAGCGTGTTACAAACATGTTTCGGCCGGATAACGGTTTCGTTACCGGCGACCGAGCGGTGGCGCCGGTGCGACGCCGCCCCTGTGCTACACTTGCGGGGGGCGGCAGGACACCCCAAATCTGATTCTGGAGCGCCGATCGTGACGCAGGACGCCACGCCCCCGGTTGACATGGAGACCCTCGTTTCGCTGTGCAAGCGGCGGGGGTTCATCTTCCCCAGCGCCGAGATTTACGGCGGATTCGCCAACGCCTGGGACTACGGCCCGCTGGGAGCGGAGCTGAAGCGCAACGTGCGTAACGCCTGGTGGAAGGCTGTGGTGCAGGAGCGGGAGGATGTGGTCGGCATCGAAGCGGCGCTGATCACCAATCCGCAGGTGTGGGTGGCTTCCGGCCACGTGGGGCACTTCACCGATCCGCTCGTTGAGTGCAAGCAGTGCAATCAGCGCTTCCGCGCCGATCTCGTGGAGGTTCCCATCTGCCCGGAGTGCGGCGGCGAGCTGAGCGAGCCGCGCATGTTCAACCTGATGTTCAAGACGTTCGTCGGGCCGGTGGAGGATGAGGCGAGCGTGGCCTACCTGCCGCCGGAGACGGCGCAGGGGATGTTCGTCAACTTCGATAATGTGCTGACGACGACGCGGCGCAAGCTGCCCTTCGGCATGGCCCAGATCCGCAAGAGCTTCCGCAACGAGATTACGCCGGGCAACTTCATCTTCCGGACGCGTGAGTTCGAGCAGATGGAGATCGAGTTCTTTGTGAAGCCGGGCGAGGATCTGAAATGGTACGACTACTGGCGGAACGAGCGGCTGCGCTGGTACACGGACCTGGGAGTGTCGCGGGAGCGCCTGCGGTTGTATGAGTACCCCAAGGAGGAGCTGGCGCACTACTCCGCCGGTACCACCGATATCCAGTACCTGTTCCCGATGGGCTGGTCCGAGCTGGAGGGCGTCGCCGACCGGACGGACTACGACCTGAAGCGGCACATGGAGCATAGCGGCAAGTCGCTCACCTATTTCGACGAAGAATCGAGCGAGCACGTGGTGCCGTTCGTCGTGGAGCCGGCGGCGGGGCTGGATCGCTGCGCCCTGGTGTTCCTCCTGGACGCTTATCACGAGGAGAAGGACGACAAGGGAGAGACGCGCGTCGTGCTTCGGCTGCACCCGCGCCTGGCCCCGGTGAAGGTGGCGGTGTTGCCGCTCTCCCGCAACGAGATTACGCCGGGCAACTTCATCTTCCGGACGCGTGAGTTCGAGCAGATGGAGATCGAGTTCTTTGTGAAG
>SHXV01000004.1 GCA_009693105.1 Dehalococcoidia bacterium
CGGCAAGGTTTGGCACCTCGATGTCGGCTCGTCGCATCCTGGGGCTGGAGTAGGTCCCAAGGGTTGGGCTGTTCGCCCATTAAAGCGGTACGCGAGCTGGGTTCAGAACGTCGTGAGACAGTTCGGTCTCTATCCGCCATGGGCGCAGGAGACTTGAGAGGGTCTGCCCCTAGTACGAGAGGACCGGGGTGGACGGACCGCTGGTGTGCCGGTTGTTTCGCCAGAAGCATCGCCGGGTAGCCAAGTCCGGTTCGGATAAGCGCTGAAAGCATCTAAGCGCGAAGCCGGCCTCAAGATGAGGTCTCCCACCGGGTTAACCGGGTAAGACCGCGGGTAGACTACCCGCTTGATAGGCAGCAGGTGTAAGCACAGTAATGTGTTAAGCTGAGCTGTACTAATGGTCGAGGGCTTGACCGCTTGAAAGCGGCTCCGGACAGAACGCTCGTTAGTAATCTTCTCTTCTTTGCAGCGGTGAACGTTGCGGTGTATCGCGGGATGGAGCAGTGGTAGCTCGTCGGGCTCATAACCCGAAGGTCGGGGGTTCGAATCCCTCTCCCGCTACCAAGTTGGTTTCGGTTCGGTCTTCCGGGCCGTCGTTACATGTGTGCCTGCGACCTGGTCGCTAGAGCGAAGTGGACCCACCCGTTCTCATCTCGAACACGGCAGTGAAACGCTTCAGCGCCGACGATACTTGAGGGGCAACTTTCCGGGAAAATAGGCCGCCGCCAGGTCATAGGAAAATGAAAGCCCG
Organism: Dehalococcoidia bacterium; assembly: GCA_009693105.1. Taxonomy (GTDB): domain Bacteria; phylum Chloroflexota; class Dehalococcoidia; order SHXV01; family SHXV01; genus SHXV01. Next base: position 752 of record SHXV01000004.1, read on the forward strand.
TACGGAAACGTACGGGCTTTCACCTTAGTGGGATGCTTGCATAGCGGAACCTGCGGGGCGGTGAGCCTCACCCCTTGCTGCTGCGGACAGGCTGGCCTGAAGGCCTGTCCCTACGGTTCTGGGGTAGCGCCGGTGTTAGAATCGATTGCGATGAATGAAGCGAGCGTGGAATACATGGCGCGGGCGATCGCTCTGGGCGATGCGGTGCTGGGGACGACCAGCCCCAATCCGTCGGTGGGCGCCGTTATCGTGAAGGACGGGCGCATCGTGGGTGAGGGGGCTACGCTTCCGCCCGGCGGTGCCCACGCGGAGCGGGTGGCGCTGGCGATGGCCGGCGAGGCGGCGCGGGGGGCTGCGCTGTGGTGCACGCTTGAGCCCTGCCCGCACACCGGCCGGACGGGGCCCTGTACGGAGGCGATCATCGCGGCGGGAATCCGGGAGGTTCATTATGCGCTGGATGACCCGGATGCGCTGGTGAATGGGGGCGGCCGGGCGGCGCTGGAGGGGGCGGGCATCGCGGTGTACGCGGGTGAGGGGGCGGAGGGGGCGCGGCGGTTGCACGAGGGGTTTTTGCATCAGCGCCGGACAGGGAGGCCGCTGGTAATCGCGAAGTTTGCGGCGAGTTTGGACGGGAAGATCGCGGCGACGGGTGGGGATTCGCGCTGGGTGAGCGGGCCGGAGACGCGGGCGTGGGCGCATCGGATGCGACCGACGTTGGACGCGATCATCGTTGGGGTGGAGACGGTGTTGATCGATAATCCGCTGTTGACAGCGCGCCCTGAGGGTATGACGGGGGCCGTGCATCAGCCGTTGCGGGTGGTGGTGGACTCCCGGGGGAGGACGCCGCTGGAGGCGAAGGTGCTTTCCCCCGGCGCTTCGACGCTTGTGGCGACGACGGCGCAGGCGGGCGGAGAGTGGCGGCGGGGGGTGACGGCCCGCGGTGCGGAGGTGGTGGAGTTGCCGCAGCGGGAAGGCCGGGTGAACCTGGCGGCGCTGGTCGATGAGCTGGGGAGACGGGGGGCGCTGCAGGTGTTGGTGGAGGGCGGCGGCGTGCTGCTGGGTGGGTTCTTCGACCTGGGGCTGGTTGATAAGGTGACGGCGGTGATCGCACCGCTGATCATCGGCGGAGAGTCGGCGGCGGTGGGCGGCCGGGGTGCGACTCGGATGGCGGACGCGCTGCGGTTGCGCGGTGTGGAGGTAACGCGGCTGGGGGATGACATCCTGGTGACGGGCTATACTCGGGGGGAGGGGGAGTAGCGATGTTCACGGGGATCATCGAAGAGGTTGGCACGGTGCGGGCAGCCGGGGAGGGGACGCTGGCCATCGACGCGGCGCTGACGCTGGGGGGGACGAAGCCGGGCGATAGCATTTCCGTGAACGGGGTCGACCTGACGGTGGCGCAGCTGGACGAACGGGGGTTCGCCTTCAACGTGATGCCGGAGACATACCGCCGGAGCAGCCTGGGTGGGCTGAATGCGGGGGATGGGGTGAACCTGGAGCGGGCGATCGCGGCGGGGGATCGGTTCAGCGGGCACGTGGTGCGCGGGGTGGTGGAGGCGCGGGGAGCGCTGCTTGCGCTGACAGGGGAGGGCGACGCGATCCTGGCGCGCTACTCGACGCCCGCGGAGATCCTGCGGTATGTGATAATCAAGGGGCCGATCGCGGTGGACGGGGTAAGCCTGACCGTGGTGGCGAAGGATGAGGCGAGTTTCACCGTTTCGCTTGTGCGCTATACGCAGGAGCACACGAACCTGACGCGACGTAAGCCCGGAGACGCCGTAAACTTGGAGACGGATATCCTGGCTCGCTATGTTGAGCAGCTGCTCCGCGAGATGCGGGGGTAAAGGAGAAGCGGGCGTGAGCAGAACGAACCACGGTCTGGCCACGATTGAGGAAGCGATAGCCGATTACCAGGCCGGGCGGTTGGTCATTATTGTTGATGATGAGGACCGTGAGAACGAGGGCGACCTGACGATTCCCGCCCAGTTCGTCACGGCGGAGCACATCAACTTCATGACCCGCTATGGCCGCGGGCTTGTCTGTATTCCGATGACGGGCGCGCGGCTGGATGAGCTGAAGATCCCGATGATGGTGAGCCGCTCCGAGCTGCACTTCGGGACGCCGTTCACGGTATCGGTGGAGGCAGCGGCGGGGATTTCCACGGGGGTATCGGCGGCGGACCGGGCCTACACCTGCCGGGTGCTCATCGATCCGTCCACCTGTCCTGAGGACCTGATCATGCCAGGGCACATGTTTCCCCTGCGCGCGCGCGATGGCGGGGTGTTGGTGCGGGCGGGGCAAACGGAAGCGAGCGTCGACCTGTGCAAGCTGGCCGGGATATATCCGGCGGCGGTGCTGTGTGAGGTTATGCGCCCGAACGGGGAGATGGCGCGGTTGCCGCATCTGCGCACCCTGGCGCGGCGACACGGGATCAAGATCGTTTCCGTGGCCGACCTGATCGCCTACCGGCACCGGCAGGAGAAGCTGGTGGAACGGGTGACGGAGACGGTCATCCCCACGCGCTACGGGGAGTTCCTTGCCGTGGCCTACAAGAGCATGACGGACCCGGATGAGCACCTGGCGCTGGTGCGGGGCGATATTAGCGGCGATGAGCCGGTGCTGGTGCGGGTACACAGCCAGTGCGTGACAGGGGATGTGTTCCATAGCTACCGCTGCGACTGTGGGGAGCAGGTGGAGCTGGCGCTGCAGCGCATCGCGGAGGCGGACCGGGGCGTGTTTGTCTATATGCGGCAGGAGGGGCGGGGAATAGGGCTGCACAACAAGCTGCGGGCGTATGCGCTGCAAGACACGGGCTTGGACACGGTGGAGGCGAACGAGGCACTGGGGTTCCCGGCCGATCGCCGGGATTACGGCATTGGCATGCAGATATTGGCGGACCTCGGGGTGCAGCGCATCCGGCTGTTGACGAACAACCCGGCCAAGCGCGCCGGCCTTTCCGGCTTTGGGCTGGACGTGGTGGAGCGCATTCCGCTGCAGACGGTGCCCAATCAGCATAACGTGCGCTACCTGGACACGAAGCGGACCAAGCTGGGCCACCTGCTCAAGTCGTCGCCGCCGCCGGGGGGAGCGCGCCGGCCGAAGCCGGGCGCCCCCGCACCGACCGGGGATGTCGTTGGGTAAGGTGTTCGAGGGGTCCGGCGAGGGCGCGGGCCTGCGCATCGCCGTGGTCACGGCTCGGTTCAACGCGGAGATCACGGAGCGGATGCGCGCGGGGGCGCGGGAGGCGCTGCGGGCCGGCGGCGTAAGCGATGAGGACGTGGATGAGGCGTATGTGCCCGGCTCGTTCGAGTTGCCGCTGGCGGCCAAACGGCTGGCCGAGGCGGGGCGCTACGACGCCGTTATCTGTATCGGCGCGGTGATCCGGGGCGAGACGAGCCATGACACATACGTCGCAGGGCAGGCGGCGGCGGGTATCCAGCGGGCGGCGCTAGATACGGGGGTGCCGATCATCTTCGGCGTCATCACGACGCACACGCGCGAGCAGGCGCTGGACCGCGCCGGCGGGCGGACGAACAAGGGCGCGGACGCGGCGGCGACGGCGATCGCGATGGCGACACTGCTCAGGGCGATGGGAGCGGACTAGGTCCGGAGGTCGGGTCCTTCTACGCGCGGGCGGATAACCTGGATCCAGGGGCCGCCCGGTCCCCACGAACCGATGGGAACGGGAGGCTGGTACATGGGGCTTCTCATCCGCTGGGCGATCAACGCCATTGGCCTGCTGATCGCGGCGGGGATGGTGAGCGGGATCGAGCTGGAGGGGTGGGAATCGACGCTGCTGACGGCGGCGTTATTCGGACTGGTGAACGCGTTTATCCGCCCCTTTGTCATGCTGATGAGCTGCCTCCTGCAGGTGCTGACGCTAGGACTGTTCACCCTGATCGTGAACACGGGGATGCTGGGGCTGACGGCGTGGGCGGCGGGGCAGGTGGGGCTGGCCTTCCGGGTGGACGGGGTGAGGGCGGCGTTCTTGGGGGCGCTGGTGATCTCCCTGGTCAGCTTTACCCTGACACGGTTCTCTCCTTCCCCCCGGCGCGGACGCTGACGTTGCGGTCCGGGCGGACCAGCCCTCCTTTCCCACTCATCTGTGAACGTTGACACGAAGACATCCCCCTCGTAGAATTCTCACGAAACGGTCGGTCTCCTGGAGAAATAGGGAGATTTAGTGACATTTCGCTCCGCATCTCCCCCTGCCCTGCCTTCCGAGTCCACACGATGGGCCTCCCTCGGGCGCGCCTGCCGCATGCTGGGGGTGAACGAGTCCACGCTGCGCCGCTGGGCGGATGAAGGGCAGGTGCGGTCCTATCGCACGCCGGGGGGGCACCGCCGGTTCGCGGAGAGCGACCTACTGACGCTGGTGAACTCCGGCGGGCGAACGGATGGGCAGCCCTATCGCCGGCTGGGCAACGTGGCGCTGGCGCGCATCCGGCGTGACCTGAGCCGGGAACGGGGCCACAGCGCCTCCTGGTACGAAGGGACAGCGAGCGAGGAGTCCCGAGACCGGTTGCGGCTGCTGGGTCGGCGGCTGGTCGACCTGGTGCCCGATTACCTGGCCCGGCGGGGACGCGGCCAGATCGAGACGGAGGCGGGGGAGATCGGCCACGAGTACGGACGGGAGCTGAGCCGCATCGGCCTGTCTTCACGGGAGGCGGTGCAGGCGTTCACGTTCTTCCGCAACGGGCTGACGGAGGCGGCGAAGCAGTTCGCCGGCCGGGACGGGCTGGCCGCGGAGGACGCGGAGCGAGCACGGGAACAGATCATCGCGCTGGCGGACGTGGTACTGCTGGCACTGCTGGAATCGTACGAGCCGGGGGCGGCGCCCCCATCGACATCCTGAGACAGGACGAGGTGGAATAATGCGATACCGTGAACTGGGGAGCACGGGCATCCAGCTCTCCGAGCTGGGTTTCGGCGTGTGGACGCTGAGCACGGGGTGGTGGGGGACGTACAGCGATGACGAGGCGGTGGCGCTGCTCCGGGCCGCCTACGAGCGGGGGGTGACCTTCTTCGACGCCGCCGACTCCTACGGGAACGGGCGGTCGGAGGAGCTGCTGGCGAAGGCGTTCGGCGGGCAGCGGGACCGGATCGTGATCGGCACCAAGTTCGGGTACGACTTCTATACGAACGGCGGCGAGCGCAACGGGCAGCGGGAGCTTCCGCAGGACTGGTCGCCGGCCTTTGTGCGCAACGCGCTGGAACAGAGCCTGCGCCGGCTGGGGACGAACTACGTGGACGTGTACCAGCTGCACAACCCGAAGATGGACGCGATGGACAACGATGCCCTGTGGGCCACGCTGGAGGACCTGCGACGGGAGGGGACGATCCGCTCTTTCGGTCCGGCACTGGGCCCGGCGATCGGCTGGCAGAAGGAGGGCGAGAAGGCGCTGCTCAGCCGCGATTGCGACGTGCTGCACCAGATCTACAACGTGTTGGAGCAGGACCCGGGACAGGCGCTGGCGCACCTGGCGCGGGAGCGGGGCGCGGGCGTGATCGCGCGGGTAACGCACGCCTCCGGGCTGCTGGAGGGCAAGTACACGGAAGATACGACGTTCGACGAGAACGACCACCGGCGCCACCGGCCCAGGGGCTGGCTGACCACGGGTCTGAAGATGGTGGACACGCTGCAGTTCCTGGTCCGCCCGGACCGCACGATCGGGCAGGCGGCGCTGCGCTGGCTGCTGGCGGACCCGAATATGGCCTCCGTGCTGCCCAACATCTACAAGATGGAGCAGCTTGTGGAGTTCGCCGGGGCGGCAGACTCACCGGACCTGACGGAGGATGAGATGGCGCGGGTGGCGGACCTATACGCGCACCGCTTCTACCTGGAGCCGGAGGAGTACGCGCCGCTGGGCGCGGTCAAGGGGTAGGCGATGACGAACGAAGCAACGCCGGCGGCGGCGCCGCGGCAGTACATCAAGTTCACCTTCTTCAAGGTGCGGCCGGAGTGGCGGCTGCTGCCGGAAGGGGAGCGCCGGGAGTCCCGAGAGACGTTCGCCGATGTGCTGGAGCAATCGGCGGAGACGGTGTTCACGCGGACGTACAGCACGGTGGGCATGCGGGGCGACTGCGATTTCCTGGTGTGGCAGGCGGCGATGAGCCTGGAGGCGATCCAGGAGGTGACGACGCGGCTGTTGAGCACAAAGCTGGGTGCTTACCTCGGCACGGCCCACTCCTACCTGGCGATGACGAAACGATCGGTGTACATCGACAACCACAGCCATGAGGGGCAGGACGGCCGGCGCACGCGCATCCGACCGGCGGACCGACGCTACTTCTTTGTCTACCCGTTCGTAAAGACGCGGGAGTGGTACCAGCTTCCCTTTGAACAGCGGCAGGAGATCATGGACTCGCACATTAAGCTGGGGACGAAGTACTCCCGGGTGAAGTTGAACACGACCTATTCGTTCGGGATCGACGACCAGGAGTTCGTGGTGGCGTTTGAGACGGACCACCCGGAGGATTTCCTGGACCTGGTGATGGAGCTGCGGGAGACGAAGTCGAGCCTGTTCACGCTGCGGGACACCCCGATTTTCACCTGCATCGCCGGGGATGCGGCAGCGGTGCTGGACACGCTGGGGGGCTGACCAAGCTGAGCCTAGACCCGCCAGCCTGAGCCTGGACCCGCATTTGGCTGCCGCGCCGATGAAGAAACGGCAGAGCGCAAGGCGACAGGAAAGCGAGAATCATGGGGTACTACCCGGTGTTCCTGGACCTGACCGGTCGCCGCTGCCTTGTGGTGGGCGGGGGAACGGTGGGCGCGCGCAAGGTGGAGGGCCTGTTGACCGCGGGCGGGGCGGTGACGGTGATCAGCCCGGCGCTGTCTCCGGCACTGCGGGTGCTGGAGGAGGCGGGTCGGATCACGACAGTGGGGCGGGAATATCGCAGGGGCGACGCCGCCGGGTACGACCTGTGCATGATCGCGACGGACGACGGGGTAGCGAACGCGGAGGTGGCGCGAGACTGCCGGAAGCAACGGGTGCTGGTGAATGCGGCGGATGATCCGCCGAACTGCGACTTCATCCTGCCCTCCGTCCTGAGGCGGGGCGACCTTCAGATTGCCGTGTCCACGGGGGGGCGGAGCCCGGCGCTGTCCCGCAAGGTACGGGAGGAGCTGGAGCCGTTGTTCGGCGAGGAGTACGCGGAGCTGGCGGCTCTGAGCGGGGAGGTGCGGGACGCGCTAAAGCGCGAAGGACGCACGTTCCCCTCATCGGCGTGGCTGCGAGCGCTGACGCCGGAGCTGCGGGAGCTGCTGCGGCAGAACCGGCGGGCCGAGGCACGGGCGCAGCTTATCGAAGGATTACGGGCGGGCGTGGCCCGCTAACGAGGACGGGATATGGCGATTATATCCATCGGCTTGAGCCACCGAACGGCCCCCGTCGCGTTACGGGAGCGGCTGGCGTTTACTCCGGAGGAAATGCCGGGGGCGCTGACAGCACTGCGGGAACGGTTTGGCGGCGGGGTAATCCTGTCCACCTGTAACCGGATGGAAGCCTACGTGTCGGCGGCGGGAGGGGAATCCCAGGACGATCTGGCGGGCGCGATCCTGCGGCTGAAGGGCTTCCCCGCCGACGAGGCGCAGCCGGGCTTCGGGCGGCTGACGGGGATGCACGCGGTGCGCCACCTCTACCGGGTGGCGGCAGGAATCGACTCGATGGTGATCGGGGAGTCGCAGATCGCCGGGCAGGTGCGGGACGCCATGCTGGCGGCGGAGGAGCAGGGAGCGCTGGACCCGACGCTGCGGCGGCTGTTCCACAGCGCCGTGGGGGTGGGGCGGCGCGCCCGTCATGAGACGGCGATCGGGCGGGAGACGGTGTCCGTCAGTTCGACGGCAGTGCAACTGGTGCGGCGGCTACTGGGCGATCTTTCGACGCTGACGGTGCTGCTGGTGAGCGCGGGCGAGGCGGGGAAGCTGGCGGCACGGCACATCCAGGAGTTCGGGGCGAATCGGCTGCTGGTGACGAACCGGAGCCCGGAGCGGGCGCAGGAGCTGGTGGCGAATCTGGGCGGGCGGGCGATTCCCTTCGCGGAGTTGGGGGACGCCCTGTCCGAGGCGGATGTGGTGCTGAGCTCGAGCGCGGCCGAGCACTACCTGATCGACCGGGCGGTGGTGGAGGCGGCGCTGCACCGCCGGGGGGAGCGGCCGCTGCTGTTCATCGACATCGCCGTGCCGCGGGACGTGGACCCGGCGGTGGCGGAGTTGCCGGGCGTGCACCTGTACGACATCGACGCCATCCAGGCGATCGCGGAGGAGAACCTGAAGACGCGCTCCGGCGAGGTGGACAAGGTGGAGCGCATCGTCGAAGAAGAGACGACCCGCTTCGCCGAGTGGTGGCGGGCGCGGGAGGTCATTCCCACGATAGCGGCGCTGCGCACCCGGGCGGAGGAGATCCGGGAGGCGGAGCTGGCGCGGACGCTGGCGCGGCTGCCCGGCCTGGGGGAGGAAGATCGCCGCCGGATCGAGGCGATGAGCGCGGCGATGATGAAGCGGCTGCTGCACGATCCGATCGCGACCCTGCGCCGCCGCAAGGGCTCCCGCTACGTGGAGGCGCTCCAGGAGCTGTTCAACCTGCCCGGTAACGCGGCGCGCGAAGCGGACGCGGACCCGGGCGGCCCCCCCGAACCACAATGACACGCACCTTTCGCATCGGCACGCGGGGAAGCGCGCTGGCGCGGGCGCAGGCGGAAACGACGCTTGCGGCGCTCCAACGTGCGCACCCGGAAGGCGCATTCACGATCGTGGAAGTGAGCACCCAGGGCGACCGCGACCGAACGACCTCGCTGTCTCGCATCGGCGGGGCGGGCATCTTCGTGCGGGAGATCGAGAGCGCCCTGCTGGAGGAGCGGATCGATATCGCGGTGCATTCCCTGAAGGACATGCCGACGGAGACGCGGGCGGGGCTGATCATCGCCGCCGTGCCAGAGCGGGAGGACGTGCGGGACGCCCTCGTCTCTCGCAGCGGGGCGACGCTGGAGGGGCTGCCGCCAGGGGCGCGCGTAGGCACCGGCTCCGCGCGACGGATGGCGCAACTGCGGGCGCTGCGAGCCGATCTGGCGGTGACCGACATCCGTGGGAACGTAGACACGCGGCTGCGCAAGGTCACGGAGGGGGAATACGACGCGGCGGTGCTGGCCGTGGCGGGCCTCTCCCGCCTGGGGCGGCTGGAGGAGGCGACACAGGTTCTTTCCCTCGAGGCCATGCTGCCCGCACCCGGGCAGGGGGCGCTGGCGGTGCAGGTGCGCGTCGGGGACGCGGAGGCGCTGGCGCTGGTGGGCGTTTTGGACGACGGCGCGGTGCATTTCGCCGTGGACGGGGAGCGGGCGGTGCTGGCGGCCCTGGGCGGCGGCTGCCTGCTGCCCGTGGCCGCTCACGGGATCATAGAGGGCCAGCGGCTGTCCTTGCGGGCGCTGGTGGCCCACCCGAGCGGTAGCCCGGTGCTGCGAGGGCGGGCGGAAGGTCCGGCGGCGGAGGCGGAAGCGCTGGGCGCTGCCGTGGCGGAGGGGCTGCTGCGCGCGGGGGCACGGGCGCTGATCGAGGCGACGGAGGCGACGCGGTGAGCGGCGACGGCAAGCGGGGCTTCGTCTGGCTGGTGGGCGCGGGACCGGGCGACCCGGGGTTGATCACGGTGGCGGGCTCGGCGCGCATCGCCGAGGCGGACGTGCTGGTGTACGACCGGCTGGCGAACCCGCGGCTGCTGGCCGGGGCGCCGCCGGAGACGGAACGCATTTACGTTGGTAAGACGCTGGACCACCACACGCTGACACAGGACGAGATCAACGCGTTGCTGGTGGAGCGCGGGCGGGCGGGGCAGACCGTGGTGCGGCTGAAGGGCGGCGATCCGTTCGTGTTCGGGCGGGGGGGCGAGGAGGCGGAGGCGCTGCGCCGGGCGGGGGTAGCGTTCGCGGTGGTGCCAGGGGTGACATCGGCGATCGCGGCGGCGGCGTACGCGGGCATCCCGGTGACGCAGCGCGGGCTGGCGTCATCGTTCGCGGTGATCACGGGGCACGAAGACCCAACGAAAGAGGAGACGTCCATCGACTGGGCAAAGATCGCCGGAGGGGCGGACACGCTGGTGTTCCTGATGGGGATCGGCAACCTGGAGCTGATCGCGCGGCAGCTCATCGCCCACGGACGGCGGGACTCGACGCCGGCGGCGGTGGTGGCGTCAGGGACGCTGCCGGGGCAGCGGGTGGTCACGGGGACACTGGCGGACATCGCGCAGCGGGCGGCGGAAGCGGACATACAGCCGCCGGCGGTGACGATCGTAGGCGAGGTGGCGCGGCTGCGGGAAGAGCTGCGCTGGTTCGATAACCGGCCGCTGTTCGGCAAGCGGGTGCTGGTGACGCGGGCGCGGGAGCAAGCGAGCGCGCTCTCGGCGCGGCTGGAGGCGGAGGGGGCGGCGGTGGTGGAGATGCCGACAATCGCCATCCGGGGGATCGCGGAGCCGGAGACAGCGCGCGCTGCTATCGCCACGCTGGCCGACGGTGAGTACGCCTGGGCGATTTTCACGAGCGCGAACGCGGTCGATATCCTGCTGCGCCGGGTGGCGGAAGCGGGACGGGACGCGCGCGTCTTCGCCTGCCGCATCGGCGCGATCGGGCCGGAGACGGCGGCGGCGCTGGCGGCGCACGGGCTGCGGGCGGACATAGTGCCGGCGCCGGAGCGCTCCGTGGCGGAAGGGCTGCTGGAGGCGCTGGCGGGGGAGGACCTGACGCGGAAGCGCGTGCTGTTGCCACGGGCAGCGGTGGCGCGGGACGCGTTGCCGGAGGGGCTGCGCCGGCGGGGCGCGGCGGTGGACGTGCTGGAGTTGTACCGAATAGAGTCGCCGGCGGCGGACCCGGCGGTGCTGGAGGCGCTGGCGGCGGGGGAGATCGACATCGTCACGTTCGCCAGCTCATCGACGGTGCGCAACCTGGCGGGAATGCTTGGGGGGACGCTGGCGCCGCTGCGGGGGAGGCTTATCGCGAGCATCGGGCCGATCACGTCGGAGGCGGTGCGAGAGTACGGGCTGGGGGTGGACGTGGAGGCGGGGGAGCACACGATAGCGGGGCTGGTCTCCGCCCTGCGGGAGCATTTTAGCGCGAGCCCGAGCTCTCATCGCCAGGTGAGCCCTAGATAACAACCTCAGGGGGTGAGATTGCCATGGGGCTTCGCCCCTCGCAATGACAGGGGGTTGGGAACCAACATATCGATCAGTCTTGCGATCCCGGAGGGCGAAGCAATCTCGCCTAGAGCCACAGTCTAGTCAGGTACGGACAGGAGACGTGAAATGGTGATCGAACGCGAGTTGTTGCTGCCGTCCTTCCGGCGGTTCCGGCGGCTGCGGCGGACGGAGACGCTCCGGGCGTTGGTGCGAGAGACGCGGCTGGAGCCGACGGACTTCATCTACCCGCTGTTCGTCACGCACGGGAAGGGGCTACGGGAGCCGATCGGGTCGATGCCGGGGCAGTTCCGGCTGTCGCCAGATCAGCTGATGGCGGAGGCGCACGAGCTGCGGTCGCTGGGGGTGCGGGCGGTGTTGCTGTTCGGGCTGCCGGCGGCGAAGGACGAGGTGGGGTCGGAGGCGTACGCGGACGACGGCATCGTCCAGCAGGCGATCACGGCGTTCAAGGACGCGGCGCCGGATATCGCGGTGTTCACGGACGTGTGCCTGTGCGAGTACACGAGCCACGGCCACTGCGGGGTGGTCCACGGCGGCGAGGTGGACAACGACGCATCGCTGGAGCTGCTAGCGCGGACGGCGGTCTCGCACGCGCGGGCGGGGGCGGACGTGGTGGCGCCGAGCGACATGATGGACGGCCGGGTGGCGGCGATCCGGGCGGCGCTGGACGCCGAGGGGTTGGCGACGACGCCGATCCTGGCCTATGCAGCGAAGTTCGCATCGGCGTTCTACGGGCCGTTTCGGGAGGCGGTCGATTCGGCGCCCCAGTTCGGCGACCGGCGGGGGTACCAGATGGACCCGGCGAACGGTCGGGAGGCGCTGGCGGAACTGATGGAGGACGCGCTGGAGGGGGCGGACATGCTGATGGTGAAGCCGGCGCTGCCCTATTTGGACCTCCTAGCGGCGGCACGGGAGATGGCGGACCGGCCGCTGGCGGCGTACCAGGTGAGCGGGGAGTACGCGATGCTGAAGGCGGCGGCGGCGAACGGGTGGCTGGACGAGCGTGCGGCGGCGCTGGAAGCGCTGACGTCGATCAAGCGGGCGGGGGCGGACCTGATCATCACGTACTACGCGAAGGAAGCGGCGCGCTGGGCAGGCTGAGCCTGCACCCGAATTGCTGCAGCCCGGTCCAGACCGCTGATACGGTACGAACTGCGGTGGGGCTGGGTACGGGAGCCACGGTGGATGGCCGCCCCGCCTCTACCCCATCGTTCTTACGTACGTGGCGAGACGGCCGACGGTCTGATCCCCCCACCCTGCCAAGCATCCGGCGCGAAGATCGTCGACCTGGGTGCTCCCCGCGATTCCCAGCCGATACAATACAGGCGATGACTTCACCAATTCGCGCCCTGATCTACGACTGTGGCAACACACTGCTGCGCACGCGCGGCTCCTTTGTGGAGTTGTGCGAGATGGTGGCCTCCCGGCACGGGCACCGGCTGGACCCGGTGGCGTTGGAGCGGGCACTCCCCCACACGGCGACCATCTGGTATCGCAACACGGAGATGTACACGGCGGACCATTCGGCGCGGGCGGGATGGTCGGAGCACTACGCCGATGCGCTGGCGCCGCTGCTGGCGCTGCCGCGCGAGGAGGCGGTGGATCTGGGCGGGGCGATCTACGACTGGTACACCAGAGCGGAGCAGTGGGAACCCTACCCGGAGGTGGAGGCGGCGCTGGCGGAGGGCAAGCGGCGGGGGCTGATCCAAGGGGTGCTGTCCGACTGGGGGAGCGACTTGCTGCCGATCCTGAGCGCGCATGGGCTGACGCGCTACCTGGACTTCGTCGTCGTGTCCGCGGTGATCGGGCTGGCCAAGCCGGGGGCGGAGATCTTCGCGGAGGCGCTGCAGCGGGCGGGGGTGAGCGCGGCGGAGGCGCTGTACGTGGGCGATACGTATGTCGCCGACATCCTGGGGGCGCGGGCAGCGGGCATCCGCGGGGTGCTGCTGGACCGGGAGGGGATGGCGCCCCTGGTGGACTGTCCCGTGATCGCGCGGCTGGGCGATGTGTTCGCGCTGGTGGAGGGGCGCTAGCTCCTGAGGGCGCGCTCGAAGCGGGTCGTGCTACGGTAGGGCCCCACGATGGCGAGGTGGTACTCCTCCGGGCGCAGCAGCGTCCGGGCGACGCGGTGGACGGCCGCGGCGTCGACAGCATCGACCTCGGCGACAACGTCATCGACGGTGCGAATGCGGGAGAGCAGCATTTCCTGAGCGCCGAACCAGCCGGAGACGCCGCGGGTGTCCTCCATGCGCAGGAGGAGGCGGCCCTTCATCAGCTCTCGCGCCTTGATCAGCTCTCGCTGCTCAATCCCCTTCTCCCGCACGAGCGCGAGTTGCTCCGTGACCGCGCCCAGCGCTTCATCGACGCGCTTGGGGTCGACGCCGGCGTAGACGGTGAAGGCGCCGGCATCGCGGAAGTGGCTGACGTAGGCGTGGACGTCGTAGGCAAGGCCGCGGCGCTCCCGCACTTCCATGAACAGGCGGGAGCTCATCCCTTCGCCGAGGACGGTGGAGAGGACCGCCAGCGCCTGTCTATCGGGGTGCTCCGAGTGCAGGCCGGGGACGGCGAGCTCCAGGTGGGCCTGCTCCGATCGGCGGGAGACGAGGCCGACGTGAGGGGCATGGCTGTTCTCTAGCCGGGCGGGAGACCATGTGCCCGCCTTGCCGCCGGTCCAATCGCCGAGGGCGACGGTGATGGCGGCCACCACTTCGCTGTGGTCGACGGCGCCGGCGACGCTGACCACGACGTTGGCGGGGACGTACTGCTGGGCGACGTAGGCGCAGAGACGCTCCCGGGGGAGGGCGCGCACGCTCTCCGGAGTGCCGGCGACGTCCCAGCCCAGGGGTTGGTCCGGCCACATGAGCTGATCGAGCAGGACTTCCGCTTGCTGTGCGGGGGAATCGGCGACGGTGGCGAGTTCCTCCAGGATGACGCCGCGCTCCCGCTCCATCTCCGCGGCATCGAAGATGGGGGAGCGGAGCAGATCGGCGAGGACATCGACGGCAAGGAGGAAGTGGGGTCGGGCGACCTTGATGTAGTAAACGGTGAGTTCGCGATCGGTGGCGGCGTTGAGGATGCCGCCGACGCCATCGATGGCCTCCGAGATGGCGTCGGGGGTGGGGCGCTTGGCGGTGCCTTTGAAGCACATGTGCTCCACGAAGTGGGAGACGCCGGCCTCCGGGGCGGACTCGTAACGGGAGCCGGCGCCGACGTAGATGTTGACGGTGACGGAGCGGGTATGGGGCATGGACGACGTGATGACACGGAGCCCGTTGGGGAGGACGGAACGTTCGTAATCCATGGAGCCTCACGCGACGAAGCGCCCGCGAGGGCGGACGCCTGAGCTGGGGTTCATTCTAGAGGGACGGGACCGGCGGGTCAACGGCGGTGCCGTGGGGGTGCACTTCTGCTAGGATTGGCGGAGCTTTCTGGGGGTAGCTCATGGCAGATCATCCCGCGGGTGAACAGCAACCGTCGCCTTCTTTCACTGATTTCCTGCGCTATTTCTTGCAACTGGGCACCTTCGGATTCGGCGGGCCGATCGCCACCGTGGGCTACATGCAGCGCGACCTGGTGAACGAGCGGCGGTGGCTGACCGAGGAGGAGTTGCTGGACGGGATAGCGCTGGGCCAGACGATGCCAGGGCCGCTGGCCGCCCAGGTGGTGATGTGGGTGGGGTTCCTGCGCGCTCGCGCCCTGGGCGCCCTGGCGACGGCGACGGCGTTCATTCTGCCGTCGTTCCTGGTGGTGCTAGCCGTGGCCTATTTCTACGTGGGCTACCAGGGTCTGAGCTGGGTGCAGGCGTTGTTCTACGGTATCGCGCCGGGGGTGATGGCGATCATCGCGCTGGCGGCCTATCGCCTAGCCCGGACGACGAACAAGGGCGATCGACTGCTGTGGGCGGTCTCGCTCGTCATGTTTGTGGTGACGGCGGCGACGGCGAGCGAGATCGCGGTGCTGTTCGTGGCGGCGGGGCTGTTGGTGATGGCGGTGGAGGCGCCGCCGAGGTTCCTGCGGGGCAAGAGCGCAGGCTTCGCCCTGGCGATCACGGTACCGGGCTTCATCCTCTCCGCCGCCAGCCCGGGGACGATGGTGGCGCTGTTCCTGTTCTTCCTCAAGGCGGGAGCGTTCATCTTCGGCAGCGGGCTGGCGATCGTGCCGTTCCTGCGTTCAGGCGTGGTGGAGCAGCACCAGTGGCTGACGGAGCAGCAGTTCCTGGACGCGGTGGCGATGGGGCTGATCACGCCGGGGCCGGTGGTAATCACGGCGACGTTCATCGGCTACCTGGTGGGCGGCTTCGTGGGAGCGCTGGTGGCGACGGTGGGCATATTCCTGCCGATCTACCTGGGGGTGGTCATCCCCGGTCCCTGGTTCGTCCGTCACCGCAACAACGCCCAGATTCACGCCTTCGTGCGCGGGGCGACGGCGGCGGCGGCAGGGGCGATCGCGGGGGTGACGGTGGTCCTGGCGCGGCAGTCGATCGATGACGTGCCGCGGGGGCTGATCGCCGCCGGGGCATTCGTCCTGATCTGGCGGTTCAAGGTGAAGGAGCCGTATATCGTCGGGCTGGCCGCCGTCGCCGGACTCGTTCTGTTCTAGTTCGGTAAGCCACAAGGGAGGGTGCGTTGGAGCAGGGAGTGAGAGCGCAGCTGCGGCTGTGGTGGGCGCTGGCGCGACCGTTCACGCTGACGGCGGCGGTGGTACCGGTACTGGTGGGGACGGCGCTGGCGGCGGAGGACGGCGAGTTCCGCTGGCTCCCCTTCCTGGCGATGCTGGTGGCATCGGCGCTGATCCAGGTGGGGACGAACATGTTCAACGAGTACTTCGACTATCGACGAGGGATCGACCACGTGAGCTCGGTGGGGATCGCGGGGGCGATCGTGACGGGGGCGATGGCGCAGGGGGTGGTGCTGGCGGGGGCGCTGGCGACGTTCGCGGTAGCGCTGTGCTGCGGCGTCTACCTGATCACGGTGGCAGGGCTGCCGATGCTGATCGGCGGCGTAGCCAGCGCGCTGGCGGCGTTCGTGTACAGCGGGGGACCGAAGGCGGTGTCATCGACACCGTTCGGTGAGGTGGAGGTGTTCGTATTCATGGGGCCGGTGATCGTGGGGCTGGCCTACTTCGCGCAGGCGGAGCGGCTGCCGTGGGACGTGGTGGTGGCTTCGCTGCCGGTGTCCTGCCTAGTGGCGGCGATCCTCCTGGCGAACAACATCCGGGACATAGAGGGGGACGCGGGAGCGGGGCGGCGGACGCTGCCGATCGCGCTGGGACGGGAGCGGGGGCTGCGGGCCTACGCGGTGCTGCTGTATGGGGCTTACGCGCTGTTGCTGGCGGCAGTGGCGCTGGGGGCCGCGCCGCCGACGGCGCTGGCGGCGGTAGTCACGCTGCCCCTGGCGCGGCGACCGCTGGGGCTGTTCCGCCGGTTCAGGAATGCGCCACAGCTGCACCCGGC
The DNA here is from genome assembly GCA_009693105.1 of Dehalococcoidia bacterium. GTDB lineage: Bacteria > Chloroflexota > Dehalococcoidia > SHXV01 > SHXV01 > SHXV01. The sequence goes on from SHXV01000004.1 coordinate 17,381, forward strand.
GGTGAAGGCGACGGCGCTGCTGCACGCGCGCTTCGGGCTAGTGTACGCGCTGGGCATCCTGCTGGCGGGGGCTTTCTGACAATAAGTCTTGACTAATATTGAACCAGCGTACAACCTTATGACATACTACCGCGGGGCAGGACCGCCCCGACATAGCACCGCCGGAGCGGGTACGCTTCGCTGAACAAACGGAGAGAGAGATTCCGATGCATTCAAAGAAGTTGGCGGTGTGCCTGTTACTGACAGCGGCGTTGGCGACGACGGTGTTCGCTACCGCCTGCGGCGAAGACGCCGGCGGCGGCAAGACGGTGAGCGTGGTGTTGAGCGAGTACAAGGTCGCGCCGAGCGTGACCAGCGCGGCGGCAGGGAAGGTCACGTTCAAGGTGAGCAACAAGGGAGCCGTCGCCCACGAGCTCATCGTAATCAAGACGGATACCGCGGCGGATAACCTTCCGGTCAGCGGCTTGAAAGTGGCCGAGGACAAGGCGGGAAAGGTCATAGGCGAGATCGAGGTTGCGAAGGGCAAGAGCGAGTCGGACACGTGGGAACTGACTGCGGGCAAGTACGTGTTCATCTGCAACATCGAAGGGCATTACAAAGAAGGCATGCACGCGGCGTTCACGGTGCAGTAGGCGGGAGCCGAGTCAGGACGCGAAGAGGTAGGTACCGTTGGGGCGACGGTGCCCCTTGTTGTGCCGAGGTTGGGGGGTCAACCCCCGAAGATGGGGCCGCCGCGATCGATGACGGTGCCATCGATGGCGATCACGGAGGGGCGCTCCTCACAGTAGCCGCCGTGCTCGCACTTATCGAAGACGAAGGCGCGGCGCTCCTTGTCGTACTGCACGGCCCAGGTACCGAGGGCAAGGTTATCGCCCGCCAGTTGCTCCTGCAGCACGCGCGCCAGCGCTTCCAGTTCCGCTCGCCCCATGATGGCACCTCTTTCGATCACTTTCCGTCATTGTAGGGGATCGGGCCGTGAGCAGCGGGCCGTGATCCTGAGGCGGACGCCTGTTATACTGGGCCACAGCCTACGCCGGGAGGACGTTCCGTGAACCGCATCGCCTTGATCGCTTTCGTCATCGCTACGTTCTTCACTGCGACCGCGGCCTTCGCGGACGAGGTTCGCACCGCGGGACCGTACCAGGTGAGCCTGGGGTTCCGGAGCACGCCCATTTATTCCGAGGAGACGAACGGGGTGCGGGTGACGGTGGTGGACGGTCAGGGACGACCGGTGGAGGGCATCGCCGGGTCGCTCAAGGTCCTGATCGGGACGTACGGGCGGGGCCAAACGCTGGACTTCCTGCCGATGACGGATCGGCCGGGGGGGTACGAGGCGGTGTTCATCGCGCCGTCCACGGGCCCCTACACGCTGGACCTGCGGGGCGACATCCGGGGGACGGCGGTGAACGAGCACTTCGACGCGACCTCCGGGATGCCGGGGGTGATCACCCACGGCGGGTACGATTACGGTTCCTCGGGCGCGTTCATCGCCTACGCCATCCTCATCGCCTATCTGATCGGGATCGCGGGCATCGCGGTGGTGATGTTGCGTCGCCGCCGGGCCAATCGCCAGGGAGCGGCGACCGCGCATTGACCTGAGGCGGGCCCCGGTTCAGCATTGGGGCCATGATTCACCGAACGGCCCTGTTTTCCATCGCGGCATGGGTGGGCTTCGCCGGGTTGCTCCGGCTGACGGTGCTGCCCCCTGAGGACTGCCCCCCCGTTCGACGCCGACGCGGCACGCCAATCGGGCGAGGCGGCGGCGACCTGGATCGTGCGGGCGCAGCGCGACGACGGCGCTTACGTGTACGAGTACGACAGCCGGACGAAGACGGAATCCCCCCTGTACAACGAGGTTCGGCACGCCGGGGTGACGCTGACGCTGTTCCAGGCGGCGGGACGGCTGGATGCGGACGTCCCGGCCCTGGCGGCGGGCGACCACGGGCTGGACTGGATGATCGCTCACCTGCTGCGCCGGGACGGGCGGGCCGCCCTGCTTAACCCCGCCGGCGAGCAGGCTTCGCTGGGGGCATCGGCGCTAATGACGGTGGGGCTGGCGGAGCGCCGGCTGGCCACGGGGGACCGGCGGCACGACTCGCTGATGCGGGAGTTGGGGGCGTTCATGGTGGGGCTACAGCGTCCCGACGGCCGGTTTTATGTCGCGTACGACCCATCGGCCGGGCAGCCAGTGGAGGGCACGTCCCGCTATTATCCGGGCGAGGCGCTCTGGGCGCTGACGCTGCTCTACCGCGCCTTTCCGGGTGAGGGGTGGGATCGCTCCGCGCGGGCCGCCGCCGATTCCCTGGCGACGCGTCGGGATGAGATAGAGGATGTCCCCTTCCCTCCCCTGGCGGACCAGTGGACGGCGTACGGATTCGCGGAAATGGCGGCGGCGGGGCTGACGCTGACGGACGCGGAGGCGCTATACGCTCGGCGGCTGGCGCGGAGGTTCGGTTTCCTGGTGCGGAGCGAGTCCGGCCGCGGCGATAATCGGTTGGGGGACGCGATCCGGGGACCGGCGCCGCGCGGCGCGGGCTTGGGCACATGGATCGAGGCGCTGGCGGGATTGTGGCGGCTGGCGGAGACGGATGAGCGGCTGGCGGACCTGCGTGGCCCGATCTATGAGCGGCTGGCATGCGGAGCGGGGATCCTGGCCAGTCACCAAACGCTCGACGCCGGTGCGACGGCGCTGGAGTTCGGGGCGTGGTACCGGGATGGGGTGACGCGCATGCATGACCAGCAGCACGCGTTCTCTGCCATGCTGTACACGGCGGATGCGCTGGAGGGGCGGACGAAGCGGGAGCCGTGAGGGGGAGCGGGCGATGCGTGATCTGATCCCGGCGTTCCTGACTTTGCTGGCGGCGGTGAGCCTTCCGAACGCGCTGGCGCGCCGGAACGCTCAGGCATCCCCGGGCAGGGCGCTGGCGGGGTGCGCCGTGGCGTTCGGGCTGCTGGCGTCAGCGATGGCGCTGCGAGGGGCGGTGATGGAGGGACTGGACGTATCGCCGGAGAGCTTCCGCATCGCGGCGGGGGCGATCATGGGGCCGGCGGCGCTGCGGTCGTTGTGGCGTGGCGCGCGGCCGGGGCGGGGGGAGCCGCCGGGCGGGCGCTGGGCGGAGACGCTCGTGGCGCTGGCGCTGGTCAGCCCGGCCAGTGTGGCGGCAGCGATGTCAGGGGCGGACCGCTGGGGTATGACGACGATGGCGGGCGCGGGCGCCGTGCTGGCGGTGGTGTGCGCGGCGGCGCTGACGCTGCTGCGGACGGGACCAAGCGGCCGCGGGGAGGCGATCATCGATGCGCTGGCCCGCGCGAACGGGGCGGTGCTGGCGGTAGCGGCGGTGGGGATGGTGGTGAGCGGGGTGGAGAGCGTGTGACGCAGGAAGGCCGGACCATGATGGTCCGGCCTTCGTTTGATCGGGACTGACGCGGTTTATCGCTTCTCGATGGGGGTGACGGTGCGGGGAGCGCTGCCAGTGTATTCGGCGCGGGGGCGAATGAGCCGGTTGTGCTCGTACTGCTCCAGCATGTGAGCGGTCCAGCCGGTGATGCGGCTGACGGCGAAGACGGGGGTGAACAGCTCCGTGGCGATGTTGAGGGTGTGGTAGACCGAGGCGGTGTAGAAATCGACGTTAGGGTAGAGGCCGCGCTCCTTGAGCACCGCCTTTTCGATCTCGCGCGAGATATCGTAGGGGGCGGTGCGGCCGGTGCGTTCCCCCAGCTGCTTTGCCAGGGGGCGCAGCACGGTGGCGCGCGGGTCCTCCACCTTGTACACGCGGTGGCCGAAGCCCATGAGGCGCTCATGGCGGCCGATAGCGTCCTTGACGTACTGCTCGGCGTGGGAAGGCTCCCCGATGGACTGGAGCATGCGCATGACCTGTTCGTTGGCGCCGCCGTGGAGGGGGCCCTTGAGGGCGCCGATGGCGGAGGTGGCGCCGGAGTACATGTCGGAGAGGGTGGCCACGGTGACACGGGCAGCGAAGGTGGAGGCGTTGAATTCGTGCTCCGCCTGCATAGTAAGGGCGACATCGAGCGCGTGGGTTTCATCGGCATCGGGACGGGCGCCGCGCAGCATGTAGAGGAAGTTACCGGCGATGGTGAGGTCGTTGGCCGCCTGCACCGGCTCCAGCCCTTGGGAGATGCGGGCCCAGTTGGCGACGAGGCCGCCCATGCGGACGGTGAGGCGAATGGCGTGCTCGATGCCGGCGTCGTGGGAGCGGTCGTTGGCCGTCGGATCGTAGAGGGCGAGGGCGGAGACGGTGGAGCGCAGCACGCTCATGGGCTCGGCGTCACGGGGGAACAGTTTCATCATGGCGAAGATTTCGGCGGGGATGGCGCATTCCGTCCGGAGGCGCTGTTCCAGTTCAGCGAGCTGGGCACGGTTGGGGAGTTCGCCGTACCAGAGGAGGTAGGCTACTTCTTCAAAGGAGACGTTCCTCCCGATATCAGCGATATCATAGCCGCGATACGACAGGGTGCCCTTGTGACCATCGATAGTGCAGATGGACGACGTTGAAACGACGACATCTTCAAGGCCCATATCGACCGGGGAAGGGGAGCTTCCACTCGACACGATGGCATCCTTTCCGTACGTGGCGGGAATCTCCGGGGCGCGCTGCGCAACCGGGGCTGTACTGCCAGAACTATGCCCTACCTGACCGAAAGCGGTCAAGCTCTAACAGGATTATCGAGCCGTACATACCCGACATGAGACCGTCGCCTATTATACGTTGCCGGGCCACTGCGGGAAGGCTTCCGCGGGGACAGGAGGGGAATTTCCTGCTACTATAGCGGGCGTTCCCAATCAAACTACGTTCCTGGAGAGCACCGCGTGACTTCAGCGACATCCGAGCGCACTGAGCAGCTGGCGATCAACACGATCCGGATGCTGTCCGTGGACGCGGTGCAGCGGGCGAACTCCGGGCACCCCGGCGCGCCGATGGGCGCGGCAGCAATGGCGCACGCGCTGTGGACGCGGCACCTGCGGCACAACCCGGCGGATCCGGCGTGGCCGGATCGCGATCGGTTCGTGCTTTCGGCGGGACACGCCTCCATGCTGCTGTACAGCCTGCTCTACCTCACCGGGTACGGGCTGACGCTGGACGACCTGAAGCAGTTTCGCCAGCTCAACAGTCGCACGCCGGGGCACCCGGAACGCGGGCTGACGCCGGGCGTGGAGACGACAACGGGCCCGCTGGGGCAGGGGCTGGGCAACGCGGTGGGGATGGCGATGGCGGAGCGGTGGCTGGGGGAGCGGTACAATCGCCCCGGCCACGCGATCATCGACCACCACACCTACGTGCTGGCGAGCGACGGCGACATGATGGAGGGGGTAGCCTCGGAGGTGGCATCGCTGGCGGGACGGCTGGGGCTGGGCAAATTGATCGTCCTTTACGACGACAACGGGGTCACGATCGACGGCCCGACGGAGATCGCGTTCAGCGAGGACGTAGCGAAGCGGTACGAGGCCTACGGCTGGGGGACGAGCCGGGTAACGCACGGGAACGATGTGGAGGCGGTAACGGCGGCGATCGCGGCGGCGCGGGCGGATGGGGAACGGCCATCGCTCATCTTGGTGCGCACGCACATCGGCTACGGCAGCCCGCACAAGCAGGACAGTTCGGAAGCACACGGAGCGGCGCTGGGGCCGGAGGAAGTGGCGCTGACCAAGGAGGCGCTGGGCTGGCCGGCGGAGCCGCCGTTTTACGTGCCGGAGGAGGCGCTGGCGTTCTATCGGGGGGCGCTGGAGAATGGGTTAGCGGCCCAGCGGACGTGGGAGCAGCGGCTGGCGGTGTATCGGACGGCGTTCCCCACGGAGGGGGCGGACCTAGAGCGGGCGCTACGGGGGGAGCTTCCGGCGGGGTGGGACGCCGATCTGCCGGTATACGAGAAGAGCGAGGGAGGCCTGGCGACCCGCGTGGCCTCCGGGCAGGCGCTGAACGCGCTGGCGGGGCGGGTGCCGGAGCTGGTGGGCGGCTCCGCGGACCTGGCCGCATCGACGAACACGGACCTCGCCGGGATGGGTGAATTCGGCATCGATACGGCGGGGCGCAACGTCCGGTTCGGGGTGCGGGAGCACGGGATGGCGGCCATCGCCAACGGGATGGCGGCGCATGGCGGCGTGCGGCCGTACATCTCCACGTTCCTGGTATTCTCCGATTACATGCGTCCCTCCGTCCGGCTGGCGGCGCTGATGGAGTTGCCGGTCATCTACCTCTACACGCATGACAGCGTCGGCCTGGGGGAAGACGGCCCGACGCACCAGCCGGAGGCGCACCTGGCGGCGTTGCGGGCGATCCCGAACCTGACGGTGCTGCGGCCGGCGGACGCGAACGAGACGGCGGAGGCGTGGCGCATCGCCCTGGGGACGCGGGGGCCGGTGGCGCTGGTGCTGACGCGACAGGCGCTGCCGACGCTGGACCGGGCAACGCTGGGGCCGGCGTCGGGCGTGGCGATGGGCGGCTATGTCCTGTCCGATGACAACGCACCGGAGGTCATCCTCATCGCCACGGGGTCGGAGGTGGCGCTGGCGCTGGCGGCGGCGACGCTGCTGCGCGGCGAGGGACGGCGGGTGCGGGTGGTGAACATGGCGAGCTGGGAGCTGTTCCAAGCGCAGCCACGGGAGTACCGGGAGAGCGTCCTGACCCCGGGCCTGCGGGCGCGGGTGAGCGTGGAGGCGGCGGTGACGTTCGGCTGGAGCCGGTACACGGGCGATGGCGGAGCTAGCATCGGCGTCGATCGGTTCGGCAAGTCGGCGCCGGGGGCGGACGTGATGCGCGATTTCGGGTTTACGCCGGAGCACGTGGCGGATGTCGCGCGCGGGCTGCTGGGCTGAGGCGGGACGAAACGATGCGTATCGCGATTGGCGGCGACCACCACGGGCTGGCGTTCAAGCAGATGTTGGCGGAGTTGCTCCGGGATCGGGGGCACGAGGTCGCGGACCTCGGTTCTCACACGACGGACCCGGTGGATTACCCCGATTACGCGGCGGCGGTGGGGCGGGCCGTGAGCAAGGGGGAGGTCGACCGCGGCATCATCATTTGCGGCAGCGGGGTGGGGGCGAGCATCGCGGCGAACAAGCTGCGCGGTGTGCGGGCGGCGATCTGTCACGATACCTATTCCGCCGGCCAGGGGGTGGAGCACGACGATATGAACGTGCTCTGCCTGGGGTCCCGCGTGGTGGGGCCGGAGGTGGCGAAAGAGCTGGCGCTGGCGTTTGTGGGGGCGAGCTTCGATCCGACGGAGCGCTACGTGCGCCGACTGCGCAAGGTGGAGGCGCTGGAGGAATCCGGCGGTTAGGTCAGGCCGATTCCCGCCCCGACGATGCTGCCGATCACGAACGTGACGGCGGCGGCCCCGAGCCCGATGATGGCCTGACGGCTTCCGGAGAAGAGGACGCCGCGCCCGGTAAACAGAGTGATGCCCGCCCCCAGCAGGAACAGGGCGATGGCACTTACGACGCCGCTGACGACGACAGCGGTAGTTCCCGCGCCGAAGATGAACGGAATAACCGGGATCAGGGCCGCTCCGGCGAAGACGGTAAACGAGGTGGAGGCGGCGGTCCAGGGGGAGCCGATCTCCCGCTCATCGATGCCGAGTTCTTCCCTGCCCAGTGTTTCCAGCGCGACGGAGCGATCTTCGATGATACGGGCGGCCATGGCGTGGGCGTGCTCGTGGTCGATCCCCTTGGATTCGTAGATGAGAGCGAGTTCCTCCCGTTCCTCGGCAGGGACGGTATCCAGCTCGTCCGCTTCGATCTGGAGCTGGCGCTCGTAGAGTTCGCGCGTGCTCTGGACGGAAACCCACTCGCCGAGGGCCATGGAGAAGGAGCCGGCGAGGACGCCGCTTATGCCAGCGAGGAGGACGACGTTGCGGCCGGGGTCGGCGCCGGACACGCCCATGATCAGGCTGAGGCTGGAGACGAGGCCATCGTTGGCGCCGAGGACGGCGGCGCGCAGCATGTTGCCGCTGGCGAAGCGGTGGCGGCCCTCGATGCGGGCGATGCGTTCGGAATCGGGCTGGGCGTTGATGGACATTTCGTTGAAGACGCGGGCGTGGGAGCGCTCATCGCTATCCAGCCCGGCGGCTTCGGCGTCGGTCTGGCCTTCGTAGACGTTGGCGGCGGTGAGCTCCATGGAGCGGACGGCAGGGAGGACCATGCGGGCACCGAAGCGGCGGGCCAGCCAGCTGAGCAGGCGGACGCGGGGGCCGGGGGCGAGGCTGGGTTCGGGGGCGCCGATCTCGCGGAGACGGCGGCGCCAGAAATCGACGTGGCGCGTTTCGACGCGGGCCATGCGGCGGTAGAGGGTCGCCAGGTTCTCGTTGCGTTCGGATTCGGCGAGGGCGCGGTAGAGCGCCGCTCCTTCCGCTTCCGCCTTCAGGTTGCGCCGGTAGCGTTTGATGTCGGTCTTACGCGGTGTCGGGTCGGTGCTCGTGGTCAATGCTGTCCTCCGGCTAGAAAAATAGTACCACAGCGATCCAAGGGCTAGACGTAATGCGATTGACACTAGCTGGACCGTCACGTAGCGTAGAGGCATCGGGAATTGAATAGTCGCCGAACTCCGCGACAGCGGGGACGGGGGAACCAGTTTTCTGGGGTTAATTCCCACTCGCGTGGGAAAGGGTCAGCCTTCGATCCTAACCCGTCAGCTAACCCCGTAGGCGTCGTGAGGGCTCATCAGGGTGTCCTGAGGGCCTTTTTTCTTGTCTGGCGGGGCCCTCCAGCACGCAACTCCTGAAGGAGGATGCCGGTCTGGATCCATTACCCGAAGCCCGCAGCGACCTGGCAATGTACAATAAACTTACAGCACCCGTTGCGGACTACCCTGCTGAGTCCGTGACGTGGGCCCCCGATTCCTACCTCGGCGCCCCCTACCCAATGTACCGTGACATGCCACTGCAACGCGCAGCGCAGGCCCGCTTCACGGACGACGCGGTGGCGCTTGTGGGCGGCTGGGTGCGTCCGTCGCCGGCGGCTGAGGTGGCGGAGCCCGGGGCGATGGCCCGCGGCAAGACGGCGGCGCGGGAGTGGGTCGTCAGGCGGGGGTTCGACTTTGTGCCAGCGGGGCTGGCGCTGCTCCTGATCTCGTCCATGGTGTGGGGGCCATTCCTGATCCCGGTGCCGCTGGCGCTGGGGATGCTGGCGTTCCACGTGTACTGGCTGCACCGATCGCTCAAGGTGGGGATTTTCGCCATCGTGGGCTATTTCAAGATGCGGCGCGCCCTGGTGACGGACTGGCGGGTGGAGTACGACGCGTTCGTGGCGGCGGCTCCGGAAGGGGCGGATGTGCTGGCATGGGATGATGTGCGGCACGTGATCATCATCCCGAGCTACCTGGAGACGGTGGAGAAGCTCCGCCCGACGATCCAGGGACTGGCGAACCAGCACGAGCCGAAGAAGCTGTACGTGGTACTGGCGATGGAGGAGAAGGACAAGGACGCGGCGAAGAAGGCGGCGATCCTGTGCGAGGAGTTTCGGGGGCGATTCGCCGATTTCTACGCGACGTTCCACCCGGCGGACATCGCCGGGGAGGTCCGGGGCAAGTCCTCCAACGAGGCGTGGGCGAGCGTGGTCTCCAAGCGGCTGCTGGTGGACGAGCGCGGGCTGAACATCGACCAGATGACGGTGACGAGCTGCGATGCGGACTGCATTTTTCCTCAGGCATACTTCAACTGCCTCACCTACAAATTCGCCATCAACGGGCAGCGCTACCGGCGATTCTGGCAATCGCCGATCTTCCTCTACAACAACATCTGGGACGTGCCGGCGCCGCTGCGGGTGCCGACGGCGCTGGGTGGGCTGAACCACCTTTCCAAGCTCTGTCAACCGCTGGCCCCGGTGTTCCCCCAGTCCTGCTATAGCCTGAGCTTCCGGCTCGCTGACGATGTGGGGCACTGGGACGTGGATATCGTGCCGGAGGATTGGCACATGTTCCTCAAGTGCTTCTTCCTGACGGAGGGCGAGACGAAGGTGGAGCCGATGTTCCTGCCGGTGCGGAACGACGGCGTACGCTCCCGCAGTTACTTCCGCACGTTCCCGAACCACTACGACCAGGCCCGCCGCCACGCCTGGGGCTGCTCCGATATCCCCTACGCGCTGCGGCAGGCGCTTGTGCACCGGGAGATCCCACTGCACAAGCGGATCGTGCGGGTGGGGGTGCTGATGCAGAACCACATTTTGTGGTCGGCGCAGTGGTTCTTGGTGACGGTGCCGGGCATCCTCTTTGTGGGGGTGCTGCTGAAGGTGCCGGGGCTCGCTCCATCGCTCCGATTCGGTGGATGGATGGCCACATCGTTTCCGGACTGGTTCGCGCCGCTGTCTCGCGCAGCGCTGACGCCGTGCATCCTCTGCCTGGTGGTGCTGGTGACGCTGGACATGGTACTGCGGCCACGGCGGCCGGCCAGCTACCCCTGGTACTTGATGCCGGTCCAGTTCGTCCAGTGGTTCCTGATGGCGCCAATCACTCTGCTGTTCACGGCGCTGCCGGCGATGGAATCGCAGATCCGGCTGGCCCTGGGCAAGCGGCTGGAGTACCGGGTAACGGAGAAGGCCTGACCGTTCTTCACGGCTCCTGACACGAATGAGGGGGCAGCGCTGAGCGCTGCCCCCTGGCTGTATGATGGCGGCGGAGGGCTCGCCCATGCGCGCCGTTGTTGTGGCGGGAGCGCCGTTTGAGGTCACGGAGCTGGTGCTGGCCACCATTCGCTCCGCCGATCTGTTGATCGCGGCGGATTCCGGCGCGCTCCCACTGCTGGCGATGGAGATTCACCCCCACCTCGTCATCGGCGACCTGGACTCGATCGGCGAGGATGCGTTGCGGCGGCTCCGGGCGGAGGGGGTGGAAGTACAGGAGCATCCAGCGGAAAAGGACTGGACGGACACGCACCTGGCGTTGCTGGAAGCGCTGCGACGGGGGGCGGACGATGTGGCCCTGATCGGGGCGATGGGGGGAAACCGGCCGGACCACGGCATCGCCAATCTGCTCTTGATGGCGAACGACGCGTTCGCGGGCGTCCGGCTGCGGCTGGTGGAGGGATGGAGCGTGGTGCACGTGGTGCGGAGGGCGCTGGAGCTGGAGGGGCAGCCAGGGAGCTACGTTTCCCTTATTCCGCTCACGGGCGCGGTGACGGCGATCGAGACGGAGGGGCTGCGCTACCCGCTGGGGGGAAGCACGCTTCGGCCGGGGGACTCCCGCGGCGTCAGTAATGAGTTGATCGCGCCGCGGGCGCGGGTGGCGGTGGGTTCCGGGGTGCTGCTGGTGGTGCAGGATTACGGAAAATAAGAAGAGGCCCCGCGCTGCGGGGCCTCTTCTTATTTTCCGTCCAGCGGGCGTTCAGGCAATGGGAGCGGTTAGCAGCAGCTCTTGGCCTGGCCGGAGCCGTCCTCTGTCTGGAAGCTGGAGCCACAGGCGCAGGACTTGACGGCGTTGGGGTTGTAGATGCTGAACCCAGATTTCATGACGTCATCGACGTAGTCGACCTCGGCGCCCTGGAGCATCGGCGCGCTATCGGCGTCGATGAGGAAGCGGACACCGGAGTACTCAAGGATGGTGTCGCCCTCTTCCGGCTCGTTGGCGAGCGCCATGCCGTAGGAGTAGCCGGAGCAGCCGCCGCTGACGACGAAGACGCGCAGGGCGCCATCGCCGAGGCCCCGCTCCTGCATGAGATTCTTTGCTTTTTCCGCCGCGCGGTCGGTAACGGTGAAGATGGTTGCGTTTTCCGTGACCATAGCTGTCTCCTCCACTGCGCCGATGGGCGCCTGTATCGATCCAATTTAGGTAATACCTAGTGTAGAATCGGCAGGTCCGCTTGTCAATCCACCCCCGGAGACAGATTACACTTGAGGGTAGCGGCGGGATGCGCTATGGTAGATATCGGTAACGATTATTAGTCTATGCCCCTATACCAAAGTAATTTTGGGCAGACGGGCTATCCTGACTGTGGAGAATGGGATCGTCGCCGATACTGTTGACGAAGGTGGGATATCACCAGCGGGAAGGCGGGACGGGACGCAAACGGTCTGTTTCGGTCTTCATAGCGATTCGAGGTGAACCATGGATGCGCTAAACGAAGCCAGTGAGAACCTGATCATGGAGATGGACGTGAGCATCATCGCCAACAAGATGCTGGACGCCTTCAATCGTTATCGGGAAACCGGGGATGTGGCGGATATGGAAAACGCCCGCAAGTTCGCGGCGTTCCTGAAGGTCGATTCCCACGCGTTCCCGGCGTTGTTCAAGCCAGCACGCCGGGCAACGGTGACCGCCGACGCGGAGGCGTAGCACCGGCGAGACGATCGCCGGGGACGCTTGAGAGCGTATGACGCTGCTTTCTGAGGCCGACCTTGCCGGCGCGCTGGCGCGGGTGCCGGGCTGGCGCCGCGAGGGTGGGACGATCCAGCGGGAGTTCCGTTTCCGCGACTTCATCGAGACGATGGGGTTTGTGAACCGGGTGGCGTTGCTGGCGGAGAAGGCAAACCACCATCCGGACCTCTCGATTCGCTACAGCCGGGTGCTGGTGGAGCTGTCCACCCACGATGAGGGCGGGCTGACGGAGCGCGATGTTGCGCTGGCGGAGCGGATCGACCGGCTCACCTGAATCCTGCCCCCTGGACCAATATGTATGAGCTCGAGAAGCAGTCAAACCTCTGCTCACGTTGCTACTTCGTTGCTACTTCTCCGGCTTATAGGGCGACTCTTCTTTAAATTTTAATACGGTAAGGACGATTCCTCTATCTCTGCATAGACTTAATAAATGCAAAGATGGAAAGGGCACCCCCGCGGGGGGCGCCCTTTTGTATTGGGGCTGGCCGCGCGGTTAGCGTAGCGAGCCAGGCCGGACAAGCAGGACCGGCGCGACACCGCTGCGCAGGACGGCCGTGGCGACGCTGCCCTGGATCGCCGTGGCGACGGCGCCGCGGCCGTGGGTGGACATGGCGATGAGGTCCGGGACCAGCTCCTTGGCGGCGGCCAGGATGGCGTTGGCGGGAGAGTCATTGAAACGGACGTGTTGCTGCACGTTGGGCACGCCCAGGTTGGCGGCGAGCTGGGCCAGGTAGCCCTTGGTCTCATCCTCCAGGCGGGCGATGGCCTGATCGCGACGCTCCACCAGTTCTTCCGACATGCCGTCACTGAGGCGGGCGACGACGATCATGGAGCCGGCGTCGTTATCGGGAAGCCCGGCCCGCATCGGTTCGCGCGGGGGGACATGCTCCCGCGTTCCGCTGGGGAGTTCGACGACGCGAAGAAGATGAACTTCGGCGCCGGTGGCCCGGGCGAGATCGGCGGCGATGGGGAGCACGGCTTCGCTCTGCGGCGATCCATCGAGCGTGATGAGCAGACGTTTCATGGGAGGCCTCCTCTTCACCTTATTGAATTCCCCTGCGGCAAGAGGCGATAAGGCCATATGGACCGATGGGCGGGTGCCGTTCGGGGGTTTTCTGGTGCGGGGGGGGTCAGGGGAATAAGGGCGCTGTTTCGGTGAGGGCGCGGTCCGGGTCCAGATGGAAGTGGCTGAGGGCGTTTTCCAGGGTGATGCGGCGGCGGAGATCATCGGGCACGCCCTCAAACAGCACTTCCAGCCAGGCCTGGGCGCTGGGCCCGGTCTCATACACGTGGGGGAAGTCGGAGCCCCAGAGCAGGATCTCGGCAGGGAGGTGTTCCCTGACCCTCAGGGCCATGGGGTCCTGGACGAAGCCGAAGCGGAAATGGGTGCGCAGGTATTCCGCCGGGGTCATGCGTAGCTGAAGGAAATCGTCCTTGACCCGGTTGTAGTTATCGTCGAAGCGGTAGAGCGCCCAGGGCATCCAGCTGGCGTTGACCTCCGCCGCGTAGATGCGGAGGGCGGGGAAGCGGTCGAACGTGCCGTCGGTGATCATGCGAGCAATGCTGAAGAGGGGGGCCTGGGTTCGCCGGCTGATCGCGGTGGCGAGGTCCTGGTCGGCGGCCCGCGCGGGGAGGTTGGGGGGAGTGTAATCGCCGAACATGCCGTGAGGGGAGAGTGCCATTTGGCGGGTGAGGGCGGCGTCCCAGAATCGGTCGTCCTCCGCCGTGGGCGCGCCACCGCCAGCGGGGAACTGACGGAAGCTGACGGAGCGCAGCCCCAGTTCGTGGCAGCGGTGGAGCTCCGCCACTGCATCGTCAATGCCGGTCATGGGGACGATGGCGCTGCCGATGAGGCGATCCGGGGCGGCGGAGCAGTATTGGGCGAGGTGGGTGTTGTAGGCCTGGACGAGGGCAAGGTGAAACTCCGCTTCCCCTGCGGTGACTTCAGCCAGGCGGGCGATGAAGAGCCCGGGGAAGAGCACTTCCGCATCGACGCCATCGGCGTCCTGCTCCCCCAGGCGCTGGGCGGGAGGGCCGGAGCCGGCGGCGGGCTGACCCTCCGCTGTGTAGAACCGGGCGCGGGGGAAGGCGAGGGCGCCCTCCGGGCCGGTGGTGGTGCGGAAGAACATAGCGATGCCGGTGCTGCGCCCGTTGACGGGGAGGGCCCGGCCGCTCATGAGCCAGCCTTCGCCGCCTTCCGGGAGGGGTTGGAGGCGGGGGAGGGAATCGTGGTGGCGGGCGGGGAGGTACTGTTGCCACGCTTCCGGGGGCGTTTCCAGGTGGCTATCGGCGGAGATGAGCTGGTAGGTATGCATGGGGCCTTCTGTTCCCCGGACCCTGCCGGCGTCGATGCGGTCATTATCGAGCCGGTTTCCGTCCTGTCAAGGCGGGAACAGGAAGGGGGCGTGGCCGTGGCCACGCCCCCTTGCCGATCCGAATGGGGAGGACGACGTTAGCGGGCGAGCGCTTTCTCGACCGATGCCGTCTCCGTGATGGGCTTGCTGGTGTCCAGGCCGAAGTACTCAGCGGGGACATCGAGAAGCACCTTCTTGCGGATGTCGGCGGGGACGCCCTCAAAAATGACGTCGATCCACTCCTGGGAGTGGGGGAAGGAGCCGACGGAGTGGGGGAAGTCACTGCCCCACATGAGGTTGTCGACCGGGACGTAGTCCCGCATCTTCATGGCGAGGACATCCCGGATGAAGCTGAAGAGGAAATGCTTGCGCACGTACTCCGAGGGGAGCATCTTGAGCTTCTGGTCGAACGCCTGGTTGAACATTTTGTAGCTGTCGTCCAGGGCGAAGAGGGACCAGGGCATCCAGCTGACGTTGGTTTCGGCGAGGTAGATGCGGAGCTTAGGGAAGCGGTCCAGGGTGCCGTTCACCATGAGGTGGACCATGCCGTAGACCGGCCCCTGCGCCCGCTGCATGATGGCCTGGGGGAACTGAATGCCACCGGTGCCGGCAGCGACCGGGGGTGCGCCGGCGGCGCCGAAGTTGCCGCCGAAGCCGCCGTGGGGGGAGAGGGCCATGTTCCACTCCAACGCCTTGTCCCAGAACATGTCGTCTTCCCTGGGGTTGGCCATGGGGGTGCCGTTGGGGAACTGATGGAAGCTGACGGACTTGATGCCCAGCTCCTTGCAGCGCTTCATCTCCGCGATGGCATCGCCGATGCCGGTGACGGGGATGATGCCGTTGCCGATGAGGCGGTCCGGGGCGTAGGAGCAGAAGTCCTGGCCCAGGAAGGTGTTGTAGGCCTGCACCATGGAGAGATAGGCCTGCTTGTCGTTGATGCCCTCAATGAAGCGGGTGGCGAAGACGGGGGGGAAGAGAACTTCCGCATCGATGCCGTCCTGGTCCTGCTCACGCAGCCGCTGGGCGGCGTTGCCGGCGCCGGGGGCGGCGGTGCCGTCCTTGTTAAAGTAGGAATCGTTGCGCAGGAGCATGGGGGCGGTAGTGGCGTTGGGGGCCAGTGTTTTGGCGCCGGTGATGTTCTGGCCGTTGTGGAGGAGCGGCTGCCCCTCAACGATCCAGCCTTCGCCGCCTTCGGAGAGCTTGATCAGCCGGGGGGCGCGGTCCTGGTACTTCGTGGGGACGTACTTGACCCAGGATTCCGGCGGGGTTTCAACGTGCCCGTCCCCGGAGATGACCTTGTAATAGCGTGCCATGGGATTCCTTTCTGCGCTTACGCAACTGTTGTGAGCGTAAACTCACCATTGCGGACAGTGTACCTCTACCCGTTATGGTGTCAAGGCGATAAACGGCTCATGCGTTTGACAGTGCTGGCTGCCGGTGCTAGCATCCGCTCGTATCTAGGCTTCGCCGCGATCCTCAGGGCAGGGTGCTGAACGATCTCCGGGGGTCACGCGGGCCGCACGGGTCTTGTTTTTCAGCAGAGGAGCGAACATGTACGACGAATGGCTGGCCGTTCTTCGGTTCTTGCATATCATTGCGGGGATTACGTGGATCGGGTTGCTGTATTACTTCAACCTGGTGCAGGGGCAGGCCTTCGGTAAGATGGAGGCGCCGGCGCGGATGAACGCGGTGCAGCACCTGGCATCGCGGGCGCTGTTCTTCTTCCGCTGGGCGGCGCTGGCGACGGTGGTATTCGGGATCCTCTGGATCGTTGTGCGGGAAGCCCAGTTGCAGAACGACTTCGACACGAGCTACTACGATACGGACGCGTTCAAGTCGATCGCGGTGGGCGGCGGCATCGGCATCATCATGCTGCTGAACGTGTGGGGAGTCATCTGGCCAAACCAGAAGAAGATCATCGCCGCGACGACAGCGACGGCAACGCAGGGGGCGGCGGCGCCGCCGGACCAGGCGAAGTGGGCGCGCATGGCGTTCCTGGCCTCCCGGACCAACGTCATGCTCTCTATCCCCATGCTGTTCTTCATGGTGGCCTCCGGGCACCTGAGCAGCATCTGGTCCTGAGCGGCACTGAAGAGGAGAGATAACGATGAAGATGAAGATGAATCCGCTTGACACCCTGAGGGGCACGATCATTGCTGGGGTGGTTCTGTTGGTCGTTTTGCTCGTCATCATCAACGCGATGGCGTAGCGTTTTCACCGACAGGGCATGACTGAGGGGGAGTGGCACGCGCCACTCCCCCTTTGCGTCTAGCGGCACTCCACGGTCGATCCGAGTCAGGGCAATGTGGCTCCAGAGGCGAGATCGCTTCGGGCTGCGCCCTCGCAATGACAGGCTAACCGGTGCCGTGCGAATCCAGCAGCACTATCTCACTGGAGGGGTCGTACGAAATCCGAGGCGCCCCCGAAACAACAAGATTTGCCCGTACTATCGGGCCCTCTGACGCAATCCATGCGTCCTCTTCTTTCATCCATTTACGGCACTGCGACTCCATGGCGATTCCATCGCGCTCCAGGCCCCGGGCAAGCCTAACTTCGGCGGGTGCTTCCACCCAGATGCGAAACGCGAGATAGGGGTCGAAGGCTAATCGGCTAGAGCTGACGCCCTCTAAATCGACAAACTCTGGAGAGCCTTCAATCTCCAGCGTTTCGCCGCGGTCACGGGTGTTCCAGTCGAAGCGCCGGTAGACCACGCGTCTTCATTCGAAGAGCGGGCGTAAGACCCGCTCAGTGAGCTGAGGCCACCAGTCGAACGGATTCTCCCAGCTTGCGAAGTCATCGGTGTGGACGATGGGTGCGTCACCTCGCGCAGACGCTATTCGTTCCGCGAGTGTGCTCTTTCCGGCGCCGCTTCGTCCGTCGATCGCGACGATCTTCGTTCGCATCGCGGGAGGTAAGCGGGACTGCGTGATTGCCCGTACCAGCGCGGAAATCGATAGGATCGTCTCCAAAGGCCACCTTCCGGAACTGGCCGGCCGAACTCAGAGGGAGGCCCGGCCGCCCTCCTCCCAGGCAGCGTAGGCGTAGGGGACGGCGGCCTTGACCAGCGCTTCCACCTGGCGCGCCTCCTGCTGTATTTCCAGTAGGGCGGCGGGGGCGGTGCGCAGGCTGAGGAAGTTGGTGACGGAGCGGAAGTTCACCGTCCAGACGAACTCGGTCATGGTGCCGAGCGGGAGGACGTCGCGGGCGAGCTCCTTGGCGACGCCCATGTCCAGCAGTTCTTTGTAGGCTCCGTAGGCGCGGTCATAGGCGGCGCGCATGGCCTCCCGGGCGGTCGCGCTTTCGGCGGCGTCCATGGGCTCGAAGCTGTAGGCGCCGGGCTTGCCCACCTGGCGGCGGAAGTTCTCCAACGGGGGAAGGAAGAAGTCATCGCTGAACTCGACGTAGCGGGTGCTGATCTCGTTGAAGGAGCCGATGCGGTGGCGGAACCACTCCCGGGAGACGGCGATGGAGGTGCGGACGCGGAAGCTGAAGACGACGTGCTCAAAGGGGGTGCCGTGGCGCTCCCGGGCGAGGAAGCGGATCAGGCCGATATCGCGCTCGCTGATCTGTTCGACGGTTTTGCCGTAGGAGACGCGGGCGGCGTTGACGATGGCGAGATCATCGCCGAGCTGGCCGACGAGCTCGACGGTCATGCTTTTCTGCCTCCGTGGCGGTAGGGGCGGGTGCGGTTGTAGGCGTTCTTCTCCAGCAGGAGCGCTTCCATATCGATGCCGAGGTGTTCGCAGAGGTCGAGGATGCGGATGATGGCGTCAGCCAGCTCGACACCGAAGCCTTCGATCTTGCCGGACTCGTCCCGGTAGACCCTAGTGAGGGGACCATCGAGCTTCCGGTAGTCCTCCACGGCCTCCGACAGTTCGGCGTGGATGAGGACGATCGCTTCCAGGACGGGACGCTCGACGTCCCACCAGCCGTGCTCGACGGCGGTGCGGTGGACATCGCGCTGGTAATCGGCGAGGCGGAGCGCGGGGTCATCGCGGGTGGGGGGGCCGTTGTCGGTGGCGGGGTTGGGCGCTTCCATGCTGCCTCCGGGAGCGGGCGTATCGGGGCACGCGTTATGGGGAAGGTACCGCGCCGGGCCACGATGGGAAAAGCGTTTTATGACGACCACGGCGCGAAAGTGGCGGGCGAGTCAGGCTTCACCGCCGGAGGGGGGACGGGCAAGGGTGGGGCCGACCTGGCCCTGGTAGCGGGAGACGCCGCGAGAGAGATCGGCGGGGCTGCTCAGCTCGTGAAAGACCACCTGGCAGACGGCTTCGCCGGGGTAGAGGGCGACGGGGATCTCGCCCAGGTTGCTCACCTCCAGAGTGAGGGTGCCGTCCCAGCCGGGATCGACCTTGCCGGCGGTGTGGGGGAGGACGCCGAGGCGGGCGAGGCTGCTGCGGCCGTGCAGCTCGGCGCAGAGATCGGCGGGGACGCGCAGGCGCTCCACGGTGGAGCAGATAACGACACGGCCGGGGTGGAGGATGAGGGGCTCGCCATCGGTGAGGTCGACGAAATCGGTGATGGAGAGCAGGTAGCTGGGGTCGTTATGGACGCGGGCGAAATCGATAAAGGTGACGCGGGAGGGGTTGATCACGCGGATGTTGCGGGAGAGGGTGAGATCGACGGAAGCGCCGCCGTAGGCGGAGTCCGGCGGGGGCGGGTCGATCCCGATCTCTCCCGCGGTGATGCGCCGGCGAATATCGACGTTTGAGAGCATGGTTCTCCCCCGTTCCGATCCTGGTGAAACGATAGCGCCTGCCGGTGGTTCGGGGCAAGGCGTTAGCGATGAGTCGCTGGTTTCGCCCCGAGGTCCTGAAAGAAGCGCAGGAGATAGCCGTCCGGATCCTGCACCACGAACTGCCGGTTACCCATGAGCTCGGCGTCGCGGCGATACCACTTGTCTTCCAAGGGGAGGTTGATTAGCGAAGCGGCTGCCTGGACGATGGCGTAAAGCGACACAACGTCGCTGACCTCGATCTGGAGGTTGATGCCGCGGCCGAAAGGATGGACGAACTCGGCGGCGAGCAACGTTCGTTCGGTCGGCTGCTCAATCATGATCTGGGCGCCTTCGCGCTCCAGAAAGGCGAACCGTTCCTCTGGCCGCGCGTATACGACGACGAAGCCCAAGGTGCCGACATAGAAGGCCAGGCTCTGTTCGATCTCGGAGCAGTAGAGTTCCGGCACGAGTTTTGCGAATTCCATGAATGCCGCATACGCCGCGTAGGGCATTCGTCCAGCAGACTAGCGGTACGCTTGTCGCCGGTGGCGGGGCGAGCTACGCTGGACGGCGATAGCGGCGGGAGCCGGGGGGCCAGTTGCCGGCGCGAAAGGGGCCAGGGCATGATCTTCGAGCTTTCAACACGCCAGAAGGCCCTGATCATGGCGGGCGTCATGCTGGGCCTTCTCCTGGCGGCGCTGGACCAGACGATCGTGGCGACGGCGATGCCGCGGATCATCGCATCGCTGGGGGGTCTGGAGTACTACAGCTGGGTGGTGACGGCCTACCTGCTGGCCTCCACCGTCTCCGTGCCGGTGTTCGGCAAGCTTTCCGATATTTACGGGCGGAAGCCGTTCCAGGTGGGCGGAATCATCCTGTTCCTTGTCGCATCGGTGCTGGCGGGGCTGTCCCAATCGATGCTGCAACTGGTGGTCTTCCGGGGGATCCAGGGGCTGGGCGGCGGCGTGCTGATGGCGAACGCCTTCTCGGTCATCGGCGACGTATTCCCGCCGGCGGAACGGGGGAAGTGGCAGGGGATCATCGGCGGCACGTTCGGGATCGCCTCCGTCTCCGGTCCTCTGCTGGGGGGGTTCCTGACGGAGCAGGTCTCCTGGCGCATGGTATTTTATGTCAACATCCCCGTGGGGTTGGCGGCACTGGCGATGATCGTCGCCTACCTGCCGTGGACGCGGGCGACGGGGGTGAAGCGATCGATCGATTACCTGGGGGTGGCGGCCCTGCTGTGCTGGACGGTGCCGCTGCTGCTGACGTTTGTGTGGGTGGGAGATCGTTACGACTGGTGGTCGCTGCGGATGAACCTGCAGCTGGCGCTCTCAGCGGCGATGCTGGCGCTGTTCCTGCTGGTGGAGCGGCGGGCGGCGGAGCCGATCGTGCCGCTGGCGCTGTTTAAGAACTCCGTCTACACGGTCTCGATCGTGGTGGCGCTGGTTTCCAGCGTGGCGATGTTCGGGGCGGCGGTGTACCTGCCGCTGTTCCTGCAGGCGGTGGAGGGGCTTTCGCCGACGCGGGCGGGCCTGGCGATGATCCCGATGAGCGCCGGGATGATCTCCGGCGGGACGCTGTCCGGGCAGCTCGTCTCCCGCACGGGGCGGTACAAGGCGATAGCGGTGGCCGGGGCGGCGGCGGTGCCGGTGGCGCTGTGGCTGCTGGTGGGGATCGACGCGAGCACGACGATACCGGCGCTGATGTGGCGCATGACGCTGGTCGGGCTAGGCATCGGCGTGGGCATGCCGATCTACCTGGTGGCGACGCAGAACGTGCTGCCCTACCGCTACCTTGGTGTGGCCACTTCGTCGATCCAGTTCTTCCGCTCGGTGGGCTCGACGGTGGGGGTGGCGATTATGGGCAGCGTGCTGACGACGCGGTTGGCACTGGCCGTGCCGCAACACTTGAGCGACGAGGTACGCGCCAACACGCCGCCGACGATCCTCACCCGAATCAGCGATCCGGAGGTGCTGCTGAGCCCGCTGGGGATACAGCGCGTACGCGAGGCCTATGAGGGGCTGGGCAGCGGCGGTATCGAGACGTTCCAGATGGCGCTGAGCGGGCTGCGGGTGGCGATGGCGGAATCGATCGCCGGGCTGTTCGGGCTGGCGGCGGCGATCTCGGTGCTGGCGTTCATCGCCGCCTGCTTCCTGAAGGAAGTGCCGCTGCGCAAGACCCACCTAGGTGAGGAGGAGCGGCAGCCGGGTGAGAGCGGCGGGGCGGCAGCGACGCAAGAGCCGTCGGTCGCGTCCGCTTCGCAGTTGGCGGCGGGGCAGGAGGAACGATGACGGAGGAACGGAGCAAACGGCACGGGCTGGTCATCGTCAACACCGGCCAGGGTAAGGGGAAGACGACGGCGGCGCTGGGGCTGATGACGCGGGCCTGGGGGCGAGGCTGGAATATGTGCGTGCTCCAGTTCATCAAGGCGAGCACGGGAAATTACGGGGAGAACCGGGCGGCGAAGAAGATGGGCATCGAGTTGACGCCGCTGGGCGACGGGTTCACCTGGCTGTCCAAGGACATCGAAAAGGACAAGGCGCTGGCGCGGGAGTGCTGGGAGCTATGCAAGGAGAAGATCGCCAGTGACGAGTACGACCTGGTGATCATGGATGAGCTGACCTATCCACTGGTTTACGGGTGGCTGCCCATCGCCGAGGTGATCGAGACGTTGAAGAACCGGCCGGCGGGGCTGCACGTGGTGATCACGGGCCGGGACGCGCCGCAGGAGCTGATCGATTTCGCCGACCTGGTGACGGAGATGCGCGAGATCAAGCATCCCTTCCGCACGGAGGGGCTGCGCGCCCAGCCGGGCATCGAGTTTTGATGGCGGCAGAAGCAGGGCCGGAGCAGGGGGAGGTCCCGCTCTCCTTCCCGGGGGCGCGGCTGCTGATCGTGCCGGGGCATCTGCTGCTGGAGGCAGGCGCGGCGCTGGCGGTGGTGTCGTCGGCGCCTTACGGGGGCGGCTCCGTGCGGGCGCGGCGGTTTTTCTGCGTGGAGCCAGACCGGGAAGCGGGTCGGGACCTGCTCGCCTTCATCGAACAGCGGGCGGCGACGCAGGGCGTGTTGCAGCCGTTTGTGGGGATGCTGGCCCACGGCGGCGTGGGGGTCGTGCGGGTGGTGGAGGAGGAGCGGGACGGGATCGCCGTGCTGGCCGTCGCCCTTCCGTGGGCGGAGCCGGGAAGGCCGGTGCTGATCGTGCTGGTGGACGCGCAGCTCCTTCCTGGGGCGCTGATAGATGCGCTGGTTTCAGCGGCGGAGGGCCGCGCCGAGGCGATGGGGCCGCACGATGCGGCGGCGGGCGTATCATCGGGCCTGGCCGTGGGGGTGACGATGCGGGGGCCGCTGCGGGCGTATGCGGAAAAGGCGAGCACGCTGGCGTCCCTGATCCGGGGCTGCGCCCGGGAGGCGACCGCCAAGCTGCTTGCCGGGGCCGGGACAGCGCTGGCGGAGTGAGCGCGGCGGCCGTGGTCGCCGTATACTGACGGCCGCGACCACATCCGAGCAGGAGGCGCATCCGATGGTCCAGGTGGCGCAACGGGCACGCCGACTGATCCGTGTTCCCGGCAGGGACGGGAGCGCGCCGTCCCTGCCCGGAGTGCGCCTGGGGGCGACGGCGTCCTCCCCGCGCGAGTTCCTGACGGCGCTCATGTTCGAGCTGGGCGGGGAAGCGCCGAACGCGATCCATCCGGTGAACTGGATGGGCCGGACGATCTGGCTGCTGGAACGGCTGGCACCGCGTAGCGGGAAGAAGCGACAACTGGCGTATGGCATCGGCGTGGCGGCGGCCGTCCCCACGTTGTACACGTGGCTAGCGATGAAAGCGCAGCGCAGGGCGTACGGTCAGGGGCAGGCAGAAGGCACGGCCGTGAGCGGCGCCCTGCTGAAAACGACCTTTGCCGTACGGGCGCTGGACGGCGCGGCATCCCGGGTGAAGCACGCACTCCAGGATGAGGATATGGACGGGGCGCGCGAGGCCGTGCGTGGCCTGGTGTCCCGCCCGACGGAAGGCCTGACCCCTGGACAGATCGCCTCCGCGGCGATCGAGTCGCTGGCGGAGAACACGACCGATTCGTTCCTGGCTCCGTGGTTTTATTACGCCATCGGCGGGATGCCGGCGGCGTTCTTCTACCGCGCCGTGAACACGCTGGACTCCCGCCTTGGCTATCGGGATGAGCGACGCCGCTATGTGGGCTGGGCTTCGGCGCGGCTGGATGACCTGCTCAACTTCGTCCCGGCACGCATCGGCGGGGGGCTGATAGTGTTGGCTGCCATGCTCTGCCGCCAGAACGCGGGAGAAGCGCTCCGCACAATGGGGGAGCAGCACGGACGCACGGCGAGCCCGAACGCGGGGTGGACGATGAGCGCGATGTCCGGCGCGCTGGGGACGCGCCTTAAGAAGCCGGGCGCGTACGAGCTTGGCCAACCCTCCTGGCGGCAGCCCACGACGAAAGACATCGGCGCAGCGACGTGGATGATGTACGCCGTCGCGGCGATGGCGGCGGGCGCGATGTACGGTGTGCTCACGCTTCGTTCCCGCTTCACTTCACCCCGCCGATGACCGCGCTCCCTGATCCGGCCACGCCTCTCGTCATGCACGGGGGCCTGCAACTACGGCGTGACTGAGATGGTCAACAACGTGATTGACCATTCGGAGGCTGAGCGCATGACGATCATCATCACTCGCGATGCCGCGAAGGTGGCTATTCTAGTTTACGACGACGGGATCGGCATTTTTAACAAAATCCAGCGCGACTTCGATCTTCTAGACCCGCGACACGCCCTGTTGGAGTTTTCAAAGGGAAAGCTTGAGACAGTCAATACCACGCCGGAGGTTGATTATACGATTAAGTCCGTAGAAAGCGATGCCGCGCAACTTGATCTGTTCGGCGATGTTGCTAACTAACGCTTGTCCACTACCCCCTAGCCGCCTTCGGCGCGTAAAGGCAGTGCGTAACGGCACCTAGCCCTCCGCCGCCTTCGCTTCGCCGACCACGGCAGGCCCGGGCAGGGGGACGAGGCGGATGCGGTCGATGCGGAGGCCATCGAGGGCGACGACGATGGCGAGGTAGCCGCCCACCGGCACCTCATCGCCCACCTCCGGCTTGCGGCCGATGAGCCCGAAGACGTAGCCGCCGATGGTGTCGTACTCCTCCTCCGAGAGATCGAGGTCGAAGTGGGCATTGATATCGGAGATGAGGGCGAGGCCGGAGAGGAGGGCGGAGCCATTGGGCAGGGTCTGGATGGCGGGCAGGCCGTACTCCATCGTGATTTCGCCGAAGACGCGCTCCATCAGGTCGAACATGGTGACGATGCCGGAGGTGCCGCCATACTCATCGATGAGGATGGCCATCTCGGTACGGCGCAGCCGCATCTGCTCCAGCATGTCATCGAGGGGGACGGTCTCCGGGGCGATGAGGGCGGGCCGGATGAAGTGGCGCGCCTCCCGGCCGGCGCCGGTCCCGCGCACGCTGGCGCTGAGGATTTCCGTGACGTGGAGAACGCCGATGATGTTGTCCAGGGAATCGATATAGACGGGGTAGCGGGCGTGGCCCTGCACGACGACGAAGGCGGCGAGCTGGTCGAACGGCATGTCGGCGGGGACGGCGACGACTTCGGTGCGGGGGACCATGGCCTGGTGGGCTGCGTAGCGGCTGAAATCGAGCGCCCGGCCGACGATGCGGTGCTCCAGGACATCGAGCGCGCCGGCGGCGCCGCTTTCCTGCACGAGCATGCGCAGCTCCTGCACGGAGTGGACAAGCTCGGCTTCGGTAGCGGGGCGGAGGCCGAGGAAGCTCACGGCCAGACGGCCACCGCCGTTGAGGAGCCAGATGGCGGGGCGGAAGACGGCGGAGAACCACTCCAACGGCCGGGCGACGGCGAGGACGGTTGATTCGGTGCGCTGGAGGGCGAGCGTCTTGGGGCCAAGCTCACCGAAAACGATATGGAGGGCGGTGATGATGCCGAAGGCGATGACGAAGGCGACGCCGTGCGAGGTGATGCCGATCGTTTCCTCGGGCAGGATACCGTGGAGGGCCGGCTCGATCAGTTGGGCGAGAGCGGGCTCCCCGATCCAGCCGAGGGCGAGGGAGGCCATGGTGATGCCGAGCTGAGTGGCGGCGATGGAATGATCGAGATTGGCGATGGCCCGTTGAACGGCGCCGGCACCGCTGCGGCCCTCTTCCACAAGTGTTTCCACGCGGGTGCGGCGCAGGGAGACGAGAGCAAATTCGGCGGCGACGAAGAAACCGTTGAGGAGCACCAGCGCCAGTACGGCGAGCAAACGGGCGGGCGTAACGATAAGTGCGTCGTTCATCAGGTGAGGGGGTCGCCACGAGGCGAGCCACACGCGGTGAAGTGTAGCACAACGGGGCCTGGCGACTTTACACGCATAACTGTGATAAAAGTTTGACGGGTCCCCTGGACCGGACTATGATGAATGCACTATGGAACAGGAAAGCACGCGGGTACAGGCGCTAAACTTCATCGTGGAACGCGGCCGGGTAACGGTTGCGGAGCTTGCGGCGGAGCTACGGCTGACGCCAGGGGGGCTGCGCCGCCACCTCGATCGGCTGCGGGAGGACGGGCTGGTGCGGGTTGAACTGCTGCACCAGGAGATGGGTCGCCCGCTGCACGTGTACCTGCCGACGGAGGAAGCGGAAACTCGGCGGGCGCGCTATGAGCGGCTGACGGAGCGGTTCGTCCGGGAGGTCGCCGCCGTCCCCACGGAGCGGATCGGCATGGGGGGGGAGACGCTGCTGGGAGCGGTGCTGCACGGGGTGGGGCAACGGATCGTGGAAGAGCACCGCAGCCAGGTGACGGGGGGAGACCTAGACCGGCGGGTGGAAGAATTGACCACGGTGCTGCGTGAGGAAGGCATCCTCAGCGGCTGGGCGCGGACGGAGGGGGGCTACGTACTGACGAACGCAACCTGCCCGTACCGCAAGGTGGCCGCCGTCTCCGGGCACGCGACCTGCAGCATGGACCGCGAGATCATCGAATCGCTGCTGGGGGTGCCGGTGGAGCAGGTGGGGCGGCTGGTGGACGGGAAAGTGCGCTGTGAATACGTGGTCCGCCCGGAAGCCGCGAGCGCGGGGAGCGGGCCGAAGATGGGGGTCGGGATAAACTGATGGCAACGCCAGAACCGGTCTTCGTGATCGAGGACTTGCACGCCAGCGTTGGGGGGCAGGAGATCCTGAAAGGGGTGGACCTGCGCATCAACGACGGCGAGATTCACGCCATGATGGGACCGAACGGCTCCGGCAAGACAACGCTGGCCAACACGTTGATGGGCCACCCCAGCTACACGGTAACGCGGGGGCGGGTGCTGTACCGGGGCAAGGACATTACGCACCTGCCGCCGGACGAGCGGGCGCGCCGGGGGATTTTCCTGGCGTTCCAGTACCCGACGGCGATCCCGGGGGTGACGATGGTGAACTTCCTGCGCACGGCGTTGAACGCGGTGAGCGAGCAGGAGGTGCCGGTACGGGATTTTCGGGTGCGGCTGAAGGAAGCGATGGAGCTGCTCAAGGTGGACGAATCGTTCGCACGACGGTACGTGAACGACGGCTTTTCCGGGGGCGAGAAGAAGCGGGCAGAGGTTCTGCAGATGGCGATCCTGCGGCCCCACTTCGCTATCATGGACGAGACGGACTCCGGGCTGG
Organism: Dehalococcoidia bacterium; assembly: GCA_009693105.1. Taxonomy (GTDB): domain Bacteria; phylum Chloroflexota; class Dehalococcoidia; order SHXV01; family SHXV01; genus SHXV01. Next base: position 44,442 of record SHXV01000004.1, read on the forward strand.
ACATCGACGCGCTGCGGACGGTAGCGGAGGGCGTCAACGCCCTGATGGTGGCGCCGGACCGGGCGGCGCTGGTGATCACGCACTACCAGCGGTTGCTGGACTACATCCTGCCCCAGTTCGTGCACGTGCTGTACCAGGGGCGCATCGTGCGGACGGGCGGGCCGGAGCTGATGAAAGAGCTGGAGAAGACGGGGTACGACCCCCTTATCAGCGAGCTACAGGTGGCGGAGCCGGCCTGACCGGCGACCCCACGGAAGGACAACGACGATGACGACGGAACGCAAGCCGGGCGCGAAGGCGCAGGAACTGGCGATCCCGGAGAACTACAAGTGGGGCTTCCACGACGACGAGAAGGCGTTCTTCAAGTCGGAGAAGGGCCTGAGCAAGCGCGGCGTAGAGCAGATCTCCGCGATGAAGAACGAGCCGGAGTGGATGCGGGAGTACCGGCTGCGGGCGCTCAAGATCTTCGAATCGAAGTCGATGCCGCTGTGGGCTGCGGGGCAGCTGGACGGCATCGACTTCGACAACATCTACTACTACGTGCGGGCGGCGGAACGCCAGGGCGACACCTGGGAAGACATTCCGGAGTACATCAAGGATACGTTCGAGAAGCTGGGCATCCCTGAGGCGGAGCGGAGGTCGCTGCTGGCCGGGGTGGGGGCGCAGTACGATTCCGAGGTCGTGTACCACAACATCAGGGAAGACCTGCAGAAGCAGGGTGTGATCTTCACGGATATGGACTCCGCGCTGCGGGAATACCCGGACATCGTGAAGCAGTACTTCGGCACGATCATCCCATCGGCGGACAACAAGTTCGCGGCGCTGAACAGCGCGGTGTGGAGCGGCGGCAGCTTCGTCTACGTACCGGAGGGCGTACGGGTGGACATCCCGCTGCAGGCCTACTTCCGGATCAACTCGGAGAACATGGGGCAGTTTGAGCGGACGCTGATCATCGCGGAGAAGGGGAGCTTCGTCCACTACGTGGAGGGCTGCACCGCTCCGACGTACAGCACGGACTCGCTGCACAGCGCGGTGGTAGAGATAATCGTGAAGGAAGGGGCACGGGTCCGCTACACGACGATCCAGAACTGGTCCAACAACGTGTACAACCTGGTGACCAAGCGCGCCGCCGCCTACAAGAACGCGACGATGGAATGGGTGGACGGCAACCTGGGCAGCAAGCTGACGATGAAGTACCCGAGCGTGTACCTGATGGAGCCGGGCGCTCACGGCGAGATCCTCTCGATCGCGTGGGCGGGCAATGGTCAGCACCAGGACGCGGGGGGCAAGGTGGTGCACGCGGCATCGAACACGACCTCGCTGATCACATCGAAATCGATCAGCAAGGGGAACGGGCGGACGACCTATCGCGGGCTGGTGAAGGTATACCCGGGCGCGGAGAACGTGAAGTCTAGCGTGCGCTGTGACGCGCTGCTGCTGGACGATGAGTGCCGCTCCGACACCTACCCCGTCATGGAGATCGCCGAAGAAAACGTACGCATCGAGCACGAGGCGACGGTAAGCAAGGTGGGCGAGGATCAGCTGTTCTACCTGCGCAGCCGTGGCCTGACCGAAGATGCGGCGGTGAAGATGATCGTGAACGGCTTTATCGAGCCGATCGCGAAGGAGTTGCCGATGGAGTACGCGGTGGAGCTGAACCGCCTGATCGAGCTCCAGCTGGAAGGCTCCATCGGGTAGGCCAGCTAAGCGACGCAAACCACGGAGGGCGCCGCGGGCGCCCTTCCTTTCGGGGGCATAGGGACGAGACGACGATGAATGTGACCGCCGGCGTACCGGTATCGCGATTGAGCGAGCAGGACGTGCTGGAGCTGGTGAGCCGCAACAACGAGCCGGGCTGGCTGCGGGAGCGCCGGCTGCTGGCCTGGCGCGCCTGGGAGCGCCTGCCGCTGCCGGACCGCGAGACGCAATTGGAGTGGCGACGCACCGATCCGACGGGCATCCGCCTGGAGGAGGTGGCGCTGCCGGGCGAAAGCGGCATCGCGCCCGCGAAAGGGCGTCTGGCACCGCTGGCGGAAGACGTCGCGCTGGGCGCGGCACTGCGGCTGGTGGACGGGCGGGTGACGGCGCAGATGGTCTGCGCGGAGGCGGAGGCTCAGGGGGTGCAGGTGCTTCCCTTTACCGAGGCGCTCCGGCAGATTCCCGGTGTGCTGGAGCGGGGCTACATGACGGAAGCGGTGCCGGCGAAGGGAAACAAGTTCGCTGCGCTGCACGCCGCCTTCGGCGATGGCGGCGTGGTGGTGTACGTGCCGCGCGGGGCCGACGTGGCCCGGCCCGTCTACATCAGCCAGGAGCTGACCAGCGGCGGCGTGGTGGCGTTCCCCCACGTGCTGGTGTACGCGGAGGAGGGGAGCCGCGTCACGGTCATCGCTGAATCGTATTCAGAGGACACGGGCTACGCGCTTGTCGTGCCGATCATCGAGGTGCTGGCGCGCGACGGGGCGGAGGTCCGCTTCGTGGACCTGCAGCGCTGGGGGCGCGACCTGTTCGTGCTGCCGCAGATTCGCTCGGTTTCGGGGCGGGACGCGCGGGCGACGTTGGCGGTGATCGGGCTGGGGGGCGGCACGGTCAAGGGGAGCGTCGGCTGCGACCTGGCGGCCTCGGGCGGACAGGGCGAGCTGTTGGGACTGCTGTTTCCGGACGAGGACCAGCACTACGAGCTGGATACGCTACAGTTGCACCGGGCGCCGCACACGACGAGCACGCTGCTGTTCAAGACGGCGCTGGAGGACCGGGGCGTGTCCATCTCCAACGGGATGGTGCGCATTGAGCCGCAGGCGCAGAAGAGCGACGCCTTCCAGGAGAATCGCAACTTGCTGCTGTCCAAAGGGACGACCGCCGACCCGGTCCCGGCGCTGGAGATCCTGGCGAACGACGTGCGTTGCAGCCACGGCACGACCATCGGCCCCATCGATCAGGACCAGGCGTTCTATCTCCAGTGTCGGGGGCTGCCGCGGGCGGAAGCGGAGCGGCTGATCGTACACGGGTTCGTGCAGCAGGTGCTGGACCGGATGCCGGCCATCGTGGAGCCGCGGGTGATGGAAGAGATCGAACGAAAGATCCACCTCATCGGCAGGGGAGGCGCGGCATGAGCCCGTACGTGACCGTCGCGGCGACGGAAGAGCTGGCGGAGGGCAAGGTGATGGTGGTGCGGCCGGAGGGCCATCGCATCGCCCTGTGCAACGTGGGCGGCGCCTTCTACGCCATCGACGACGTGTGCACGCACGACGGGGGGGCGCTGGACCAGGGCGAGCTGGACGGCACCGCCATCGAGTGTCCGCGCCACGGCGGCCGCTTCGACGTGACAACGGGGCAGGTGCTGGCGCTGCCGCCGGTGCGGCCGGTGCGGACATACGCGGTGCGGGTAGAGAACGGTGCCATCGCCGTGGAGATCGGGTAAGGGCATGTTGGACGTAGGACGGATTCGCCAGGACTTCCCCATCTTGTCGCGGCAGGTGCACGGCAAGCCGCTGATCTACCTGGACAACGCGGCGACGACGCAAAAGCCGAACCAGGTGATCGACGCGCTGACGCACTATTACCGGCACTTCAACGCGAACATCCACCGGGGCATTCACCAGCTGAGCGAAGAGGGGACGGAGGCGTACGAGAACACGCGCGCGCGCGTGGCCCGCTTCATCAACGCGTACGGGACGGAAGAGATCATCTTCACGCGCAACACGACGGAATCGATCAATCTGCTGGCGTACACGCTGGGCCGGCAGCGGGTGGAGCGCGGCGACGAGATCGTGCTAACCCAGATGGAGCACCACTCCAACCTGGTGCCGTGGCAGATCCTGGCGCAGGAGAAGGGCGCCACCCTGAAGTTCATCCGGGTGGACGATGAGGGTGAGCTTGTGCGGGAAGACTTCGACCTGATCGGGCCGCGGACGAAGATCGTCTCCATCGTCCACATGTCGAACGTGCTGGGCACGATCAACCCGGTGACGGAGCTGGCGCAACGGGCGCACGCCGCCGGGGCGGTAATGATCGTGGACGGGGCGCAGAGCGCGCCGCACATGCCGATCGACGTGCGGGCGCTGGACTGCGATTTCTTCGCCTTCTCCGCCCACAAGATGCTGGGCCCCACCGGCGTCGGCGTGCTGTGGGGGCGGCGAGCGATGCTGGAGTCGATGCCGCCGTTCATGGGCGGCGGAGAGATGATCTCGCTGGTGGGAGAGCAAACGTCCACCTGGAAAGAGCTGCCCTGGAAGTTTGAGGCAGGCACGCCCAACATCGCCGACGTGATCGCGTTCGATGCGGCGCTGGATTACCTGGAGGGGATGGGGATGGGGGCGGTGCGTGAGCACGAGATCGCGATGGCGCAGGCGGCGATGGAGCGGCTGGGCGCGCTGGATGGCCTTGTCATCTACGGGCCCAAGGACCCGCAGCGCCGGGGGGCGGCGATCGCCTTCAACTACGGCGAGCTACATCCGCACGACGTGGGGACGGTGCTGGACCGCCACGGCATCGCAGTGCGGGCGGGGCACCACTGCGCGCAGCCGCTGATGCGACGTCTGGGCCAGGTGGCGACGGTGCGGGCCAGCTTCTACATTTACAACACACTGGAAGAGATCGACGCGCTGGTAGAGGGGTTGCGGGAGACGGAGCGGTTCTTCTCCGCGGAGGCGGCGGGGGCACGGACGAAGTGAGCACGCAGGATGTTGAACTGGATGACCTCTACCGGGAGATCATCCTGGACCACTACCGGAAGCCGCGAAACAAGGGACGGCTTGAGCACGCGGAGATGTCCGCGGAGGGGCTGAACCCGGTTTGCGGGGACGAGATTCGGCTGGAGCTGCGGCTGGGGCTGGACGGCCGGATCGCGGAGATCGCGTTCGGGGGACGGGGCTGCTCCATCAGCCAGGCTTCGGCGTCGATGCTGACGGAGGACGTGAAGGGGAAGACGTTCGCGGAGGCGCGAGGACGCATCGATCAGTTCCGGGCGATGATGACGGAGGGGAGCGCCCCCCCGCAGGATGACAGCGGCGACATCGAGTCGTTACAGGGGGTGGCGAAGTTCCCCGCCCGGGTGAAGTGCGCCATGCTCTCCTGGAACGTGCTGCAGCAGGCGATGAGCGAAGGGGCGGCGAGCGCCCCAGGAAAGGACGACGGCAATGAGTGAGACGAAGACGATGCCGACGCGGGAAGAGATGATGGAGCGGCTGACCGGGGTGATGGACCCGGAACTGCACATGAGCATCGTTGAGCTGGGGCTGGTGTACGACGTGAAGGCGGATGAGGACGGGACGGTGAAGGTGGTGATGACGCTGACCAGCCCGGCCTGCCCGCTGGGGCCGGTCATCGGCGGGCAGACGTACGCCGCCCTGATCGACCTGCCTGGCGTGGAGGAGGTGGACGTGCAGATCACGTTCAGCCCGCCATGGGATCCGCGGACGATGGCGAGCGACGACGTGAAGATGCAGCTGGGCATCTGGTAGGGGCGTGCGTTTTGGGCGTTCGCCCGGGGACGGGTAGACGAGGGCGATAGATATGCTATTATGGTGACTTCCTAGGGGATTGACGTAGCCTATCGGTGTCAATGGATCGCCGTCGTTGGCGATCCTTCCGTTTCTCATCTTTTATTTGTTATTTGTCCCGGTGAGCGTATGAGCGAGCAACCCGGTCCCTTTGGCCTTTACAGCCCCCAGCACGAGCACGATAGCTGCGGTGTCGGCTTCATCGTGCAGCTCAAAGGCAAGAAGTCGCACCAGATCATCCAGGACGGGCTCCAGGCGCTGGAAAACCTGAACCATCGGGGCGCCTGCGGCTGCGAGGTGAACACGGGCGACGGGGCCGGGCTGCTGATCCAGATCCCGGACGACTTCTTCCGCTCTGAGTGCGCGCGCCTGGAGATCAATCTGCCGGAGGCGGGGCACTACGGGGTAGGGCTGCTGTTCGCATCCCCGGACGAGGAGTCGCGCCGGGAGGCGATGCAGCGGTTCGCTACGATCGTGGAGGAGGAGGGGCAGCACCTGCTGGGATGGCGGGACGTGCCGACGGACGGGGAGGGCGCGGACGTGGGGCCATCGGCGCGGGCGGTGGAGCCGCGGATGGCGCACGTGTTCATCGGCCAGGGCGCGGGCATTGCGGACGACGATGACTTCGAGCGGACGCTGTACGTTATTCGCAAGCGGTTCGAGAAGGCGATCGATCGCTCCCGGATGGCGGACGCGAGCTACTTCTACTTCCCCAGCCTGTCCTGCCGCACCCTGATCTACAAGGGGATGCTGACGGCGACGCAGCTCCGGGCCTACTTTCCGGACCTGAGTGACCCGCGCATGGTAAGCGCGCTGGCGATGTTCCATTCCCGCTTTAGCACGAACACGTTCCCGAGCTGGAAGCTAGCGCACCCCTACCGGATGATTTCCCACAACGGGGAGATCAATACGCTGCGGGGCAACCTGAATTGGATGGCGGCGCGAGAGGCGCTGTTCGATTCGCCGCTGTTCGACGAAGTGAGCAAGATCACGCCGGTCATCGACGAGCGGGGCAGCGACACGGCCTGCCTGGACAACGCGCTGGAGCTGTTGGTGCGTTCCGGCCGTCCGATCGCCCACGCCATGATGATGCTGATCCCGGAGGCCTGGAGCGGACACGAATCGATGGCGGCGGAGAAGCAGGCGTTTTACGAGTACCACAGCACGGTGGTGGAGCCGTGGGACGGCCCGGCATCGGTGGCGTTTACGGATGGCAAGACGATCGGCGCGGTCCTCGATCGCAACGGCCTGCGCCCGTCCCGTTTCTACGTGACGAAGGATGACCTGGTGATCATGGCCTCCGAAGTGGGGGTGCTGCCCATCGCGCCGGAGCGGGTGCTGATCAAGGGCCGCCTGCAGCCGGGCAAGATGTTCCTGGTGAACCTGGAAGAGGGCCGGATCATCGACGACACGGAGCTAAAGATGAGCCTGGCGGGGGAGCAGCCCTACGCGGAGTGGCTGAAGACGCACCTTCACCCGCTGACGGAGATGGCACCGGCGAAGGCGGAGCGTTCTCCCACGGGCGATGCGCTGCTGGCGCAGCAGATGGCGTTCGGGTACACGATCGAGGACCTGAAGTACATCATCGGGCCGATGGTGAACAGCGGGGAAGAATCGGTCGGGTCGATGGGAACGGACACACCGGTGGCCGTGCTCTCTAATCGGGCGCAGCCGCTGTACAACTACTTCCAACAGCTCTTCGCGCAGGTGACCAATCCCCCCCTGGACGCGATCCGGGAAGAGCTGGTGACCAGCGTGGCTACGGTGATCGGCCCAGAGGGGAACCTGCTGGACCCGGCCCTCTCCGATATTCACCTGGTGAAGCTGGATTCGCCGGTGATCGATAACGAGCAGCTGGCGCAGATCAAGGCGCTGAAGGACGACCCCCATTTCCGCACGGCGGTGCTGCCGATCCTGTTCCCCGCGGAGGAGGGTACCGGCGGGCTGGAACGGGCGATGGATGCGCTCTTCCAGGCGGCGGACGACGCCATCGACGCGGGGACGAAGGTGCTGGTCCTGTCCGACCGGGGCGTGGACGGAAAGCGAGCGCCCATCCCGGCCCTGCTGGCGGTGGCGGGGCTGCACAATCACCTGCTCCGAGAGAAGAAGCGGACGCAGGTGGGGCTGGTGCTGGAGACGGGCGAGCCGCGAGAGGTGCACCACGTCGCCCTGCTCATCGGCTATGGGGCGGGTGCAGTCAACCCGTACCTGGCGCTCGACACGCTGCCTCGCTTGAAGGAAGAAGGCTTCGTCGATGCCGAGATGGACGAGCACACCGCGCACAAGAACTACCTGAAGGCGATCAAGAAGGGCGTGGTGAAGGTGATGTCCAAGATGGGCATCTCCACCGTGCAGTCCTACCGCGGGGCCCAGATCTTCGAGGCGATCGGGCTGGGGCAGGAGTTCGTGGACCGCTACTTCACGAGGACGGTGTCGCGCATCGGCGGGGTGGGGCTGAACGAGATCGCGATCGAATCGCTGACCAACCACCGACGGGCGTATCCGGATCGGACGGGCGGAGCGCACGAGCTGGAGTGGGGCGGCCAGTATCAGTGGCGGCGCGATGGGGAATATCACCTGTTCAACCCGGAGACGGTGTTCCGCCTCCAGCACGCGACGCGCACGGGCAGGTTCGACATATTCCGCGAGTACACGGGAATGGTGAACGAGCAGAGCAAGAACCTGGCGACGCTGCGGGGGCTGTTTACGCTGAAGCCGGCGGGCCCGCCCGTCCCGATCGAAGAGGTGGAGTCGGCGGAGAGCCTGTTCAGGCGGTTCAAGACGGGCGCCATGTCCTACGGTTCGATCAGCGCGGAGGCACATGAGACGCTGGCGATCGCGATGAACCGGATCGGCGGGCGGAGCAACACGGGCGAGGGGGGCGAGGACCGCCGCCGCTACACGCCGGACGCCAACGGCGATTCGCGGCGGAGCGCGATCAAGCAGGTGGCGTCCGGACGCTTCGGCGTAACGAGCGAGTACCTGGTGAACGCGGATGAGCTGCAGATCAAGATGGCGCAGGGCGCGAAACCGGGCGAGGGCGGCCAGCTTCCCGGCACCAAGGTGTGGCCGTGGATCGCCGAGGTGCGCAACGCCATACCGGGGGTCGGGCTGATCAGCCCGCCGCCGCATCACGACATCTATTCGATCGAGGACCTGGCGCAGCTGATCCACGACCTGAAGAACGCGAATTCGCGGGCTCGCATCAGCGTGAAGCTCGTGGCGGAGGTGGGCGTGGGCACGGTGGCGGCAGGTGTGGCCAAGGCGAAGTCCGATGTGGTGCTGATCAGCGGGCACGATGGCGGCACGGGCGCGAGCCCGCTGACATCGCTCAAACACGCGGGCATCCCCTGGGAGCTGGGGCTGGCGGAAACGCAGCAGACTCTGGTGATGAACAAGCTGCGCGACCGGATCACGGTGGAGGTGGACGGCCAGCTCAAGACGGGGCGGGACGTGATCATCGGCGCGCTGCTGGGGGCGGAGGAGTTCGGCTTCGCCACGGCGCCGCTGGTCGTAATGGGCTGCGTCATGATGCGGGTCTGCCACCTGGATACCTGCCCGGTGGGCATCGCCACACAGAACCCGAAGCTGCGGGAGCAGTTCAGCGGGCAGGCGGAGCACGTGGTCAACTTCTTCCGCTTCATCGCGGAGGAGGTGCGTGAGCAGATGGCCCAGATGGGCTTCCGCACCTTCGAGGAGATGGTGGGCCGGGTCGACTGCCTGGATACGCGGGAAGCGGTAAACCACTGGAAGGCGCAGGGGCTGGACCTTGCCCCCATCCTGGCGCGGCCGGAGGCGGGGCCCGGCGTGGCGACGCATTGCGTCACGACGCAGGACCACGGGCTGGAGGGCGCGCTGGACCAGCGGTTGATTCCGCTGGCGGCGGCGGCGCTGGAGCGCGGCGAGCGCGTACGCATCGATATGGCGATCCGGAACGTGAACCGGACGGTGGGGACGATGCTGGGCAGCGAGGTAACGAGACGCTATGCGCAGAACGGGCTGCCGGAGGACACGATCGACATCCGGTTCCACGGATCGGCGGGGCTGAGCTTTGGCGCCTTCATTCCGTCCGGCATCACGCTACGCCTTGAGGGCGACACGAACGATTACGTGGGCAAGGGGTTGTCCGGGGGCAAGATCATCGTCTATCCGCCGAAGGCGGCGACGTTCGTCCCGGAGGAGAACATCGTCATCGGCAACGTGGCGCTGTATGGGGCGACGAGCGGATCGGCGTTCTTCCGTGGGCTGGGCGGGGAGCGGTTCGCCGTGCGCAACAGCGGCGCTTTAGCCGTTGTGGAGGGCACAGGGGACCACGGCTGTGAGTACATGACGGGGGGGCGCATCGTTATCATCGGCCCGACGGGGCGCAACTTCGGCGCCGGCATGAGCGGCGGCATGGCCTACGTGTGGGACGTGGACGGGCAGTTCAAGAGCCGCTGTAACTTGGAGATGATCGATCTGGAGGCGCTGGACGAGCCGGAGGACCTGGACCTGGTCAAGGGGCTGCTGGGCCGCCACCTGGAATACACGGAGAGCACGGTGGCGCGGGAGCTGCTGAAGGACTGGCCGGCGGCGGCGAAGCGGTTTCTCAAGGTGATGCCGAGGGAATACCGGCGGGTGCTGCGGGAGCGCGCGCGCGAGGGCGGGCAGGACGAGCGGCAGCCGCTGGTGGCGGCGGGCAATGGCTAAGCCAACCGGTTTCATGGAGTTTGGCCGGGAGACCCCCACACGAAGGCCGATCGGGGAGCGGGTGCACGATTGGCTGGAAGTGTATGAGGATTTCCCAACCAGGAAGCTGAACCAGCAGGCGGCCCGCTGCATGGACTGCGGCATTCCCTTCTGCCACCAGGGGTGCCCGCTGGGCAACATCATCCCGGACTGGAACGACCTGGTGTACCACGACAAGTGGCGCGAGGCGATCGAGCGGCTGCACGCGACGAACAACTTCCCGGAGTTCACGGGGCGGCTGTGCCCCGCTCCCTGCGAGGCGGCCTGCGTGCTGGGGATCAACAGCGACGCGGTGACGATCAAGCAGGTGGAGCTGACCATCATCGAGCAGGCGTTCCGTGAGGGCTGGATCACGCCGGAGCCGGCCGCCGTGAAAACGGGGAGGCGGGTGGCCGTGGTGGGGTCGGGACCGGCGGGACTGGCGGGGGCGCAGCAATTGGCGCGGGCGGGGCATGCGGTGACGGTGTACGAGCGCGCCGATCGGATCGGGGGGCTGCTGCGCTACGGCATTCCCGATTTCAAGATGGAGAAGCGGTTCCTCGACCGGCGGCTGGCGCAGATGGA
>SHXV01000035.1 GCA_009693105.1 Dehalococcoidia bacterium
GCGACCTACGAGGGTGATCCCGAGCACGGGATGAAGCTCGATTCCGTTCGGCGCGACCCCTGTCTGCCCATGCATGAAATCAAAGAAGCCCACGCCCACGACATCGACCTGGACCGCACACGAAACGAAGCGAGTAGTCGGCCCGCCACACATGGCGATGAAGTCATCGCGGGCAGAGCGCATGGCATCGCGCTGGTTCGAACTGACTGGGCCTAAACAGTCCACGTTCACCAGTTCCACGATCATCGTTTCTGTCGCGTTCCCCGGCGTGGCGATTACAACATGGATGTCGCGGTCATTCTCCAACTTGTAGCCGCTGACGTCTGCCCTAACGGTGAACGTCGTCAACTCGGTGGGCGCGATCCGGCTCGCGTTCGGCAAGGTGCGCGGTTTCGGAAGCGAGCGGAGCCCTGCCACCGATGCCAGACGAGCAGTGAAGTCGACACGGCTCGCATCCGCATCGCTCAGGGTCTTCACCGACCACCGCTCCACGCCACAGGCGAGGCCAGCGCCTGACGTCTCCACTGGTGGCGGGGTGGCCGCTCGGAACGTGCTAGCCGGATCAGGGCGCGCGGGCGATGACAGAACCTCAGCCGTGCTCGTCGCGTCAATCGGCGCAGTGCTATTGTGCGCCGCGCCCGAACACGCGATAGACGCTGATAGGGCCCAGATCACTAAGGGAGAGGCGCCGCGCCGCAGCCACGAACTGACGCCGCTCCGCGACCTGCCTGTTGCCATCATCGACTCCATTCATCGAGAGAGGGAGTCTACCAGAACGATGCCGGGGACGGACTGCCCTGCAACCGCTAAATGACTTGAGCAGCAGTACGGGGGGAAGGCGGCCATGCTACTGTGTCCACTGAGGTCGCGGACATGCGCAGAACTGTCACCGTTTCCGCTCCCGTGCTGGCTTAGTGCTGAGCTGGGTAGCTCGCTTCCTAAGTGCTGGCAATAGAACCCGTGATCTTCGCGCCAGGCTTCGCTGCTCGGACAGCAACGCGTGCGGACTAGACCAGTTATGCGGGGACGTGAAAGCCCGTAGCGCGTCAATTCCAGATACGATAGCGGACGCGACGAAACCCGCCAGTACGGCGGGATTCGACTTAGGAAACCGCTGCTCTATCCCCTGAGCTACCGGGGCGCGGAACCCGTGCCGCCCTCGATCCATGACAAGTTTAGCAGATGCCCTTCCTCGCACCACCGAGACCGCTTCATGCGGCATCACGCGCTATACTAACCTTAACGTAATGGTACCGAGGGAGACGTCGAGCATGAGGGAACGACCGGTGGACGTGGAAGCCGATGGCACATCGGGCGCGGACGTCGCTGTTCCGGCGCCGGAGCGGCCCCACGGCCTGCAGACCTTCCGCTCTCTCCGCCATCGGAACTACCGTCTTCTCTGGTTCGGCACCCTGTTCTCTAGCTCCGGCCAGTGGATCCAGCAGGTAACGCTGGGATGGCTCACCTATGACATGACGGGCTCCGCCTTCCTGCTGGGGGCCGTCAACGGGGCCCGTTCCCTGCCGCTGCTCGTCCTCGGCCCCTTCGGAGGCGTCGCCGCCGACCGGGTGAACAAGAAGAGCCTGATGTTGATGACCCAGACCGGCCTGATGCTGGCGACGGCTATCTTCGCGACGCTCATCGTGACGGGACGGCTGGAGGTGTGGCACATCTTCGCCTTCTCCCTGGCCACGGGTGTGGGTTGGGCGTTCAACATGCCGGTGCGGCAATCGATCGTGCCCAGCGTCGTGCCCCGCTCCGACCTGATGAATGCGCTGGCCCTGAACTCCGCCGGCTTCAACATCACGCGCATCCTTGGACCAGCGCTGGCCGGCCTGCTGATCGCGAAGTTCGGCCCCGGCGAGAACTTCTATATCCAGTCGGCGGCGTACCTCGGCGTGGCCCTGACGGTTCTCCAGCTCCGGCTGCCGCCGATCCAGCGGGCAGCCGCTGCCTCCGTGGGAGCGAACCTGAAGGAGGGCGCCGCCTTTGTGTGGAGACACCCGACGTTGCGAACGCAGATGACACTGGCGCTGGTGCCGGTGGTGATCGCCCTGCCCTTCATATCGGTGATGCCGGTGTTCGCGCGGGACGTCCTGCACAAGGGCCCCGGTGGATTCGGGCTGATGATGGCGGCGCCTGGCATCGGCGCTGTGGCGGCGACGCTCTTCATCGCCTCGATCCAAGAGGTCAAGCGAAAGGGCGTGCTCCTGCTCGGTGCGATCGTCTCGCTAGGAGTGATGTTGATGCTGTTCTCCCTGTCACGATCTTTCCCACTGAGCTTGGTCATCCTTGTCGGGGTCGGCGCGTCGCAGATGCTCTACATGACGACGAACCAGACGCTGATTCAGATCACGGTTCCGGACGAGCTGCGGGGCAGGGTCATGGGTATCTACATGCTGGACCAGGGGATGTTGCCCCTGGGGAGCCTTCTTGCGGGGACGTTGGCGGACCTGTTTAGCGCGCCGATCGCCGTATTTACCATGGGCGCCCTCGTCTCGCTGCTCGCGCTCTCGTTCGCCCGTTTTGCGCCTACGCTGCGGGCGCTCTAGACGTGCCAGGGGAGAGATAGATTGATGCAGCAATGGCTGGCCTCGAAGTTCTATTACGGCTGGGTCATGGTGGGCAGCGCGCTCATGATCAACACGGTCGTATCCCCGCTCGGTCCGGTTATCTTCTCCTTCTTCATCGGGCCGATGACCGATGACCTCGGCGTGGGGAAGGGCGCGCTCTCCTGGGCACTGACGCTGCGGCTGGTCACGGGCGGGCTGGCGGGGCCGCTTATCGGCATGCTCATCGATCGGCACGGCACGCGTACGCTCGGCATTTTCGCCGGGGCCAGCGCCAGCATCATGCTGATCGCGCTCTCCTTTGCCAGCGATCTGTGGGTGGTCTATCTCATCTTCGCCATCTCCGGCCTGACCGGCCTGGGTGGCCCCGGGGGCCAGCTCCTGACGCAGGTGCCCCTGGCCAAGTGGTTCGTCGCCAAACGCGGCCGCGCCATGGCGATCGCGATGACGGGAGGAATGATGGGGACGGTCGTCGCGATCCCGTCCGCCCAGTGGCTGATCGAGGCGTTCGGTTGGCGGAACGCCTGGATCGTCTTCGGCGCCACGCTGTTCCTCGTGGTCGTACCGGTGAGCGCCCTCTTTGTGCGGCGCCAGCCGGAGGATATGGGCCTGCACCCGGACGGCTCACCCGAGGCCCTGACCGCCGCCCAGCAGACGTCCACTTCGGCAATCGTCACCAATGTGGACTGGACGGTGGGCCAGGCGTTCCGGACGCCGGCGCTGTGGCTGGTCCTGGGCGCGCTCGCCATTGCCGGCGTCGCCCTCACGGGCACGCTCGTGCACCGCACGGCCTTCTGGGAGGAGACGGGGATGTCGCCCAACCTCGTCGCCTTTGGGACGGCAATGGACCCGTTTACGGTGATCTTCTCCGCCTTTATCTTCGGGATGTTGGCAGACAAGATCCCGACGCGCTACCTGGGATTCATCGGCCTTGGCGGCCTCGCCCTCTCCGTCCTGCCTATGATCTTCACCTCCGGCCAGGCATACACGATCATCCTCCACAACGTGATCTGGGGAGCGGCGGCCGGGGCTTACGTGACGGTGAACAGCCTGATCTGGCCGAACTATTACGGTCGCAAGTTCGTCGGGACGATCCGCGGCATTACCCTGCCAGTGTCCATCGGCGCCTCAGGCGCGGGAGCGCCGCTCTTCGGCTACCTCCTGGGCGATCTTGAGCCGGACGTCGTGTGGAGTCTCTCGCTCGTGCTGTTCGCCGTCGCCGCCCTGCTCATCCTGCTGGCGAAGCCACCGCGACTGGCGCCGGCACGAGTCGAGCCGCAGCCGGTGAGCGCCGAGCAGAGGGCAAGATGGGCGGGGAAAAGGCCGTGAATCTGGCTGAGGATATCCCGGCGCCGGTAGTTCACGTGTCTCAATCACGCTTCACCCACACGCCATAACACTGCCGCTCACCGGCGCACAAAGACGCTGTAAGCGATGCTGACGATCGAAGCCTCGTGATCGTGCCGTCCGTTTCAGCTAACCGAGTTCCGACCAGCGCGCGATGAGCAAGGGGGCCGACGTGTGCGGGTCATCCATATCCGCGACCAGAAACGCATCGCCCGAAGGGAATGCGTGGATGCCCTCGATCTTCCAGAGCAGATCGATCTCTTCGAAGGCTGCCAGCGTCCCGTCCCGAGCAAGGATGCCGAGGGCGGCGCCGGTGCAAGGCCCGTCCTCATAGGGATCGCTGGTGTCCTCAGCGGCCGCGGAGAAGAGCGTTCGACCATCGGGAAGTGGGGAGGCGTCGGTGAAGCTCCAGGCGACTCCGCCTTTGTTGCCAAGGTCGACGAGGTGGACTTTGTGGATGGCTGCGGGCAAGGGGAGCCGCCCAAGAAGGGCAGCAAGGAAGGGTTCCAGGCGGAGGTCCACCACCGCGTTCTCCCGCGCGCGACCGTTGCCACGCTGGAGCAGGCGAAGCGTCTCGCCGGTTACGGCGGCTCCCTCGATATTGACCTCCAGAAAGGGCAGCGCCGCATACAGATCAGAGAGGTCAACGGGGTAGACGGGCCCGTGGACGCCCGCAGGAATCCAGGCGCCACGCCGGCGGTTCGGACTGGAGCCGGAACCGAGAGCGAGGAGGCCGGCCGGCGGCAGCAGGAGAACGAGGGTTTCGAGATCGGGCTTCACTGCCTTGCTTTGCCTGCCGCGGGAAACGCGGTCCGGAAATAGCGGCAGCCTCTGGGCCGGCCCTGACCCATCGACAGCGTAGATGAGGAGTTCAAGCTCGTCGTCGCCGATCACATGGAGGTGGCCACCGGCTGCCACGAGTCCGCTGGCAGAGGAGAGATCGAGGCGCCGCAGCTCTCGTGTCTTAATCATGCTTCATCTTTATCGCTCCAGCGGCCGCCAGCCGCCGGAACGCGATGAGCGGCGTCATCAGGGACGCCGCTCATTTCTCCGTGCGTAAGTGGTGGAGATAGGGGGACTCGAACCCCCGACCTCTGCGATGCGAACGCAGCGCTCTTCCAGCTGAGCTATATCCCCGTGTCTTGAGTGTACCGGCGCGCCGTTTCAGGGGTCAAGAAGAAGAGGTGCCGCCCTGCTTCGCGCCGCGTCGCCGTCCCTTGCGGGGCACAGCCGCCGGCAGCGCTTCCGGGAGCAGCCCCTCCATCACTTCGATGGTGATGCGCCGCCCCGGCAGATCGATGGCACGGACGACGTCGCCGATCGCGGGGAGGAGGAATTCGCCAAGCGGGCCCCGGACGACAAGCACATCGTTGGCCACAGTCTCCAGCAATTCCGCCACGCGCCCCAGCGGCTCACCCGCCGTGGAGGCGACGTCCATGCCGATAAGCTGGTAGCGATAGTAGGTGTCGGCCGGCAGCGGAGGGAGCTCCTCCTCCGGCACGACGAGGAGCTTGCCCGCGAAGGGCTTCGCCTGCTCCGGCGTATCGACGCCCGCGAAGCGGACGAGCAGCCGTCCCTGGTGCTCCTGCGCGGAGACGACGGTGTAGGGCGTGCCCATGAGCCAGAGCCGGGAGCCGGGCTCGAAACGGCCGGGGAAGTCGGTCAGGGGGTCGACTTTGAACTCGCCCTGCACGCCCCAGCGCCCGGCGATGCGTCCGACGGCGACGTAGCCGGCGGGCGGCTCCTGCGTGCGGGGGCGGAAGGGGGGACGGGGCTTGCGTGGGGAAGCGGGGGAGCCCGGCACAGCGGCGACGATCAGTCTTCGCCGATGTCTAGGCCCACGTGCTCACCGCTGCGGATGGCGGCAACCTTCAGCAGGGAGCGCATGGCCTGGGCGACGCGGCCGCCACGGCCGATGATGCGGCCCATGTCCTCATCATCGACGGTGAGGTGGACGATGAGGCGGTCGCCGTCCCACTCTTCCTCGATCTTGACCGCCTCCGGCTTGTCCACGATGAGGCGGGCCATGTACTCGACGAAATCGGCATAGGGCGGTGGTTCGGGGGCCAGCGTCACTTCGCCGCCGCTCCCGCCTTCACCTTCGCGCCGGAGTCGATACCTTTGCGGACGAGCAGCTTGCGCACGGTATCGGATGGTTGGGCGCCCACGCCCACCCAGTGGCGCAGCCGCTCTTCGTTCACCTGTACGGTTTCCGGCGAGGTGAGCGGGTCGTAGATGCCGATGCTTTCGACGAAGGAGCCATCGCGTGGATTGCGGGACTCCGTGACGATGATGCGATAGCTGGGCTGCTTGGTTTTGCCCTGACGGCGGAGACGGATCCTGAGCATACTTTCCTCCTGGTAACTACCGGCCGAACCCGGGTATCTTCATTCCCGGCATGCCGGGGAGTTTGCCGCTGGACATCATCTTCATCATCTTCTGAACTTGGGTGAACTGGTTCAGCAGCTGGTTCACTTCCTGCAGGGTAGCGCCGCTGCCCAGGGCGATCCGGCGGCGACGGCTGCCGCTGATGATCTGGGGGCTGCGGCGTTCTTCCTGCGTCATGGAAAGCATAATCGCTTCACTGCGTTTGAAGAAAGTGTCATCGATCTCATCGACGTTGAGCTTGCCCTTGAGGGCGGAGATGCCGGGGAGCATGCCCAGCAGGCTGCTCATCGAGCCCATCTTCTTCAGATTCTGGTACTGGTCGAGGAAGTCCTGCATATCGAACTTCTGGGAGCGGACGCGCTGCTCCATGCGCTGCATCTCCGCCTCGCCGATGCTCTGCTGTGCCTTCTCGACGAGGGAGACGACATCGCCCATGCCGAGGATGCGGGAGGCGAAGCGATCGGGGTGAAACGCTTCCAGGGCATCCACCTTCTCTCCAGCGCCGACGAACTTGATGGGGAGGCCGGTGACGGAGCGGATGGAGAGCGCGGCCCCACCACGGGCATCGCCGTCCATCTTGGTGAGAATGAACCCGCTGAGGGTCAGCGCTGCATTGAACTCGGTAGCGGCGTTGACGGCCTCCTGGCCGGTCATGGCGTCGAGGACGAGGAGCACTTCCTGGGGCTGGACGGCATCGCGGATGGCGACAATCTCCGCCATCATCTCGGGATCGCTCTGGGAGCGGCCGGCCGTATCGACGATGACAGCGGTCATGCCGGCCCTGGCGGCGAGGGCGATGCCCCGTTTGGCGGCGATGGCGGGCTGCTTTTCCCCTTCCATGCCGTAGACCGGGAGATCGAGCTGCTTGCCCAGGCTGGCGAGCTGCGCTTCGCCGGCCACGCGGTAGGGGTCAGCGGCGATGAGGGCGACGCGCTCGTTCTGCTTACGCAGGTGGAGGGCGAGCTTGGCGGCGGTGGTGGTCTTGCCGCTGCCCTTGAGGCCAGCGAGCATGATGACGGTAGGCGGCGTGGAGGCCTTCGCCAACGGGGCCTGCTCTCCGCCGAGCACGGCGACGAGGGCATCGTGCACGATAGCGATGATCTGCTGGACGGGGGTGACGCTCTGCAGCACTTGGGCGCCGAGGGCGCGCTCCCGCACATCGGCGATGAACTGGCGGGCGACCTTGAAGTTGACGTCCGCTTCCAGCAGGGCGAGGCGGACCTCCCGCATCGCTTCATCCAGGTCTTTCTCCGTGATGGAGCCGTGGGAGCCGAGACGGCGGAAGGCGGCGTTGAGCTTATCGGTCAGGGCATCAAACATACTGTCTGCATTCTACGGGTCGGCGGCAAAAGGGGTCAAACGGAAGGGGCGGACGTAGCGGGTTTGGACGAAGGCGCGCTCGGTCCAGCGCCGCCCATCCCGCTCCACCTCCCGCGTCTCGTCGGTGCGCTCCCGGACGATGCGAATCGCGTCGCGGGCGGACACGGCTTCGCGACGGAAGCGATTGACGTTCCGGCGCTCCAGGACGTACTGGACGGAGGGATTGAAGGGGGAAAGTTCCAGGGCAGGTAGCGGCGCCAATCGTCGACGGGGCGGCCTTTGGAAGCTGTGAACACATCGATGCTGATGAGATCGCCGGAGTCGGGGGATCGAAATTCCTCCACTTCCGGCACGATGCGCTCCTTCTCCCTCGGTGCCTAGGGCAACTGTACGCCCTGCTCATCGAGCGTCACAAGCCCGTCGCGGGCGAGGGCAGCGAGCAGGTCGGCCAGCCACGGCTCCTGCGCGTCGTCGTAGTCAGGGCGGGCGGCGGGGCCGAGCACCGCCAAGGACAGGGAAGCGCCGGGCGACAGCGCACGCAGTGCATCGACGATGCGGCCGCGATAGTAGCGCCGCGAGCCGACGAATCGCTCCGCCGGCCGATAGGGGGCGCGGAACTCGCGCAGGGCACGGGGCGCAGCCGCGTTCCAGACACAGCTTTGGGCAAGGGGGCAGGCGGAGCAGGCGGGGGCGCGGGCAGTGCAGACCATCGCCCCCAGGTCCATGAGAGCCAGGTTCCAGTCACGCCCGCGGCCGGGGGGCAGGCGGGGAGCGGCGAGACGGCGAGCGGCCGCATCGGTAGGCGCCGCATCGCCAAGCAGGGCACGGCCCAGGACGCGGCGGATGTTGGTGTCGACCATCGCTACATCGCGGCCGTGGGCGAAGCTGGCGATGGCCGCCGCCGTATAGACGCCGATGCCGGGGAGCCGCCGCAGCTCCGCCGGGTCCGCCGGCAACCCACCCCGCTCCGCGGCGACGCGGGCGATACGATGGAGGTTGACGGCACGACGGTTGTAGCCCAGCCCCTGCCAGCAGCGGATGACCTCGGCCAGGGGCGCTTCCGCCAGCGCGGCGAAGGTGGGGAACGCCGTCAGGAACTGATGATACTTGGGCAGGACGCGGTCCACCTGCGTCTGCTGCAACATGACCTCAGAGACGAGCACGGTATACGGGTCGGTGGTGCTACGCCAGGGCAGGGCGTGGCGGCCGTTAGCAGCGTACCAGCGCAAGAGCGATACGGCGTCGATGGCAACGGGGGCGTTCACGCGGCCATCATAACGCCTGCTCCGGCGACGCGCCGTGCACGAACCAACCACAGTTTTTGAGGGTTCTCCCGATACCGCGAGCCAGGCCGCGGAAGCGATTCAGAGCGTCGCCGCCGTCGCCGAGGAGAACAGCGCCGCTACGGAGGAGGTTTCGGCCTCCACGCAGGAGTTGGGCGCCTAGGTGGAGGAAATCGCCGCCAGCGCCACGTCGCTTGCCGAGCTCTCCGCGAGCCTCCAGGCCGCTGTCGCTCGCTTCAAGGTGAGCGACACGGATGGAAGGCAAGGCTCACGGCCGGCAACGCTCCGATGCGTCGCCTGAGTCAACCCCACGGGGTACGTAGATTCTCAAGGGGGAGTGACCGTTGCCGGTCACTCCCCCTTCGTTATGTCCCCCTCCCCGCGCCGCTCCGCCAGGAGCCGGCGAAAGGCGGCTTCCTCTCCCTGATCGGACGGATGATAGTAACGGTGCCCGGCTAGGTTATCAGGCAGGTGTTGCTGCTCCGTCCAGTGGCCTTCGAATTCGTGGGCGTAGCAGTAGTCCTTGCCGTAGCCCATGTCACGCATCAGGCCGGTGACAGCGTTGCGCAGGTGGAGGGGAACCGGGTCGGCGCGGGTGTGCCGCACGTCCTCCATCGCCGCATGGTACGCCGTCATGGCTGTGTTGCTCTTGGGGGCCATGGCCAGATAGAGCGCCGCTTCCGCCAGCGGGAGGTAGGCCTCCGGCAGCCCGATGAAGTGGACGGCCTGCTGCACCGCCATCGCCACCTGCAGTGCCCGCGGGTCGGCCAGACCGATGTCCTCCGCCGCCAGGATGACCATGCGCCGGACGATGAACAGGGGGTCCTCTCCGGACTCCAGCATGCGGGCGAGCCAGTACACGGCGGCATCCGGGTCGCTACCGCGCAAGGACTTGATGAAGGCGGAGATAGTGTCGTAGTGGCCCTCGCCGCCCTTATCGTAGCGGAGGACGCGCTGGGCGACCTCCGCTACCAGCTCCGGCGTAATGCGGCGGCGGCCTTCGGCATCGGGCCGGGCGGCGACAGCGGCGCTCTCCAGCGTGTTGAGGGCGGTACGGGCGTCCCCGCCGGCGACAGAGACGATGGCGGCGATGGCGGCGTCATCGGCGGCGAGGGGGGGGCCACCCAGCCCGCGCGCTCCGTCAGCCAGGGCGGAGCGGACGATCAGCTCGACATCGCTCTCCTTGAGCGCCTTCAGTCTGTAGACATGGCAGCGGGAGAGCAGCGGGGCGACGACCTCAAACGAGGGATTCTCCGTTGTGGCGCCGATGAGGATGAAGATGCCTTCCTCCACGTGGGGGAGGACGACGTCCTGCTGCGCCTTGTTGAAACGGTGGATCTCATCGATGAAGACGATGGTGCGCGCCCCCAGGTTCCGGCGGACGCGGGAATCGACGGCCACGCTGCGCAGGTCGGCGACGCTAGCGGTGACGGCGGACATCGGCACGAAGTAGGCCTTGGTGGTGCGGGCGACGATGCGAGCGAGGGTGGTTTTGCCGCTGCCAGGCGGGCCCCAGAGGATCATCGAGGGGACGTGGTCGGCCTCGATGGCGTGGCGGAGGGCGCGGCCAGGACCGACGAGGTGCTCCTGCCCGACGAACTCATCGAGCGTGCGGGGGCGCATGCGGGCGGGCAGGGGGGCGTGGGGATCGATGGCGGTGTGGTCCGTGGGCGGTTCGGGGGCGATGAAGGTGGCCTGGCGTGCGGCGGGCGTGCGGCGGGGTGTGGGTGTCATTTTGACTAAAACTCGATTGGCTTGAGTCCGCAGACCGTCATTAAAGCGGAGTTGGCAGCGCGTGCGCCTTCATTCCTCTGGATTCGCGCCGCCTCCGATTGAATCGTCCCGGATCACCTGCCATCCAGATGCCAAACGCGAATACCACTAAGACAACGATGCCTGCGAACACAATACCTGCTGTAGCCGCACGCTTCATTTTGACATCCTAGACCGTCACACCCAAAAAATCATAGCCGGTGGCGGCGGCGCGGCGCTGCGCCTTCGCCAGCACGGCGTTGTCGATCTTGTCGGCGCGATAACCCTTGAGCAGCTGTTTGAAGGCGAGTTTGATCGTCGCCTCATCTATCATCTCACCGGTGTCCGGGTCCATGATCGCCCCTCTGCCTTCCGCATCCGCCCGCTCGTACAGGTCGATTACCTTGGCGGCGTGGTCGAGTTGCTCGGTTGACGGGGCGTAGACCTCGTTCACCACGTCGATGTGGCTGGGGTGGATCGCCCAGCGGCCATCAAAGCCGTAGCCCGCCGACTCCAGGGAGTAGCGGCGGAGAGCGTCGAGGTCGCGAACCTGGAGGTGGACGTTATCAATGGCGTCGATGCCAGCCGCCTTCGCCGCGTTGACGATGCGCTGCTTGGCGTAGAGGAAGCGCACGTTCTGATCCGTGTAGGCATCGGCGATGCCAATATCGGCGGCGTAGTCGGCGATGCCGAAGGTGAGGCTGGCCATGCGGTCGGACGCCGTGGCGATGGCGTGGGCGTTCTCCACGCCCAGCGCCGTCTCGATCAGCGCCTCGATCTGGAGCTTCGTCTTCCAGCCGGCGGCCGCCTCCAGCCTAGTCAGCGTCTCATCGACGCGAACGATCTGGTCCGGGCGGAACACCTTGGGGATAATCACCCCTTGGAAGCAATCGACGGCGCCGCGGACGACGACATCGAGATCGCCGGCGTGGTAGGGGGACTGCTCGTTGTTGGGGCGGAATGCCACGAACTTGCCGTGCCAGTCCAGCCGGGTGAAGGCATCGACGATGACGCCACGCACCTCATCACCCTTGGCGGAGAGGGGGCAGGCGTCTTCGCAGTCGGCCATCACCTCGTCGGCGGGGGATTCCGCCGCCTTCTCGTGGAACTTGAGCTGGTGGCCGGGGAAGGTGAGGACGCTTCGGCGGACGGTGAGGCTGGACATGGGGAGGACGCTCCTTACGCCGCCATTGTACAATAAGGATGCTCAGCAGGCCGGGTGGCCGCCCTTCCGCGAAAGCGGGGGGGAGGAAAGTCCGAACTCCTCCGGGCAAGGTGCCGGGTAACGCCCGGGAGGGGCGACCCTACGGAGAGTGCAACAGAAACATACCGCCCGCTTCGGCGGGTAAGGGTGAAATGGTGCGGTAAGAGCGCACCGGCGGGCGGGTAACCGTCCGGCCGTGAGAACCCCACCTGGAGCAAGGCCAAATAGGGGGGCAATGGGGACGCCCGGCCCCGTCCCCGGGTTGGCTGCATGAGGCGTCGGGTAACCGGCGTCCCAGAGAGATGGCCACCGCCCACCGTTCGCGGTGGGTACAGAATTCGGCTTATAGGCCTGCTGAGCGC
>SHXV01000036.1 GCA_009693105.1 Dehalococcoidia bacterium
AGCACCTTTGCCGCTACCCCATCGCCCTCACGGACCAGGCCCAGCAGCAGGTGCTCCGTGCCGATGTAGTTGTGGTTGAATCGCTGCGCTTCTTCCTGGGCCAGCGTCAGCACCCGGCGGGCTCTCTCGGTGAACTTATCGAATCGATCTGCCATTGATCTGCCCCCGTCTACTTGTGCGTGTGAAACGCGACAAAGCCACAGAAAAAGTGTACCCCCTCCATTCGGAACGGGGCAAGTGAGGGAGAGCCTTATTATCGGGAAGATTCGTGCTAGGAGCCGGCCTCGTCCTCGGACGTCTTCTGTGGCTCTGATGCCAGGAGGGCAGCTTCCGCTTCCTGCAGTGCAGCGGCCATTGCCGTCTGGGGCACCGGCTCCGGCTCACGCGTGGGGGCTTCCACTTCGGGCGCGGCCGCGCCCCTGGCGGCCCGTGTCGATTTCTTTGCCGGCGCCGCGGCTGCGGTCTCTACGGCTGCCGCGGCCGCGATTGCCTCGGCGGCGGAGGTCTTCTGGTGCTCGGAGAGGCCGCCGAACCGCTCGGCGATTCCTTCGGGCGCCGCTATCACCGCTCCCTGGCTATCAAATGTCCAGCCGGCCTTCTCCGCCTCATCGCGGGCGGCGCGCAGGCTCAGGCCTAGGCGGTGGCGGTCACGCTCGATGCGCACGACCTTGAGCGGCACCACGTCACCCTCATCGACGACTTCGCGCGGGTGCTGGATGCGGCGGTCCGCCAGCTCAGAGACGTGGATAAGGCCCTCCACCGGCCCATCCAGCCGGGCAAAGGCGCCGAAGGTGACAAGCTTTGTCACCTGCCCCGCTACGATCTGTCCGATCTGGTACTCATCGACGATGGCATCCCACTGCTGGGGCTGGGCCCGGCGGATACTCAGCGCGATCTTCTTCGTTTCCGGGTCCACCTTCATCACGTACACGTCCACTTCCTGGCCCACGTGGAACAGATCCTCCGGGGAGCTGTTGCGATCCCAGGACAGTTCAGACAGGTGGACCAGGCCGTCGGCGCCGCCGAGGTCGATGAAGACGCCGAAGTTGCGGATGCTGGTGACTTTACCCTGACGGATGGTTCCCTCCGCCAGCTCTGAGAGCAGGATATCGCGCTGTTGGCTCCGCCATTCTTGCAGCGCCGCCCGCTCCGATAGGATGACGCGGTTCCGCCGCCGGTTGATCTCGATCACCTTGAGCCGGATCGATCGGCCCACGTTCTCCCCCAGCGCGCTTTCGCTTTCTCCCTCAGCGGGGGGGCGAATACCGACCAGCTGGGAAAGGGGGATGAAGGCGTTCACGCCTTCTACGTTGACCAGAAGGCCGCCCTTGTTGTAGCCGGAAATGAGCGTCTCAAAGCTTTCGCCTTCTTCAAACCGCTTCTGGAGCACCCGCCAGCCCTGTTCGCCACGGGCCCGGTCCAGGGAGAGTAGAACCTGCCCCTCATCCGTCTCCGGCTGCACGACGTAGGCGACAACGGTCTCGCCCTCAAACAGGGTGCTGGCGCCGTCGGGGCCGAGCGATTGCATCTCGTTGGGGGGGATGATTCCTTCCGACTTGGTGCCGATGTTCACCAGCACGCCATCGCGCCCGATGCCCATGACGGTACCCTCTACCACGTCGCCACGGTGGAGTCGCCGGTAACTGCTGGTTTCCTCTTCCTGAAGGAGCGATTCCATGTCCTGGAATTGGTCGTCTGATCGATCGTTCACTATGCTTGCCTGCCGGGACGCCCGACAGGTCCTCCTTGCCAATTTTTCGTGCGAACACCAACACTGCGCGCAGCATCGGGCGGCGCACGAACGTGGCCGATTGTAACACAGCGGGGGAGGGATGCATAGCAAAGGGGAAAGGTGCCGCTCATCAGTGCGTGAATGCCGCCCGGCGTGGGACAATGGGGGCAGGACCGGTGCGCCGCCCTACATCAGGATGGAGCGAAAGCATGAAGGAACTCCTGCGCGAACTGGAAAGCCTTGCCGAACGGATTTCAGCCATCATGGTGCGCCTTTGACCTGGCAGGGAAGGGACGGGAAGCCGCGGAGCTGGAGCAGCGCTCCCTAGTACCCGGCTTCTGGGATGACGGCCAGTCCGCGCGGGACGCCATGCAGCGGCTTGCCGCGCTCCGAAGCGTGATCGATCGCTGGAACTCCCTGCGGTTGCGGGCCGACGATCTGCGCGGCCTTGTCGAGATCGCTGCTGCGGAGGAGGAGGATGAGGCGTTTGATGCGGATGCCCAGCGCGAGTTCGCGGCGCTCCGCCGGGAGCTAGAAGAGCAAGAGTTCGCCCTCTCCTTCTCCGGCCCCTACGATGATCGCCCCGCCATCGTCGCCATCCATGCCGGCGCCGGCGGGACGGAATCCCAGGACTGGGCGGAGATGCTGCTCCGCATGTACCTGCGCTGGGCGGAGCGCCGGGGGTTCCGGGCGGAAGTCCTGGACAGGACAGAAGGCGAAGAGGCCGGGATCAAGAGCGCGACGGTGGAGATGGCCGGCCCTTACGCGTACGGCTACATCAAGGCGGAGCGCGGCGTGCACCGGCTGGTCCGCCTCTCGCCATACGATTCTGCCCACGCCCGGCATACCTCATTCGCCCTGGTGGAGGTGCTGCCGGAGGCGGACGATGCGGCGGAGGTGAGCATCAACAGCGATGACCTGCGCATCGATGTCTTCCGGGCCAGCGGCCACGGCGGGCAGAACGTGCAGAAGAACTCAACGGCGGTGCGCATCACCCACATCCCTTCGGGCATCGTCGTCACCTGCCAGAATGAGCGCTCCCAGGGCCGGAACCGGGACAGCGCGATGAAGGTGCTGCGCGCCCGGCTGCTGGAGATCGAGCTGCAGCGGCGCGCGGATCAGCAGGAGAAGCTCAAGGGAGAGCATGTGTCCGCCGGCTGGGGAAACCAGATCCGCAGCTATGTCCTCCACCCCTATAAGATGGTCAAGGACCACCGGACCGATTTCGAGACCAGCGATACCGCGGCGGTGCTCGACGGCGATCTGGACCCCCTGCTGCAGGCGTATCATCGGCAGGCCGTAGGGGCGGAACAGGAGGCGTAAGCGTGCGCGTGCGTTGGCTCGTACTCATGATAATGGCGGCGCTCCCGCTGGCCGCCGCCGCGGCGCCGGCGCCGGCCCTGGCGGCGGGCCCGGAAGTGACGTTTGACCAAGCCACCAACCGGTTCCCCGATGGCATCCGCTTTCAGATGGACGCGCAATCGACCGGCACTGTGCAGATGGTGGAGCTGCGCTATCGCCTGCCCCCATCCGTGATCACCCAGCGCGCCCTGGCGCGTTGCCTGCCCGATAGGGGCAAGCGCGTCACCTGCACCGTCGATATCGCCACGGACGCACGCTCCTACATGCCGCCGTTCACGGAGGTGCGCTACTCCTGGCGCGTGGCCGATGACCAGGGCCCGGCGACGGACACGGCGGAGCGCTCGATCGTCTACGTGGACACGCGGTTCCAGTGGAGCCAGAACACGGTGGGGAACCTTACCCTGTACACCTACGGCGGCACGTCCGGGGGTCCCCTCGCCACGGCAGGCAAGGCCTCACTGGACCGGACGGAGGCGCTCCTGCGGGCGCCGGTAGGGTTCCCGGTCAAGGCCATCGTCTACAACTCCATCCCGGATATGGCCGATGCGATGCAGCAGCGCAGCAGCACCTTCGCGGAGCGCGTCGTCACGCTGGGCCAGCGCGTCTCGCCGGATACGGTCATCGTCCTCAATGAACGCGACGCCGCCGACACATTGCGGCATGAACTGGGCCACGTCGTCACCAAGCAGGCGGGGGAAGGCGCCGGCGTCAGCCTGCCGTCCTGGCTGGACGAAGGCACCGCCGTGAACGCGCAGGCTCAGGCGGGGGGCGGGTACACCGCCGCCTTCCGCTCCGCCGTCAGCGGCGACCGGCTCTTCTCCATCCGGTCGATGACCTCGCCCACCGGGAACCCGGACGACGTCAACCTGTTCTATGGCGAGGCTTACTTCTTCGTTCGCTTCCTCGTCGATACCCACGGCGAGTATCGATTCGCCGGCCTGTTCGAAGCGTTTAAGGCGGGCAACGGGCAGGATCAGGCCGTGCTGAAGGCCTATGGCAAGGACCTGATCTCGCTGGAAAATCAGTGGCGTGCCACGATCGGGCTGAAGCCGCGGGAGGGGGGCGAAGCCCGCAACGAAGTGGGCGCCACCGGAACCCTGACGCCGCTGGGCATCGGCGGCATCGCCACGCCGGGGGGCGGCGGCGATACGAAGGGAACGGCCGCGGTGGCCGATGATGGCGGGTCCGGGCTTCCGTTGCTGCTCCTGGCGGGCGGGGCGCTGGTGGTCGCCGCTGCAGCGGCCTTCGTGGTCCTTCGCCGGGCGCGGCGACGCCCTACAGGCGCGCCACCCCAATGATCGCCGGGAGCGTCGCCAGCCGAGCGTGACGGATCTCCACGGAGCGGAACCCCGCTGATCGGATGGCGTCCTCGATCCGGCGGTTCAGCCGGCACCCCAGCCCCGGGGCCCGGCTCCACAGCGGCGTCAGCGCATTGTGCAGCGTCCCCTCCAGTCCAGATCCCCGCACGTGTTCGAAGAAACGGAACTGGCCGCCGGGCCGGAGCACCCGTCGCACCTCCGCCAGCGTGGCCTCGAGGTCCGGGACGGTGCACTGGACCAGCGCCGACACCACGGTATCGAAGGCGCCATCGCGGAAGGGCAAGCGCCCAGCGTCGGCCGCCACGATGTGCACCAGGAAGGGTGCGGTGGCACGCCGGCGGAGGTAGTCGATCTGGCGGGCATCGGGCTCCAGCCCGACCAGCGCGGTGATGTCGCCGTAGTAGGGGATCGAGCGGCCGTTGCCGATGCCGATCTCCAGCACCCGCCCGCTCGCTCCGGGCATGGTGGCGTCCCGGTAGGAGTGGAGCCAGCGAGAACGGCTGCCCCGGTGCTCCCACCCGGCGATGGCCCAACGGTGGAGGCGGGAGGGCCGCCGGTAGCGGGTGTCAGGCACGGGCGCGGGCGGTCCGCGTGGGCAGATTGGCAAGGTCAGAGAGCTGGCGTTCCACCCAGAGCAGAATGTCCTCCTGCCGTACCGATTCTCGCAGCGCCCTTGCCCTGCGCGCCCGCTCCGCCGCCGGCATGGTGAGCGCCGGGTAGAGGGCGCGGACCGTGCCCTCTACATCGGCGGGGGCCACCGGTACGCTGTT
The DNA here is from genome assembly GCA_009693105.1 of Dehalococcoidia bacterium. Taxonomy (GTDB): domain Bacteria; phylum Chloroflexota; class Dehalococcoidia; order SHXV01; family SHXV01; genus SHXV01. The sequence goes on from SHXV01000036.1 coordinate 5,184, forward strand.
GGCCCCCAGCTGGGCGAAGGATCCGGCGGCCTCGGAGAGCACCAGCACGCCGTTTCGGCGGTTCACGACGACGCCCTCTTTCGATACCAGGTTCATGCCACCGATGATGGGGTTGACCAGCAGCACGTCATAGTCCCGCATCGCGGCGATGGCCTGCGGGTAGTTGTTCTCGTGGAACGCCTAGATGGGAAGCCAACCGGCCGTCCCCAGCTCGTCGGGCGGTAGTCTACCTCCGCTTCCAGGAACGCCTCGCAGCAGTGGAGGAAGTTACGCACATCCTGGGCCGGCTGGAAGCCGAGCACGTTGGCGGCGCAGAGGTTCGCGTGGATGGCGCGGTGCATGAATGCGGGGATGAGCTGCCAGTAGCGCGGGTCCGGCCAGGGGATGTGGGTGAAATGCTGGATGGTGGTGCCGGGCAACCGCTCCCGCACATAGCCGGGGGCGAGGTAGAGGTGATAGTCGTGCAGCATGACGTAGGGGCGATCATCCTTGTGCTTGCGCGCTTCGGCAACGCTAGCAGAGGCGATTCCGGCCTGTCAAATGTTATAAAACGGAGGACACTCGCATTGCCCCTCCCGCCGGACTTTCGTATACTGGGCGAGTCTTGGCTGACAGCGCGTCTGGTTATGCCCGATGAGCAGACGAAACAGGCGTATCGTGAAGCGTACGGAACGTGGCAGCGCCACCTCGCTGAGGTCCACGTGGTGTTGCTCAAGGGCCAGCACCTCGATCCACCGCGTCTCAAGGGCTTACTAAACAGAGAAGCGCGCGCGAAGGCGCGCTATGACGCCGCCCGCCGTGACCTTCTGGGCATTGAGGGGTCGAGCGATGGGACAGCAGAGGAGGGAATGTGATGCGAGCGCACCGTACACCGAATCCGCTTCGCTTCGGCGGCGTTTCCTCTAGCGGGGCACAGGAGGCAGCCGATGCCTGAAGTCACGGGCACGTCCGCGCCGGCAATGAGCGCCGTCTCTACCAGCACCCTTCGGGGCAACCTCGAGGCGGAGGCGGATCTGATCGCGCGCGCTCAGGAATATGACGCGGACGCCCTCTCCGAGATCTACGAATCGTTCTTCCCCCGGGTGAGCCATTACATCCACCTCCAGCTGGGGGACGTGCACGCAGCGGAAGACATGGCATCCGATGTCCTGCTCACCGTCCTGGAATCACTGGAGCGCTACCGCATTCGCGGTACCCCCTTCTCCGCCTGGGTGTTCCGCATCGCGCGGAACCGCGTCATCGATCATCATCGCCGGCGAGCCCGGCGGCCGCAGGTAGAACTGGCGGACACGCTGGTTTCCACCGCTGACGGCCCGCCGGTCATCGCGGAGCGGAGCATGGAGCACGCCTCCGTGCGCGCCGCGATGGAAGACCTGACGGAGGAGCAGCGGCAGGTGATCCTGCTGAAGTTCATCCAGGGTATGGACAACACGGCTGTGGCCGCGGTCCTCGGCCGCAGCATCGGCTCGGTCAAGTCATTGCAGCACCGGGCGCTGGTCACCATGCGCAGGGTGCTTGAACGGGAAGGAATCGCCGGATGATCGGTGGCGATATCCGAGCGGCGCTGGATCACTGCCTGGAAGTGATCGCACGGGGTGCGACACTGGAGGAGGCGCTTGCGCGTGACCCCCGGCAGGCGGTGGAACTGCGGCCACTGCTTGAGATTGCCCTTCGGTTGCGCACCGGCCCCGATGCTCCCCTCGTGTCGCCGGCGAAGCGGGATATCGCCCGTACCCGTTACCTGATGCGTGCGAGCAAGCTCCGCCGCCGTCGCCTCGCCATGACCCGGCGCGTCCGCCTCTGGCGCTGGTTCACCGGCGCCACGCTGACCCCGCAGGCGCGGCTGGGCCAGGCACTGGTGACCTTCGTCTTCGCCTCCGTCACACTGGGAGGGGCAGCCGTGTGGGCATCGTCCTCCGCGGGGGCCGATAGCGCGCTCTACGGGGTGAAGCTGGTCACGGAGCAGGTTCGGTTCGACCTTACCACGGACAGCGGCGCACGCGCCGGCCTCGTGCTGAACTACCTCACCAACCGTGAGCGTGAGCTACGCGATGTGCTTGCGCAGGGGAAGGCCCCGAACGAGCGCCTCCTCATCCGGTTGCAGGACAACACGGAAGACGCGGTCGCGCTTGCCGCAGCCTCCGGCGACCACGCGAATCTGGCAAAGGTGGCGGAACACCTGGACCATCAGACCCGTATGCTGCTGGCGGCGCTGCCCCGGCTGAACGCCGTGGACGCCAACGCCGCGAAGATGCTGAGCCATCAGCTCGATCTGAGCCGCACCCAGCGCGAGTTCGTCTCACGGCTGCTGGAGACGGGAAGCGGCGACGCCGTTGCCCGCACCGTTCCCGGGATCAGCCTGAATGCCATCCAACTCAAAACGATCCGTCAGATCGATGGGCGCGGGATGATAACCGCGGGCGACGATGGCAGTGCCGTCGTCCGCCTGGGCGGGCAGACGTACCCACTTGGCCATGGGCTTTCCGTGAACGGCGATACCATCTCTGGCATCGTCGTGGCGAACGGATCCGATGGCCGCCCTTACGTTATCGCCTATACGCGAGCTGAGGGCGACGCTTCGGTACGGTCCGTCCGGGTGGAGGGCAGGGTCACGGAAGCGACGAGCACCGACCTTCGCATCGGCGATCAGCGTGTGCTCATCGATTCCCGAACCGTTATCGCCGGGAGCATCGCCGCCGGTCGCAGCGTCGCCGTCAAGGGCGTGGCCAACGACGGCGGCGACCTGAGCGCGACCGAGGTCCAGGTTCTGGACGATGACGGCGCAGTCCTCACTACCACCGGCACCGTGCAACGGCGTTCCGACTCCGGCTGGGTCATCGGCGGCTTCGTCTATGTCGAGAGCGGTGGCGCGGAGATCGCCCTTGCCGCGCTGGCATTCGATCAGTCCCCCGTCGGATCGACTGTGCGCATCGAGTGGGCGGCGGGAAGTGATAGCCAGCGGATGATCCGGCGGCTGAACGTGCTCCCGGCGGAGGACGGAATGCCGGCGACGGCTCCGTCCCCGGCCGCTCCCGCCCCTGCGCCGACGGAGACGCCCGCCCCAGCCCAACCCGCTCCCGCGGGCGAGAACGCGATCACGCTGACCGCGCCGGAGAAGACATGGCGGGTGGAAGGCGTAGTGGCGGAGCTGGAAGGGGGAACGCTGGTACTGGTCAGCGGCGCGTCGGTGAGCCTTACCGACGCGACGACGATTTCCGGCAAGCTCGTGACCGGCGCGCGCGTGGCCATCGAACTGCGCAGGGGGAGCAACGGCGCATCGATCGCGGTGAGCATTGTTGTCCTTAACGTCCCCCGGCAGCAGGGTGAGGATGAGGAGCCCGTACCGGCTAAGGACACGATTACCCTCACCGCTCCGGCTTTGATCATGCCGACGCCCGCACCAGCGCGTCCCTGATCCTCCCGCTACCACCTCCCTTGACGCCCCTGATCGGCCGCCCCTATGCTTTGGCCAATGTGACGAAGGTGACGAAGCGGCGTGTCGACACGGTCCTCGTCGAACGTGGCCTGGTGGAGAGCCGCGAAAAGGCGCGCGCCGTTGTGCTTGCGGGCGCGGTTACCAGCGCCGGGCGGCGCATCGATAAGCCGGGTTTGCTCATCGATGAAGGGGCGGCGCTCGAACTGGCCGCGGCTAACCGCTATGTCGGCCGTGGCGGCGAAAAGCTGGAGGGCGCGCTCGCGGCCTTCGGTATAGCTCCGGAGGGCGTGGTGGCAGCGGACATCGGCTCGTCCACGGGTGGGTTCACCGACTGCCTGCTTCAGCGGGGAGCGCGCCGCGTCTACGCTATCGATGTAGGCTACGGCCAGCTCGATTATCGCCTCCGCACTGATCCCCGTGTCGTGGTGATGGAGCGGGTAAATGCCCGCTACCTGGAATCGCTGCCGGAACCGATCGACCTGGTGACCATGGATGTTTCCTTCATCTCTCTGACGAAGATCCTCCCCGCCGTCCGCGGACTGCTGCGGGAGGGAGGACGCGTCCTGGCCCTGCTCAAGCCCCAGTTCGAGGGGATGCGGGAGGATGTGGGCCGGGGAGGATTGGTGCGCGATCCGCTTATCCACGCCCGCATCATCGGCCGCTTCGTGGACTGGGCCACTCGTGAGGGATGGCGGGTGGCGGGGCCCGTGACCTCGCCCATCCTGGGACAGAAGGGCAACAAGGAGTTCTTCCTGCTGCTGACGCCGTATCCCCCGTATCCAAAGGGGGCTGTCGGTGCGCCGTAGAGTGGGCGTGTATTACCACGCGCGGTCCGAGCCGGCGCAGTTCGCCGCCGACCTGGCGAAGCAGCTTGCCGGCGTCGTCGAGCAGGTGTGGATCTGCGCGGCGCACGACGAATCGGAAGCGGAGCGCCTGTCGGGCACGGACCTGATCATCTGCGTGGGCGGGGACGGCACCGTGCTGCGCGCCGCCCGCCTGGCGGCGCCGCATGGCGTGCCGCTGCTGGGCGTCAACATGGGGCGCCTCGGCTTCCTGACTGAACTCGCTCCCGCCGAAGTGTCCGGCCGGCTGGCGGAAATCCTGGTGGACGGGGGACGGATCGAGGAGCGGTCGATGCTGGTGGCTCGCGTGCAGGGCACGGCGCACGACGGCGATTACCACGCCCTGAACGATGTCGTCGTCGGGCGGCGATCGATCGGCCGCGCGGTCTACGTCGAAGTTGATGTGGACGGGGAGCGGTTCACCACCTACAGCGCGGATGCGGTGGTGGTGGCCAGCGCCACGGGCAGCACCGGCTACAACCTCTCCGCGGGCGGCCCCATCCTGCACCCGGAGTCCCGCGAGATCGTGGTGACGCCGGTGGCACCCCACCTCTCTATGGCGCGCTCCGTGGTGCTGCCCGCGGAGGCGGAGATCGCGCTGGTAATGCGGACCAGCCAGGCATCGGCGCTCTCGATCGATGGGCAGGATGACATCAACCTGGTGGAGGACGCGAGGGTGACGGTGCGCCGTGGCCCGCACGTGGCGCGGTTCCTCCGGCTCAGCCCGCCCCAGCACTTCTACTCTGTGGTGGGGGAGCACCTGCGCTCCGCCGCAGGCGCCGCCAATGGTGAATCTCCATCGGTGCACCGTGCTCCTTGAGCTAGACATAACGAACTTCGCGGTGGCGCGTCACGTCCGGCTCCGGCTGGACACGGGCCTTATCGCGATCACGGGGGAGACCGGCGCCGGGAAGAGCATCCTGCTGGACGCCCTCGGCCTGCTGCTGGGCGCCCGCGCTGATAGCGACACTGTGCGCGCGGGGGAGCGGTCTGCCCGCATTGAGGGGGTCTTCCTCCTCAACCCCGTGGCACGGGAGGCGGTGACGCCGCTGCTGCGGGAGCAGGGCATCGAGCTCGAAGACGAGACGCTCATCGTCAGCAGGGATGTGCCCGCCGATGGTCGCAGCGTGGCGCGGATCAACGGCCGGGTGGCCCCCCAGGCCATGCTGGGCGCCATCGGCCGGCGGCTGGTGGACCTGCACGGCCAGGCCGATCACCTGGCGCTGCTCCGTCCAGCGGAGCAACTGGCGGCGCTGGACCGCTACGCCGGGCTGGCGGAGCGGCGCATGGACATGGCCCGGTCCGTGGCGCAGCTGCGGGAGACGCGGGCGTTGTTGCAGCGCGGCAAGGAAGACGAGCGCGAGCGCGCCCGCCGCATCGATCGCCTGACCTACGAGATTGGCGAGATCGATGCGGCGGCGCCGGAGCCGGGCGAGGATGAACTGCTGACGGCGGAGCGGCGCGTGCTGGCATCGGCGGAGGAGCTGGCACGCCTGGCGGAGGAGGCCCGCACCGCGCTCGATGAGGGTGCGGTGGACGCCATCGGCCGGGCACAGGCCGCCGCCGACGCCATCGCCCGCCTCGATGCGCGGTTCGCCGACCGTGCGGCCGATGCGGCGGCGCTCCAGGATGCCGTGGCCGACGCGATGCGCGTGCTGCGCTCCTACCAGGAGGAGATCGAGTTCGATCCGGAGCGTCTCGCTGTCGTTGAGGCCCGTCTCCTCGCGCTGGGGGACCTGACCCGCAAGTACGGGCCAACGATCGCCGACGTGCTTGCCTACGGAGAAGCGGCGCGGGCGGAGCTGGCCGGCGTGGTGCGCGCCGAAGAGGACGCCGCGGCACTGATGGAGGAGGAGACGGCGCTGGCCGCCCGCTGCGCTGCCCTGGCGGAGGAGCTGGCGCGGTCAAGGGCCGCCGCAGCGCGGGAGCTGGCGCGTCTGGTAGAGGGGGAACTGCACACGCTCGGCCTGCCCGCCGCGCGCTTCGCAGTTGCCTTCCACCGCCGTGACGCCGCCGATGGCCTCCCCGTCGTCCTCCCGGAGGCGGAGACGGTCGGCGCCGACGGCGTCACGGCGCAGGGCACGGTGACGGCCGCCGCCTTCGACGCCACGGGTGTCGACGCGGTGGAGTTCGTCGTCGCCTTCAACCCGCAGGAGCCGTTGCGCCCCGCCGGCCGTGTGGCCAGCGGTGGCGAGGCCTCCCGCCTCATGCTCGCGCTCAAGACCGTGCTGGGGGCGCAGGACGATATGCCGACGCTCGTGTTCGATGAGGTGGAGTCCGGCTTGGGAGCGCGCTCCGGCGGGATCATCGGGGAGAAGCTGGCGGTCATAGCGCGGGGCCGACAGGTGCTCTGCATCACCCATCTGCCCCAGGTGGCCGCCTGCGCCGACCGCCACATCGTGGTGTGCAAGGCGCTGGAGGACGGGCGGGCGACGGTGGAGGTGCGGGAGGTCGAGGGCGAAGAGCGGCTCGCGGAGCTGGCGGCCATGCTGGGCGGCGATACGGCGGAAAACCGGGAGAGCGCCCGGCG
>SHXV01000037.1 GCA_009693105.1 Dehalococcoidia bacterium
GATGGTCCTTCCCGCTCCGCCTCCACCGTCGACACGTCAAACGCCGGCTCACCCTCCGTGGCCAGCCGGACCATCGCCAGCCGATCTGCCACCGGGGAGACGTCGCGGCCGGCCTTGCGCCAGGGCTGGCCCGCCGGCACAAACGTCACCCGGTCCAGCGCCAGCGCCGTTCGCGCTTCCGCCGCCAAAATGAGATGTCCGATGTGGATGGGGTCGAACGTTCCGCCCAGGACGCCGCGCCTCATGCGTCCCACCGCAGTTCCACCCGCCCAAAGCGGACGCGGTCACCGGGCAGGGCGCCCGCCCGGCGCAGGGCCGTGCTCACCCCCGTAACGGTGAGGCGGCGCTGCACCTCCGCGCGCGCCTCCGGATTCTCCAGGTCCATCGTCTCCACCAGGAGCACGGGGCGTCGCCCCTCCACGACGAAGACGCCGCCTTCGCGGCGGACCTCGAACCGCTGCCGTTCCGGTTCGGGACGCAGCACCGGCAGGGCCGGTTCATCCCCGGCCTTCCGTCTCTCTTCTTCCCTCAATTCACCGAGCAGCCCAAAGACGTGGCGGAGGAGCGGCTCCAGCATCTGCCTCCCGGCGGCGGAGATACTGAACGTGGTAAGCCCGCGCTGCCGGAACGCCGCCTCCACTTCCCGGCGCTTTGTCTCCACATCGGGCAGGTCGATCTTGTTCAGCGCAACGACCTGATTTTTCGCCTCCAGGCCACGGTTAAAGGCGGTCAGCTCCCCGTTGATCTGGTCGAACGTGGCAAGGGGATCCGCCACATCCAGCCCCACCACGTGGATGAGCAGCCGTGTGCGCTCGATATGGCGGAGGAACTCATGCCCCAGCCCGGCGCCCGTGCTCGCCCCCTCGATCAGCCCGGGGATATCGGCGGCGACAAACGTGTCGTAATTCACCTCCACCACGCCAAGCTGCGGTTCCAGCGTGGTGAAGGGATAATCCGCGATCTTTGGCGTGGCGGCCGATATCGCCGCCAGGAGTGTGCTCTTGCCCGCGTTCGGCGCGCCGACAAGCCCGATATCGGCGAGGAGCTTCAGCTCCAACCGCAGCTCGAACTCCTCCCCCGGTTCCCCCCGCTGGGCGAATCGGGGGACCTGGTTCGTCGAGCTGGCGAAGCGGGCGTTTCCCCTGCCCCCCCGTCCGCCGGAGGCCACGACCACCGCCATGCCGGGGCCATCGAGGTCGGCGATACGGACGTCGCTCTCCCCTTCCCGTCGGTACACCTCCGTGCCCGGCGGGACGGCGACGATGAGGTCGACGCCCCGCTTGCCGTGCCGCTTGCCCCCCTCACCGTTCACCCCGCTCTCCGCGCGAACCACCCGCTGGCGGCGAAAGGAGAGCAGCGAGTTGAGGGACGGGTCAACGCGCAGCACCACGCTGGCCCCGTTGCCGCCATCCCCGCCATCGGGGCCGCCCCGCGGAACGAACTTCTCCCGACGGAAGCTGACGGCGCCATCGCCCCCATCGCCGTCCTTCACGCGAACAAGCGCTCTATCAATCATGCAGCCATTATACGGGTGACTCGCCGGAACGCTTCTTCAGAACGAAAACGTTCGCACTCCGGGTGCTTGCAGGCAATAGCGCCTACTCATCTATCGGCACGAGGGAGGACTCAATGCTGGCAATCACATGTTATTTATGAGGGAGTCCTATCGAGGACAAGTCCAGCCTCATCGCCATCATCGATGGCGCGTGTCATACCAGCGGAAAAGAAACCGCACCTTATTGAACGGGGAGCGCTATTCGTATGAAGCCTGTGAGCGGTGTAGTAATCCACACCGCAGTCTAATCACGAAGTTAAAAAGCCGTAGTATGGGTCGTCAGGCGTCCTGATCTTCGTGTTCTGGTTGGGGATAAGGAGCGGGGTGAAGCCGGGCCTGTAGCTGCGTTCATAGTGGGTAGAGGGCGCGGTCAGGCGTGTTTGAGGCGGATCTTTGTAGCGTAGCTCCGGCGGATGATTGCCACGTCCTGGGATGGAGCCTTGCCGATCTTTGTCACGGCGTGGAGGACCGTTGTGTGGTCACGCCCGCCAAGCAGTCTGCCGATCTCCGCGAGAGGAAGGTGGCAGTCCTCGCGGAGCAGGTACATCGCCACGTGCCGGGCCGTAACAAGCTGCTGCCGCCGTAGCTTGCCGGAAATGTCCTCCCTTGTTAGCCCGTAATGCTGGACGGTGGCAGCCAACACGGCGCTTGCCGTGAGGGGCTCCCGGTCCGGCTCCCCGGGGAGATTCGCCAGGAGCTCCCCGATCATCGCCGGTGTGGGAGGGACGCCCCGGGCCCGCGCTGTGGCGAGCACCTTGTTAACCGTCCCTTCCAGCTCGCGCATGTTGCGATAGGGGCGCGCGGCAAGGAGGGCGAGCGCTTCCTCAGGAAGCTCATGCTGGCGCCGTCCCGCATGCATCTTCACGTACGCCTGGCGTAAGTCCGGACCGGGCTGCTGAATATCGGCGACCAGGCCCCACTCAAAGCGGGACCGCAGGCGGCTGTCAAACTGGGACATCGCCGCGGGTGGAGCGTCGGCGGCGATCACGATCTGCCGGCCCACGGCGTAGAGCTCATTGAAGGTGTGGTAGAACTCCTCCTGCATGCCGTTCTTGCCGGAGAGGAACTGCGCGTCGTCCATCAGGAGGACATCGGCGGTGCGGTAGTGTTCCCGGAACGCGTCGAAACGGTGGTCAAGGATGGCCCGGACGTAGTCGTTGGCGAACCGCTCCGCGGGGAAGTAGAGAACGCGCATGTCGCGGGTGCTCAGGGCGTTGCCGATGGCGTGGAGCAGGTGCGTCTTGCCCAAGCCGACATCGCCGTAGAGGTAGAGCGGGTTGTAGGCCGCTCCGGGCTCCTCAACCACGCGCCGGGCGGCGGTGTAGGCCAAGGCGTTGCTTTCTCCGTGGACCAGCGTTTCAAACGTGTAGCGCGGCACCAGCCCGGATGCCCCGGTCCGGGCCCGCGGCGCCGGTGCGGTGAGAGCCTCCGTCGCCGTCGTGGCGGCGGGCGTGGTGACCGGGCCTTCCTGCGCGCCAGCAATGGCGAACTCTACATCGACGGCGTGACCCTCGATCGAGGTGAGGGTTCGCCGGATCAGTGGACGCAGCCGGCCGGTGAGCCACTCCCGCGCGAAGTCGGAGGCGACGCCGACGCGGAGAGTGCTCCCGTCATACGTCAGGCCTTCGGTGTGGCGCAGCCACGTTTCGTAATTCGCCCGTGTTACCTGGAGCTGGAGCTGGCCCAGTGCGGCCGACCAGAGCCTCCCTGCTTCCTTTGACATTAAGACCGGTGTCCTTTCCCGAAGGTACTTGCGATGCTGGCCCTAAGCGCAGGCGCTTTCAGGCGGATGTCATCGCCGGTCTTCTTTGGTGCCCGTTCGAGCTGGTCGGGTGTCGGAGGGACGACCTGTGGGCGGAGCATAGGCGCGACGGTGCCGGCCGATCAAGGCTTTTATGACGACTGCAGGGATCGTCGTGGGAAAAACCTGCCGAGACAGGGGCTAACGGTTCTGGTAGGATACGCGGGCGACCGGGGAGGAAACGCTATGCCCATTTACGAGTATCTTTGTGACCAGTGTGAGCGCCGCTTTGAGGCTCTCCGCCCCATCCGCGAGTCGTCGGACCCGGTGCCCTGTCCCCAGTGCTTCCGCGACAGCAAGCGCATGATGCCGACCTCGTTCACTGCGTTCACCGTGAGGGATGGCTACCCCCGCTCGATCCCGGACACCGGCAAGTACTACCATCTGGGAAAAGAGGTGTCCAAGCCGGTGACCGGCGGTGTGCGTATCAACGAGCACGAAGAGATCAATATCGATGAGCCAGCGCCTGCGGAGACCAAGGCGGAAAAGGAAGCGATGAAAGAGCGACGCGCCGTGGTGAAGAACGAGATGGCGCGTATCGAGCGGGACGACGGGCCAGTCAAGGAATGGAAAGACGACTCCTAGGGCCGACACGGCGCAGGCTCAGAGCTACGAGGCCGCGCAGATCGCGCGGCCTCTGCCCTTGCCTAGCTGGATCGTGAGAGCACGTACCCGCAGAGGTCGTGCAGCGTCGCCTTCGCCGGGTCGGCCGGCAGGGGGGCGAGTGCGGCACGGGCGCGGTCGGCGAAGGCTTCCGCCATGGCGTACGAATCTTCCACAATGCTCGACTCGCGGATGGCGGCCAGCGCCTCCGTCAGGAAGGCGGCGCGCCGTGCTCCCCGCGCCCGAAACAGCCGCGCGATGGGGTTGTTGCGCGGTTGGCGCTCCATGAGCATGAGGGACGGCAGCGTCAGGATGCCCTCCAGCAGGTCACTCCCCACCGGCTTGCCCATGGCGGCCTCCGTCCCGGTGACGTCCAGGATGTCGTCCACTATCTGGAACGCCATACCAAGGTTGTACCCGTAGTCCCGCAGCGCCGTGACGTGCTCCTCAGGGGCGCCGGAGAGCAGCGCGCCGCATTCACCCGCGGTCAGGAAGAGCGCCGCCGTTTTCCCGCTGATCCGTTGCAGGTAGGCGCGGATGTCCTGGTTGGTGTCGTAGGTGGACAGGTCCTGTCCCAGCTCACCGGTGGCGATCAGCATGAGCGAGCGGGAGAAGTTCTCGATCACACGCACGTGCTCCGTCTGGGAGATGAGCACGGCCGCGTTGGCGAAGAGGTAATCGCCCAGCATTACCGCCACGGTGTTCTTGAACCGGGCGTTGACCGTAGGGCGGCCCCGCCGGGTGGGCGCGTTATCGATGACGTCGTCGTGGACCAGCGTGGCGACATGCAGCAGTTCCAGCGCAGCCGCAAGCGTGACCAAGCGCGGCAGGTCGTAGCGATAGAAGTGGCCGGAGAGCAGGGCAATGGCGGGGCGCAGGCGTTTGCCACTCCCTGCCAGCGCCGTCTCCAGCATGGGGGCCAGGAGTGGCTGATCGGTACGGCGCACCCCCTGCAGGCGCTCCTCTACCCCGGCCATGTCCGCCTGCACCGGGCCGAACAGTTTCGTTGCCGTCGTCATGGCGCGCGCTTCCCGGCGGTGTCGGCCGGAGAGAGGGCGAAGAGGCGGCATGCGTTCGCGGTGGTGGCGGCGGCTATCGCCTCGGCAGGCTCGTTGCGCAGCTTCGCGATCTCCCGCACCGTTTCCACCAGGTAGGCGGGCTCATTGCGCTGGCCGCGGTGTCCCTGCGGGGTGAGGTAGGGACAATCGGTTTCAACCACCATCGCCTCCAGCGGGAGTCCCCTTGCCACCGCCCGCCGCTCCGCCGCGTTTGGGTAGGTCACGGGGCCGGGGATCGAGATGAAGAATCCCATTTCGACATAGCGCAGCGCAAGATCGAGGTCGCCTTCGAAGCAATGGAGCACCCCCAGCGGCGCGGCGTTGGTGCGATCGGGGGAGGCTGCCGCCCAGCGGGTGAGCACGGCCAGCGCATCGTCGGCGGCCTGCCGCGCATGGATGACGACGGGCAACAGTAGCTCTGCCGCCAGCTCAAGCTGCGCTTCGAAGGCGGCGAACTGGGCTGGACGCGGCGCCAGCATCCGGTAGTAATCCAGCCCCATTTCCCCCAGGGCGACGACGCGCGGGTGCGCCGCCTGCTCCCGCAGCGCGTGGTGGTCCGGGCCGAAGTTCGCCGCGTCGTGTGGGTGGATGCCGACGCTGGCGTACAGCCAGTCGTGCCGTTCCGCCAGCGCGATCGCCGCGCTGTTGGAGGTGGGGTCGGTGCCGACGAGGACGATCGCTTCGACGCCCGCCGCATGCGCGCGCATCAGAGTCTCCGCCCGGTCCTTGTCGTAGGCATCGAACTGGACGTGGGCGTGCGTATCGATGAGGGCGAGTGGTGCGTTCACCGGCCCATCCGCGCGGCTTCTTCCTCGACGATGCCCGGGTCGAGCTTGGGGAACAGCGGTTGGGGCGGCTGCAGCGGCGTTCCCGGGATCGGATCGATCCGCGTCCATCCCGCTTCGGTGACGCTGCCCGCCAGGCCGAGATAGCCATGCAGGCGCTCACTGGTGAACGGCAGGTAGGGGGCGAACGCCGTTTTCAGGGTTGCGATGACGCCGATGGCGGTGAAGAGGCTCTGCGCCGCTGCCCCGCGATCGTCTTTCAGCGCCTTCCAGGGGGCACGTTCATCCAGGTAGCGGTTGGCCTCCTGCGCCAGCCCCATCGCCTTGGTGATGCCGGCGCGGAAGTGGCAGGCTCCCAGATCGGCGCCCACCTCCCCCAGTACGACCGCCGCTCGGTCGAGCAGGGCGCGGCTGCCGGCGTCCAGCGTGCCCGGGTCGGGAACGCGGCCATCGAAGTTGCGCACGGTGAAGGTGAGCACCCGGTTAACCAGGTTGCCCCAGGTGGCGACGAGTTCATCGTTGTTGCGGCGCAGGAACTCCGCCCAGTTGAAGTCCGCGTCCGACGTTTCCGGCATGTTGGCCGCCAGGGCGTAGCGAATGGCGTCTGGATCGTAGCGGGAGAGCGCATCGGGGAGCCACACGGCCCAGTTGCGGCTGGTGGATGCCTTGTTGCCGGACATCGTGAGGTACTGGTTCGCGGGGACATCGTAGGGCAGATTGAGGCCGCCGTAGCCCATGAGGACGGCAGGCCACATAAGCGTGTGGAAGAAGATGTTGTCCTTGCCGATGAAGTAGTAGGACTTCGCGGCGTTGCCCTCCCAGTACTCCCGCCACCGTTCCGGGTTACCGCTCTTCTGGGCCCACTCCTTGGAGGCGGAGAGGTAACCGATGAAGGCGTCGAACCAGACGTAGATGCGCTTCGTTTCATAGCCGGAGATGGGGATGGGCACGCCCCAGTCGAGGTCGCGGGTGATGGCGCGGTCCTGTAGCCCCTCGTTCAGCACGCCCAGCGTGAAGTTATAGACGTTCTTGCGCCAGCGATCGCCGTGGGGCTCGATCCAGGCGCGCAGGTGGTCCGTGAAGGCGGAGAGCCGGAGGAAGAAGTGCTCCGACTCTCGTGGCTCCGGTCTGTTCCCGCAGAACTTGCAGCGGGGCTCTTTCAGCTCCAGCGCATCCAGCGGCCGGCCGCAGGTATCGCACTGGTCCCCACGGGCGTTCGGGTCGCCACAGTGGGGGCAGATGCCCTCCACGTAGCGGTCCAGGAGGAAGCGCTTGTCCGTGGGGCAGTAGAGCAGGGTCATGGTGCTGGTGTAGATATCGCCCTGTTGGTGTAGCCTGAGGAAGAAGTCCTGCACCGTTTGGATGTGGTTCTCCGTCCCCGTCGTCGTGTAGCAATCGAAGGTTATCCCCAGGCGGGGCCAGTTATCCAGGAACTCGCTGTGGAATTGGTGGACAACCTCCTGCGGGGTGCGGTGCTCCCGTTCCGCGCGGGTGGTGATGGGGGTGCCGTGCTGGTCGCTGCCGGAGACCATGAGCACGTCGTTGCCGAGGATGCGGTGGTAGCGGGCGAAGATGTCCGCGGGCAGGTACGCCCCGGCGATCTGCCCCAGGTGGAGCGAGCCGTTGGCGTAAGGCCATGCGACGCCGATGAAGATACGCTCGGTCACGGGAGCCTCAGCAGATGTGTCTGGATTCGGGCGCTATTGTAGCACGCGGCCGGGGCTAGTCTGACTCCAGGTCTCCCAGTTGCAGCCAGAGGCGGTAGAGGTCCCGCCGGGAGAGCCCGCGGGTGAGCGCCATCTCGGCGATGGCCTGCTTCGCCCCCACGCCGCGGTCCCGCAGGGCGCGCAGCTCCTCCAGCGTCGCCGCCTCGTCGATCTCCCCGCTCGCCTCTGTGGGCGCTCCGGCGATGACCAGGGTGAATTCGCCCCTGGGGGTGACGAAGTGGGTAAGGGCTTCCCGCAGGGTGCCACGGAACACTTCTTCGTGCAGCTTGGTCATCTCCCTGCAGACGACGATGCGTCGATCCCCGCCCAGGGTGAGCGCCGCGTCCTCCAGGCTGTCCTGGATCCGGTGCGGCGCCTCAAAGGCGATAAGGGTGTCCGGGCGGTCCGCCAACTGGGAGAGTAGCCTGCGCCGTTCTCCCTTCTTGCGGGGAAGGAAGCCGATGAACGTTACCAGCGTCGCTGGCATCCCGGACACGGCCAGCGCCGCCGTGAGCGCGGACGGCCCCGGCACCGGCGATACGCGGTTCCCCGCCTCCACCGCGGCCCGGACCAGCGCTTCCCCCGGGTCGCTGATGGCGGGCATCCCCGCCTCTGAGACGAGGGCGATGTCCCCACCCTCCAGCGTGCGCAGGACACGGGACAGCCGTTCCGCGTGGTTGTGCTCGTTGTAGGCCAGCATGGGCGTGGTGATTTCGTAGCGGTCCAGGAGCTTGCGCGTGGTGCGGGTGTCTTCGCTCAGGATGAGGGACACGCCGCGGAGCACCTCGACCGCGCGCATCGTGACATCGCGCAGGTCGCCGATGGGGGTAGCGACAATGTGGAGCGTTCCCATTGCCGGATTATACGCGCGTTTCTTGATTGACCCCCGCACGGGGACGGATCGACAATACTGATATGGAACGGTCGCGCATCGTCCTTGCCGGATACACGCCCCGCCTGCTCACGCTGGAGCCGGGGCAGCGCTCGTCCGCGGTCATGGTACCGCTCCTCCTTGATGGCGGGGGCTATCGTGTCGTCCTTACGAAGCGGACGGACCACGTGGAGCACCACAAGGGGGAGATATCGTTCCCCGGCGGCGCGCACGACCCGGAGGATGCCGGCCTGCGCGAGACAGCGCTGCGCGAGATGGAGGAGGAGATCGGCGTTCTGCGAGAGCACGTCGAGGTGGTGGGCCAGCTCGACGACGTTGTCACCGGCGCGAATTACCGCATCCGTCCGTACGTCGGCGTCGTTGATCGGTCGCCGTATCCTTTCGAGCGCAACCGGGAGGAAGTGGCAGAGGTGCTGGCCGTGCCCTTCTCCCATCTTCTCGATCCGGCCTACGTGCGGGATGAGGAGGTCGTCCGGTTCAACGGCATGCGGATGCGGATGCGCTCCTACGTCTGGAACGAACACGTCATCTGGGGCGCGACGGCGCTGATCTTGCGCGGGCTAATCGATCTGCTGGAACAGGGCGGAGCACTCACGGAACTGTCCGGCCGGCAATGAGTTTTCCGCATAAGAATATGGGCGTTCCCCCGTCTTGCCATGGAGAGCATGAAGAAACGAATCGGCTTTAGCCTGGCGTTGGCGGTGCTGGCAGGTACCGTGCTTTCCCTGGGGCAGCTCGCTACCCCCACCTCCTCCGCCGAACCCGTTTCAGCGGATGAGGTTCGCGTTCGCACGGAGGGCGACACCACCTGGACCATGCGCGTCTTCTTTGATCCCGCGTTCACGGGGGACAGAGCGGCCATTGCCGATGCGATGGGGGTGGCGCAGGAGTTCCGGCGCCCGCCGGAACTCACCGTTTCCTACGCCACGACCAGGCCGTGGGCATCCGCCACCATGCCGATCCAGGTCCAGTACAACCCGGACTTCGATATCACTCAGGCGAGTCAGCTGAACGGCGTTGCAGAGATGGTTGCGCTGCTGGGGCCGCTCCAGCGCGCGATGAGCGTATGGTCTGCTGCCACGCAACGGCTGGCGTTCGAGTACGCCGGAACGACGACGCGTACGGGCATCGGCTGCGATGTGGGGACGGACGGGGTCAATCTCATCCGTTTTGGCAGATCGCTGCCCAATACAGTGCTGGGAAAAACTTGTACGGCGTCGCGTACATCGTTCGCGGGATCGTTCATCTTTGAGTTCGATATAGAGATCGCCGACGATGGGCCCTGGGCAACAGGTGCGGCGGCGACCCCTTCGACGGCGTTCGATCTGGATAGCGTGGTGCTGCATGAGCTGGGCCACGCCGTCGGGCTGGGGCACAGCGCGGAGAATGCGGCGGTGATGTACGCCAGCATCACCCGGGGGGTACAACGCCGGGCGCTCACGGCGGATGATGCCGCCGGCATCCAGGCCCTGTACGGTGCGCCGCCCACCCCGTCGCCTACTCCCATCGCGACTGCCATCCCATCGACGGTCTCGGTGTTCCCCAACGGTCCGTATATAGCCGGCCTGAACAGCGTGGCCGTGCTGGGGAGCGGCACGCCGGCCGCTATCGCCGCACGGATCGCACTGGAGAGCGGGAAGCCCGTCACGGTTCTCTGGGTGTGGAGCAGCGGGGTCTGGCGGTACTACCTGCCCGCGGCGCCCACGGTCAATGGTGGGTTGTCCACATTTGCCGGCCCCACGGCTGCGGTACTTGTCGTGCTGGCCTGACGGGGATCACCCGCTTTCCCGGTCCGGTGGCGGGCGCCCTTGTCGTGCTGGGCTGAGCTGCAGCCGCCGGAGCAAGGCCGTGGCCTCCTCTGAGCCCAGGGCGCGGGTGACGGCAAGAAACGCCGCGCCCCCGGCCACGGCCGCCACGAGCACCCAGAAGAATGACCCCACCCCCGGCCGGCTCAGGTCCAGACCCAGGGCAAACACGCCCACAACCTCCGCCAGCAGGAGGGTCCCCGCCAGCGTTTTCGCGAGCGAACGCGCCGTCCGGCGTTTGCCCAGCCCGTTCATCCTGCGGCTGAGCACGCGGTAGAGAATGCCCGCCTCCGTCACGGTCGCCAGCGTGAGCGCCAGGGCCAGCCCGCGCTCCGCCAGCACGGGCGCCAGCCCGGCGCTGAGGGCGGCGTTCAGGATCAGGGCGAGCAGGCCGGCGCGCATGGGCGTGCGCGTATCGTGCAGGGCGTAGAACCCGCGGCTCAGTATCTCGATGCTGGCATGGGCGAACAGCCCGAGGGCGAAGAAGATGAGCGCCCCCTGGGTGAGCGCCGTGTCCTCCGCATCGAAGGCGCCGCGCTGGAGCAGCAGTGCGATCACGGGGCGGGAGAGCAGGATCAGCCCCGCGCTGGCCGGGATTGTGAAGTAGAGGATGAGCCGAAGATTCCCCGCGATGAGATGGCGCAGCCCCGCCCGGTCATCGCGCGAAGCGGCGTCGGCCAGCTCCGGGAAGACGGCGGTAGAGATGGCCATGCCGAAGAGCGCCAGCGGCAGCATCATCAGCAGCCAGGCGTAGGTAAGGGCGGAGATCGCCGCTTCCCCCAGCAGTGAGGCGAAGAAGATCGTCGTGATGAAGAAGTTCGCCTGCGCCGCCGCCAGCCCCACAGCGCGCGGGAGCATGAGCCTGAGCACTTCCCCCACGCCCTCGTCCCGCCAGTCGGCGATGAGACGGTAGCGCATGCGAACCTGCCGCAGCCCCGGAATCTGGATCAGCAGGTGGAGGACGGACCCGGCCACCACGCCGTAGGCTAGGCCACGGACCCCGAACGGCCCCGCCAGCGCCAGCGCCCCGATAATGATGGCCAGGTTGTACATGACCGGAGCGAGGGCGGGCAGCAGGAAGTGGCGTCGGGCGTTGAGGATGCCCATGAGCATGCCGCCGATGGAGAAGAAGATGGGGGAGAGCAGCATGAGCCGGGTCAGGTCGATGGCCAGCCGGTTCAGGTCACGCTCGTTGGCGGCGCCGCTCCCCAGGCCGGGGGCCAGCAGCGGCACGAGCATGGGGGCAAGCACGAAAGCGGCCGCGGCGAAGACAAGGGTGGTCAGGAGGACGAGGTTTACCACCGAGCTGGCCAATCGCCACGCCGCGTCTTCCCCCCGATGGGTGGTGGTCTGCATGAAGGTGGGGATGAAGGCGCTGGCGAGGGTGGCCCCCGCGACAAGCTGGAAGATCAGATCGGGGAGCCGAAAGGCAACCCAGTAGGCGGCGAGGTCCGGTTCCGTGCCAAATTGGCGGGCGATGACGGCCGTACGGACGACGCCCAGCAGCCGGCTGAGCAGAAATCCGGCGGCCACAAGCACGGCGGCGGCGGCCACGCTCTGCCGTCCCTCCATCCTGGTCCCGGCCGTCGTGAGCTG
>SHXV01000038.1 GCA_009693105.1 Dehalococcoidia bacterium
TGAGGGCGCGCTGATCGACGAGATACAGGCGGCGGGGGGCGTGGACGGCATTATTATCAACGGCGCGGGGCTGACCCACACCAGCGTGACGCTGCGGGATGCGCTGGTGGCCGCGGGCAAGCCGGCGATCGAGGTCCACCTCTCCAACATCTATGCGCGGGAGCCGTTCCGGCACACTTCCCTGATCGCACCGGTGGTCCTGGGGCAGATCAGCGGCTTACGTGAGCACGGCTACCTGGCGGCACTGGACGCGCTGGTCGCTATCCTGAAGGAGGGGACGAAATGACGACGACACCGATGACGGCGGCCGCGCGCCGGTTGCAACGCTTACGAGAGAAGCTGGCGGAGTTCGAGATCGACGGCGCGCTGATCACGAACGCGGAGAACCGGCGTTACCTTTCCGGCTTCTCCGGCAGCGCGGGGACGTTGTTGATTACGCCGACGGAGGCGGTGATTGCCACGGACTTCCGCTACTACGAGCAGGCGGGCCAGCAGGCGGCGGAATACCGGCTGCACAAAACGATCGGCCCGCTCGCGGTGTGGTTCGGGGAGATGATCGGGGATATGGGCGGTAAGCGGCTGGGGTTCGAGGGCGGCGACGTGAGCTTTAACAGCTACCGCTCCTATACGAAGGCGGTCGAATCGCTGCCGGAGGGGCGGCGCCCCAGGCTGACCGCGACGACCGGGCTGGTGGAAGGCCTGCGCGTCTACAAGGACGCGGAAGAGATGGCGGCGCTTCAGGCGGCCATCGACCTGGGAGACGCGGCGAACGCGCACGTCCAGGCCGTCATCGCGCCCGGGTGGACGGAGAAACAGGTGGCGTGGGAGATCGAGAAGTACATCCGGGAGCACGGCGGGGACGGACTGTCCTTCCCCACGATCATCGCCGGTGGGCCGCACTCGGCGCTGCCGCACGCGCAGCCGCGCGATTATGTGCTCAATGAGGGCGACATGGTGGTGATCGATATGGGGTGCGCCCTCAACGGCTATATGTCCGATCTCACCCGCACCGTGTTCATCGGCAAGCCGGACGACAAGTTCCGTCGCGCCTACGACGTCGTGGCGACGGCGCAGCGCACGGCGATCGAGACGATCGAGGCGGGGATGACGGGGGAGCAGGCGCACATGCAGGCGCACGCCGTGATCGAGGCGGCGGGCATGGGCGAGCTGTTCGGCCACGGGCTGGGCCATGGCATCGGCATGCAGGTGCATGAGATGCCGCGCGTGGCCCGGACTTCGCCGGATGTGCTGCGCGACGGTATGGTGTTCTCCGTGGAGCCGGGTGTGTACATTCCCGGCTGGGGCGGCATCCGGATCGAGGACCTGGGGGTTCTGGAGAACGGCAAGCTCCGGATGCTGAGCAAAGCGCCGTACTGGCAGGAATAAGTCGAAGGGGGACCGATGATCAGCACCGGCGAGCTGCGCAAGGGCGCGACGATCGAGATGGACGGCGTCCTGTACCAGATCCTGGACTACTCCCACATCAAGATGGGCCGCGGTAGTGCGCAGGTGCGGATGAAGTTGAAGGATGTGCGGGGTGGCCACACGATCGAGAAGACGGTGCAGGCGGGGGAGAAGTTTCAGCGGGCGCGCGTGGAACGGCTCCCCATGCAGTACCTCTACGCGGAAGACACGCTGTATCACTTCATGAACACGGAGACCTACGACCAGATGACGCTGACCCCGGAGCAGGTGGGGGACGCGCTCTCCTATCTCCGCGAGAACGACACCTGCGATCTGTTGACCTACCAGGATGACCCCATCGGCGTGGAAGTGCCGCTGACGGTGGTGCTGGAGGTAACGGAGACGGAGCCTGGCTTCCGGGGCGACACGACAAGCGGCGCGACGAAGCCGGCAAAGCTGGAGACGGGGCTGGTGATCCAGGTGCCGCTGTTCGTGAACCAGGGCGATAAACTCAAGGTGGACACTCGCACCAACCAGTACCTCGAGCGTGCATAAACCGCCGCGCCCGCGCGGGGGAGCCACAGCATGAACGCCAGCTCCCAGACCTCCATGTTCCTCTACTCCGTGGGGCAGCTCCTCAGCTATCTTCGGGAGCTGCTGGAATCGGACGTGTTGTTGTCCGATGTCTGGGTGGGGGGGCAGATCGTCAACCTTACCCGTTCCCATGCGGGGCATATCTACTTCACGCTGAAGGACGACACGGGTGGCATGCGCTGCGTGCTGTTCGCTCGCCAGGCGGCGATGGTGCGGATGGCGATGGAGAACGGCACGCAGGTGATGGTGCACGGCCGCGTGGCGATATACGAGCCCCGTGGCGACCTCCAGCTGATCGCCGACTTCGTGCGGCCGGAGGGCGTCGGCGTGGAGCAGGCGCGGTTTGAGCAGCTCGTGGCGAAGCTGGAGGCGGAAGGGCTGTTCGACCCGGCGCGCAAGCGGGCGTTGCCGGCGTTCCCGGAGCGGATCGGCGTGGTCACCTCGCCCCGCGGGGCGGTGTGGCACGACATCTGCCGGGTGATTGAACGGCGCTGGCCGCTGGCGGAACTGGTGCTGGCGGAGACGACGGTGCAGGGTGACGCGGCGCTGGTGGGGGTGCCGGAAGCTATCGCGCGGCTGAACGCGACGCCGGGAATCGACGTTATCATCGTCGCGCGCGGGGGTGGCGCAGCGGAGGAGCTCGCCGTGTTCAACGATGAAACGATCGCGCGGGCGATCTTCGGCAGCGTTGTGCCGGTTATCTCCGCTATCGGGCACGAAACGGACACGACCATCGCCGATATGGTGGCCGATCTGCGGGCGCCCACGCCCTCCGCCGCCGCGGAGCTGGTGGTCCCGGACCGGCGGGATGTGCTTGCCTGGGCGGAACGGGCCGCGCTCGCCATGAGCGCGAACGTGGCGGCCCTGGCCGGCCAGCGTAGCGCGGCGGTGCAACTGCTGGAACAGGAGATCGGGCGAGAGCTTGCGACCCGGGTGGCGGATGCGACGGCGCGGCTGGACGCCCGCGCAACCCAGATGGCGACCCTGTCGCCGTTGGCGACGCTGGCGCGGGGATACGCCGTCGTGCGGCGGGTGGATAATGGCCGGGTGGTGACATCGACCTCCGAAGCGACTGCGGGCACAGCGCTGGATCTGCGGCTGGTCGACGGCTCCCTGCGTGCGGATGTGGTATGACGGATTCGACGAAGGAGCGGTTCGAGGACGTGTACGCCCGGCTGGAGGAAGCGGTGCGGAGGCTGGAGGACGGCGGGTTGCCGCTGGATGACGCCATCGCCGCCTATGAAGAGGGGATGGCGCTGGCCCGGCACTGCCGCGACTTGCTGGAGAACGCGGAGCTGCGCATCGCCAGGGTGCGCGATGGGTTCACGGAGGACATGGACACGCCGTGAAGCCGCTGCGAGCCGATCTGCACACCCACACTATCTTTTCGCCGGACTCGATGATCGAGCCGGAGGAGTACGTTCGGCGCTGCGTCCAGAGCGGGATCGATTGCGTGGCGGTGACCGAACATAAAAACATCGATGGGGCGCTCTACCTGGGCTCGATCGCGCCGTTCCGGGTGATCGTGGCGGAGGAGATCATGACGACGGAGGGCGAGATCATCGGGCTGTTCCTGCGGGAGCCGGTCCCGGCGGGGCTGAGCCCGGAGGAGACCGTGGAGCGGATCAAGCAGCAGGGCGGGCTGGTCGACATTCCCCACCCGTTCGACCCGTTCCGACACGGGCTGGGCGAGGCGGCGATGCTCCGGCTGCTCCCCGCCATCGACATCATTGAGGCGTTCAACGGCCGCATCCGGCTCTCCCGTCACAACGAGCGGGCGCGGCGGTTCGCCATCGAGCACGACAAGGCGATGAGCGCGGGCACGGACGCCCATTCCCCCTGGGAGCTTGGTCGTGTGTGTGTCGAAATGCCGCCGTTTGAGACGGCAGCGCAGTTCCTGCGCTCGCTCGGGGAGGGGCGGATCGAGGGGCGGCGGGCGCCGCGCTACGTGTACGCGTTCAGCACGCTGGAGAAGGCGCGACGAAAGCTGGGGTGGCGCCGACGGTTGCCGGCGGTTCCGGGAACGGTGGCGCGCTGATGCTACGAATCGGCTGGTTCGCGACGGCACGGGGCACGGGGTCCTATCGCCTGCTGGAGGCGACGCTGGACGCCATCCGCGAGGGGACGCTGGAGGCGGAGATCGCCTTTGTGTTCTCCAACCGGGAGCCGGGGGAAGCGGAGCCGGCGGACCGCTTCTTCGACCTGGTGCGGGCGAACGGCATTCCGCTGGTGACGCTGTCATCGGTGCGGTTTCGCAGGGAGCACGGGGGCGAACGCTCGCGCGCGGAGGAGCCGCTGCCGGAGTGGCGGCAGGCGTACGATCGGGAGGTCTTTCGGCTGCTGGAGCCGTACCGGTGGGATTTCGGGGTGTTGGCGGGCTATATGCTCATCTTCACGCCGGAGGTAACCACAAAATATCCGCTGCTCAACCTCCATCCCGCCGCCCCGGGCGGGCCGGTAGGGGTGTGGCAGGAAGTGATCCGACAGCTGATCCGTGAGCGGGCGGAACGGAGTGGGGTGACGATCTTCTGGGCGATCCCTGAGGTGGATGCGGGACCGCCGGTGGCCTATTGCACGTACGCGATTCGGGATGAGGTGCTGGCGCGGATGTGGCGTGAGGCGGAGGGGCTGCCCGATGGTACGCTGGAGCATGCATCGCTGTTCCGAGTCATCCGGGAGCGGGGGGTGGCGCGGGAGCTGCCGCTGGTGGTGGAGACGCTGCGGGCGTTCGCGCGGGGGGAGCGCCGGTTCGATGCAGGCGGACGCGTTGTGGATGCGGTGGGGCGGGAGGCCGCGGCGCTGGACCTGACGGACTGGGTGGAGGCGGCTGTGGTATCATCCCGCTACGTTCCCGCATCGAATACGGAGGGTGCATCGTGACCGCTCTTGCCTGTCCACACTGCGGAGCCAATGCCGAGGCGGCTGAGCGCGCCTGTCGCGCCTGCGACGGGACGCTGCGTCAGGCGGCGCTGCCGGTCATCGTCGCCCCGATGCGCTTGGTGCTGTGGCGGGGGGCGCGCCCCGGCCTGATCCAGGGCGCGGCGCTGGCCGTGACGGGGCTGGCGCTTCGGTACGCGCTCCGCCACGGCACGGGGCTGGCGTTGCGCCAGATCACGGGCGGGCGCATCGGCGGGCGAAAGCGGCAGCCCGTGGAGTACATGAGCGAGACGCACATCGTGAAGCGCGTTTGGATGCGGCGCTAGCGCCCTCATTCTGTTTGACCCGGACCGTGCCCGCCCGTAGACTGGATTTCGAGGGGCTGATGGAGAACGACTACGGCATAGACCTGGCCGAAATCCGCCGCGTCATCAGGACAGCGGACGTGCTCATCGTCCGTTTCGCCATTGTGGAAAAGCGGCTTCTCATTGATACCCGCACCAATGACATCGATGGTCCCCTGATTAAGGTCGTCCCCCGCGTCCAGTCGATGGAAGAGCGGCTGGAAGGGCTGCAGAAGCTTCGCCCCCGCTTCCCCACGCCGGACAGGATCATGTCGTTCTGGTGGCCGGGGCATATCGAATCGCTGCAGACGAGCGGCATCTGGGACGACGTCGCGGCGCGGATGGCCGCCACCGGCGATGCCCGCTCCGCTGACCAGGCGCAGTTGGTCTACCGGGAGCTGCTGGGAGAAGAGCGGCGCGAGGTCCATCGCGCGATCCGGGGTGAGGGATACCAGTCGCTCTGGGAGTCGCGTGTTTAAGCGCCGCGCCCATCGTTCGCCACCCGTCGGGGCCGGTCGCCCCGGCATGAAGGCAGCGCGGGCCAGCTTCCGAACCTCACTCCTGTCCTTGCCCGCTGTCGCGCTCCTTGGCGCGTTGGTGGTGTCCGCCGCCTGCAACCAGGAGCCGGCCGTCCCCGCAGCCGACATCGCCGGCGCGGTGGTGTGGTCGGCGGGGGAACGGGCGGAGTACGCGCTGATGGAGGACGACAAGCGCATCGGCAGCGGGGTGTTCACGGTAAAGCGCTCCGGCGATGCGTGGGTCCTGCAGCAGGAATACCGCGCCAAGCTGTCCGATGTCGTCGCTGTTGAGGTCGGGGGGGACCTCAAGCCCCGCAAGGTGACCCGCACCATCGACGGGCCCGACGGTCCGATCCGCATGGACGTGGTGTACGCCGATGGGCGGGCCGTCGTTCGCGCCGACAACGGCAAGGACGAGGGTGTGTACGGCGCCGATGTTCCGGCGTATGCCTATGACAACTGGCAGGGTACGTTCCTATGGCGGACGCTCCCCCTGAAGGAAGGATACCTGGCCGCGTACGTGAACATGGCGACGGCCGCCCCGCGCGACCCCGTGACGAACACCGCCACGGTCCGGGTGCAGGGTCGGGAACGGGTTGCGGTGCCGGCGGGCGAATTCGAGGTCTGGAGGCTCAGGGTTTCCAGCGGCGGCGGTACGGAGACGGCCTGGATCGGGGTGGATGCGCCCCATCCGCTTGTCCGCTACGATAACGGCTCGAACACGTTTGAGCTGGAGAAGTTCCGGCGCTGAGGCACACCCATGGCCAGCATGGTGCTGGCTGCGTCCAATCCGGCCGTTGCGGCGCTTCGGGCGGAGGCGTTGCGACGCGCGGGCATCGATTTCGTCCCCGCGGCTGACCTCAACGCACTGAAGCGCGCGCTCCGGACCATCCGGCCGGACGCGGTCCTGCTCGATCTCCCCCTGCCCGTTCTGTCTCGGCGATCTAGGTGAGCGCCGCCATCCCGGCGATGTCGACGTGTGCCTGTTCTGTGGTCAGCGCAGCGGGATGGCACGACGTGGCGCGGCGCCTGCCCCGGTGGAGCCGGAACCATCGCTCCCTGAAGTGCGGGCGCCGGCAGCCTGGCGGCAACGCCGAGCGTGGCCACGACATGCGATATACTGCGAAGGCGAGCGCGGGGGTAGCTCAGTGGTAGAGCGCCTGCCTTCCAAGCAGGATGTCGCGCGTTCGAATCGCGTCCCCCGCTCCAAAACCTAAGTTTTGCATCTGTTATCCAATGATCTACAGTGTCACGGGGCGCTTGCCTAACTCGCTTTGCGTACCGTTAGATGATAACTGGATAACTCCATGCCACTTCAGACCCCGTGTAGCTACAACACACCGGGTCTCGCTCATTCCGGCGGCCCCGCTACCGGCATGACGCGCAGGTCCTCCGCCGGTAGCTCCACCACCCAGCGCCGTTGGGCGGCGATCCCCAGCACATCGTAGGGGCGGGAGGACACCTCGACCTCCACGTTGGGGCCGCGTCCGTCCGGCTGTAGCCGCAGCGTATGCGTGTTCCCGAACGCCAGCTCGCCAACGATAGTAGCGGCGTAGCAGTTGGGTGGAAGCTCGCCCTCCGGATCGAGCCGGCGCAGGATGCAGCGCTCCGCCCGAATGGCGACATTGACCGTACCCCCCACGCCAGCGGGGATGGTGGCGTGGAGGGGTAGGGCGTCGATGGTGACCTGTCCCTCTCCTTCTATCTGCCCGCGGAAGATGTGCGCACTCCGGTGAGCTGGGCCACTCGGCGGGAGGCGGGCCGCTGGAATACGTCTTCCTTCGAGCCGTGCTGGAGAACCCGGCCATTATCGATGACGGCCACGGAATCGGCCAGGAGGTAGGCCTCCCGCAGATCATGCGTGACGAAGACGATGGGGATGGTGAGTTCGCTCCTGATGCGCAGGATCTCCGCCCGGAGATCGGCGCGGAGGGACTCATCCAGGGCAGAGAACGGCTCGTCGAGGAGGAGCGCATCCACGGGGCGGGCCAGGGCGCGGGCCAGCGCCAACCGCTGCTGTTGCCCGCCGGAGAGCTGCCGGGGGAGGCGGTGCTCCAGCCCTTCAAGGCTGAGGAGCGCAGGGAGATCATCCAGGCGGTGCCGGCGATCGGCATCGGTCGCGCCGGTGAGCGCGTAGGTGATGTTCTCTTCCGCCGTCAGGTGGGGAAACAGGGCGAGCTGCTGCACGACATAACCCAGGTTGCGATGGTGGGGTGGAACATCGATGCCGGCGGCGGAATCGAACACGGTGCGCTCCCCGATCCGAATGGTGCCGTCATCGGGACGGAGGAGCCCGGCGATGGCCTGCAGGGTGACGCTCTTCCCGGAGCCGGACTCCCCGTAGAGCACGGGAGTGCCGCCTGCGCTGGCGAACACGGCGTCCAGGCTGAATTCGCCCAGCTGCTTGCGGACAGCGATGGCGATCACGGGCGGATGTTCCCCATGCCGCTGTTACGCAGGGCGATTCGGAGGACGATGAGGAGCAAGCCGGCCACGGCCAGGAGGATGACGGAGAGCGCAATGGCGCCGGAGAGCCCCTGCTGCGATTCAAACGCGGTGAGGATGGCCAGCGGCATCGTTTGGGTACGGCCCTCGAAGTTGCCGGCGAAGATGAGGGTGGCGCCCAGCTCGCTCAACGCCCGCATCCAGCAGAGGACGGCCCCGCCCAGCAGCGCCGGCCGTGACAGACGCAAGCTTATCCGCCAGAACGTGCGTAAGGGGGAGACGCCCAGCGTGGCGGAAACCTGTTCGTACACCGTATCCACCGCTTCAAAGCTGGCCTTGAGGCTGCGCACCAGGAAGGGCGCGGAGACGAAGATCTGCACCGCGACGACCGCGGTGGTGGTGAAGGCGAGCCGGATGCCCGCCGCGTCGAGCGGATCGCCGAGGAGTCCGCGCCGCCCAAAGGCGACGGGCAGGGCGACGCCCGCCACGGTGGGGGGCAGGACCATCGGCAGGTCCACCAGCGTATCGACGATGCGCTTGCCGAGGAAGCGGTAGCGGGCGAGCAGATAGGCGAGCGGGGTGCAGAGCACCAGGGCGATGCCCAGCGTCAGGGTGCTGGTGATGAGGGAGAGGCGTAGCGCGTACAGCGGCACGAGCATGAACAGGACAAAGACGGCCGCCGGCGCAGCGAAGAGGGCGGCGAGCGACGGAGTGGAGGCGGGTCCGGGCGGGCTGCGGCGTGTTCACGACCGCACAGTTTAGCCGACGGGGGAGAAACCCGCTTGTTCCAGGATCGCCCGCGCTGGGGGGCTGAGGACAAAGGCAACGAAGGCCGCCGCGCCCGCAGAATTCGGTGCGTGCGCGATGACGGCGATGGGATGCGTGGTGGTGACGACGTCCGATTCCGGGATGACGATCGTGCGCACGCGATCGCCCCCTATGCGCGCGTCCGTGCGATAGACGACGCCAGCGTCCGCTTCGCCCAGTTCGACCTTGGCCAGCACCGCCCGCGCGTTTGCCTCGTGGGAGACGATGTTGCGCAGGGCGGCGGTGCGGAAGGCATCGCTGTAGCCGTGGTTCGCGGCCAGCC
Source organism: Dehalococcoidia bacterium (assembly GCA_009693105.1). Taxonomy (GTDB): domain Bacteria; phylum Chloroflexota; class Dehalococcoidia; order SHXV01; family SHXV01; genus SHXV01. The sequence continues at coordinate 9,273 of SHXV01000038.1, forward strand.
GGTCGATGACTTGGAGGGCGTAGGCGCCGATGGGGACGTCCCGGGCGGCAAGGACGAGCCGGACGCCCGGTTTGGCCAGGTCCGCCGCAGTAGTGATCTTCGCCGTGTTGGTCGCGGGGACGACGATGACGGGAAGGTTGCCCGCGAAGGCGACGGGCTGGCCTTCAATCAGCCCCTGTTCGGCAAGCCGCCGCATCTGGGCCAGATCGGCGCTGGCGTAGACGTCGGCGGGGGCGCCCTGCTCGATATGGGTGGCGAGGGCGCTGGAGGAGGCGAAGTTTACCGTCCGGTCGCGCCCGGGTTCTCCCGCTCAAACGCACGCGTGAGGTCGGTGAACGCATCGGTGAGGGAGGACGCGGCGAAGACGGTGATCGTATCGGCGGAGTCCCCGCCGGGCGCGCCATCGCCGGCTCCGCATCCAGTGGTGAGGGGCGCCATGAGGGCAAGGGCGGCCAGCAGGGGGAGCGGCGTGGACGGGATGATTCGGTTCAATCGAAGTGAGTTAAGCCCAGTTCCTGGAGCCACTCCTCGAGTCCGTCGTCGTTGACGTGGCGGAAGTCGAACTGCGCCCGCAGCGCGTACATACGGTCGATCTCGGTATCGCCGATATGGACATAGCTATCGGCGGCCATCTCAACGCGCACGTTCTCCAGCCCGGGCTTGCCCACGGCGAAGTCAACCGGGATGTCGTGCTCCACCCAGAGGGCGCGCTGAGCGCTGATGGGCCAATCGGAGCAACTCCCGACGATCCAGCCGAGGGCTTTCGCCTGGCGGACTATGCTAATGGGGATGAGGCCGGGCGGGTGCCCGCATTCCAGTGTTCCATCGATATCGAAACTGATAAGCCGAAGCATCGGTCCCCCTTTTGCCATATCCTAGCGCTTTATGGCTATCCTTGGTACCCCCGCGGCGGTATGCTTATTTCCTCCGCGGGGGGCAGAGCAGATGAGCATGTCGAGCCTTCCTCCTCTCCTCCGTGAAGCCATTGCCGCGACGATAGCAATGTTGGTGTTTTGCGCGTTCCTCAACATCGCGCTATGGCTGTGGGCGCCAAACGTCTTCGGTCTGGAGACATGGCTGGCGGAGGCGGCTGGCATCGGGTTTGGCATCACGTTGCTTTCGCTTTCTTCACCCGCTCGTCGCCGCCGCTAGGGAGCGGGTGATCGCCCGGTTCCTGCGGGTCGATGCCGCGCTCCCTGCGCATGATGCCCTCCGCGGCGAGGGCGAGCCCGAAGAGCAGCCAGAGGTAGGGCTCGCTGAGGAGCCGGCCCTCCGTCTGCGAGGTGAGCAGGATAGCGAGCCCCGCCAGGCCGATGCCGATGAGGATGGCGCGGTCCGGACTATCGGCGGCCCGCGCCGCTGCGACGAGCGTAGCGACGAATCGATAGAACAGGAAGGTCACCACGATGGCGCCGAGGATGCCGAGCTCCGCCAGAATGGTGATGGCATCGCTGTGAGAGAGGGAGAGCCGGTACTCCAGCAGGTTGTGGTAGTAGTGGTAGGGGCCCTGGAAGGCGTCCTGAAACCCGGCAAGCCCCACACCGAAGAGCGGATGATCGAGGAATATCTGCCAG
>SHXV01000005.1 GCA_009693105.1 Dehalococcoidia bacterium
CGCTGGCTGGGGGTGTACCGGGAGCTGGATGTGCAGGAGTGGGTGTTGCGCTTCCCCTGGTTTGTGGGGGGGCTGAACGCGCTGTACTTCGTCGGGCATTTCCCGCCGCTGGTGATGCTGGCGACGTGGCTCTATCGGACGGATCGACGGAAGTACACGCTGGTGCGGAACACGTTCCTGCTTTCGGCAGCGCTGGGGCTGTTGATGTACTGGCTGTTCCCGACGATGCCGCCGCGGCTGATGCCGGCGGAGCACGGGTTCATCGATACGATGCGGTTGTACGGGCCGTTGAATCTGTATGACGTGCAGGGGTCCGATCCGTTTGTGAACGAGGTGGCGGCGATGCCGAGCCTGCACTTCGGTTGGGCGGCGCTGACGGGTGTGGGGTTTGCGTGGGCGGTGGGGTGGCGGTGGTACGGCGTCGCGCTGGCGGTGTTGTGGCCGCTGGTGACGCTGCTGATTATCGTGGGGACGGCGAATCACTTTGTGCTGGACGCGGGGGTGGGTGGGGCTGCGGTGGCGGTGGCGTTCGCGCTGGCGCTGTGGCTGGAGCGGCGCTCTCCTCCGCCATCACGATATCGCTCCCGCACTCTGTAACTTCGGCCCTTTGAGCTGGCCGCAGGCGGCGGCGATCTCGACGCCCTTTTCGACACGGACGGTGCAGGGGATGCCCACCGCGTCCAGCGCGCGCTGGAAGGCGATGACGCGCGCCCGCGAGGGACGGCGGTAGTGTTCGTCCGGCGTGGGGTTGAGGGGGATGAGGTTGACGTGGCAGGGGAGGCCGCGCAGCAGGGCCCCCAGCGCCCGCGCCTGTTCGACGCTGTCGTTCTCGCCGGCGATGAGGGCGTACTCGAAGGTGAGGCGGCGGGAGGTGACGGCGAAGTAGTCGCGGCAGGCGGCCAGGAGCTCGGCCATAGTGTGGCGCTGGGTGGGGACGAGGCGGCGGCGGAGGACGTCGTTGGGGGCGTGCAGGGAGACGGCGAGGGTGACGGGGAGGTCTTCCTTCGCTAGGCGCCGGATGCCGGGGATGAGGCCGACGGTGCTGATCGTGATGTGGCGGGCGCCGATGTTCAGGCCATCGGGGTCGTGCATGGTGCGGACGGCGGCGATGGTGGCGTCGTAGTTGGCCAGCGGCTCTCCCATGCCCATGAAGACGACGTTGGTGATATGGGCGCCGTCCTCACGCAGGATGCGGGCGAAGTGGACGACCTGGCCGACGATCTCGCCGGGGGTGAGGTTACGCTCGAAGCCGCCCTGCCCGGTGGCGCAGAAGACGCAGCCCATGGCGCAGCCGGCCTGGGTGGAGAGGCAGACGGTGTTGCGGGCGCGGCCATCGTCCCCGCGCTCGTACTGCATGAGGACGGTCTCGATGGTACGGCCGTCGCCGAGACGGAGGAGGGCCTTGCGGGTGAGGCCGTCCTCCGCGCGCTGGGTGCGGACGGCCTCGACGGCGGGGAAGGGAAGCTCGACGGCGAGGCGCTGGCGGAGGGCGAGTGGGAGATCGGTCATGGCGTCGTAGGAGGGGGCGAGGCGCTGGTAGGCGTCGGCCCAGGCCTGGCGGGCGCGATAGGGCGGCTGGCCCCAATCGACGAGGAGCGCGCGCAGGGCGGCGGGGTCGAGGTCGTACAGCGATGCGTCGGGCTGGTTCACGATGGTATCCTCCTCCCCCAGTTTACAGGAGCGGGAGGGGCTGACGCATGGACGGGACGACGGAACCGGCGATCGCGCGCTGCACGTGGGCGGGGAGCGATGCGCTGATGGCGGCGTACCACGACGATGAGTGGGGGAGGCCGGAGCACGACGACCGGAATCTGTTTGAGCTGGACGACGATCCTGCGCAAACGGGAGGGCTACCGGCGCGCGTTCGACGGGTTCGAGGCGGGGGTGATCGCGCGGTACGGGCAGCCGAAGGTGGCGGCGCTGCTGGGGGACGGGGGCATCGTGCGGAACCGGGCGAAGATCGCCGCGGCGATCGGGAACGCCCGGGCGATGCTCGAGGCGCAGCGGGAGTTCGGGAGCTTCGATGCCTACAGCTGGCGGTTCGTGGGCGGCGTGCCGCGGGTGAACGGGTGGGCGGCGCTGGGGGAGCTGCCGGCGAAGACGGTGGAATCGGAGGCGATGAGCAAGGATCTGTTGAAGCGGTGGTTCAAGTTCGTGGGGCCGACGATCTGTTACGCCTTTATGCAGGCGGCAGGGCTGGTGGACGACCACACGATCGCTTGCTTTCGGCGGCGCTAGCCGCCAGCCGGTTAACCTCACCCCTCGGTCCCTTCTCCATCGATGACCGATGGAGAAGGGACCGAGGGGGAAGCGTCCTTCGACAGGCTCAGGACGAGCGGATGGCGACGGAGTCCGAGGCTAAAAGCCTCGGCTACGGGTGCGGGTGGCCCGGCGGTTACGAGCACAGCGAAAAGGACCGCCAACTGGCGGTCCGTCTGCGTTCGTGCTGCGAGGGGCGCTTAGCGGACGCCGGCCATCGCCTCCAGCCGGGGGACGCGCTCGGTGACGGGGTGGTGGGTGCTGAACATGCCGGCCATGGCGCGGCCGCTAAGTGGGTTGACGATGTAGAGCGCGGCGGTGCCTTCGCGGACGTTCATGGGGATGCCGCGGAGGCCTGCTCCAGCTTGCGCAGGGCGCTGGCGAGGGCGAGGGGGTTGCCGCTGATGCGGGCGCCGGAGCGGTCGGGCTGGTACTCCCGGGCGCGGGAGATGCCCATCTGGATCGTCATGGCGGCGATGGGGGCGAGGATGATGGTGGCGAGGCCGATGATCATCTGGCCGTTGCCGTTGCCGTCTCTGCGGCCGCCGCCGAAGATGAGCGCCCACTGCGCCCAGAAGGTGAGCATGGAGATGGCGCCGGCAAGGGTGGCGACGATAGTGGCGGTGAGGGTATAGCGGTTCTTGACGTGGCCGAGTTCGTGGGCGAGGGCGGCGCGCAGCTCATCGCGGTCCAGGATGCGCATGATGCCGCTGGTGGCGGCAACGGCGGCGTGGCGGGGGTCGCGGCCGGTGGCGAAGGCGTTGGGCTGGTCCTGCTCCATGACGTAGACCTTCGGCACGGGAAGGCCGGCGGAGAGAGCGAGCTCATGGACGGCGGCGTGGAGCTGCGGCTCCTGCGCTTCGGTGACTTCCTTGGCGTGGGACATCTTGAGGATGATGGAGTCGCTGAACCATTAGGAGACGAAGTTCATGGCGACGGCGAAGCCCAGGCCCATGATCATGCCGCCGCCGAGGGCGTAGCCATGGAAGATGAACAGGGCGGTCAGCGCCGGCAGAAGGCCGGTTGTGCGAAGGGTGTTGGCGCTGGTCATACCTTTGCGCCCGATGCGACGCTGAATGGTTCGATGGGCGCGTCGCACGTGGATCGATCTCAGCACCGAGTGAATCGGGGTCGCAAGGAGGGGCGTCAGGCCAGGTGGGCGCCGATGAAGCCGCGCTCCCCGCGAAGGAACTCGGCGATGGGGAGGGGGCGCTTGCCGGGGCGCTGCACTTCCAGGAGGGCGAGGATGCCATCGCCGGTAGCGACGCCGGCGGGCGTGAGGGGGTCCGCCAGGGCGACGACGGTGCCGGGAGGCGCGGCGGTGGGCATGGCGATGGGGAGGGCCTTCCAGATGCGGAGGGGTGCTCCGGCGTAGCCGGTGGTGGCGATGGGCCAGGGGTTGTAGGCGCGGACGCGGAGCCAGAGGTCGCGGGCGGAGAGGGACCAATCGGACGGGGCGACCAGAGCGTCCGCTTTTGTGAGCGGGGGCGCGTAGGTGGCGAGAGCATCGTCCTGGGGGACGGGACGGAGGCTGCCCTCGAGGTAGGGCGGGAGGGTCTGGATGATGAGGTCGGCGCCATCGCCGGCGAGGCGGACGGTGAGGCTGCCGGTGGTGTCGTCATCGGCGATGGGGAGGGCGCGGGCGGCGATGACGGGGCCGGTATCGAGTCCTTCGTCCATGCGCATGATGGAGACGCCGGTGGTGGCATCGCCGGCGAGGATGGCGGCGGAGATGGGGGATGCGCCGCGCCAGCGCGGGAGCAGAGAGGCGTGGATGTTGACGCAGCCGTGCTTCGGCAGCGCCAGGATGGAGGGCGGTAGGATCTGGCCGTAGGCGGCGACGACGATGAGGTCCGGGCGGAGGGTGGCCAGCTCCTCGACGGCGGCGGGGGAGCGCAGGCGGGGCGGTTGGTAGACGGGGATAGCGCGTTCCAGGGCCAGCGCCTTAGCCGGGGGCGGGGTGAGGCGGCGTCCGCGCCCGGCGGCGCGATCGGGCTGGGTGTAGACGGCGACGACGTCGTAAGCATCGGCGACGCGGCGGAGGGCGGGCAGGGCGAAGTGGGGCGACCCCATGAAGACGACACGCATGGGCCGATGGTACGCCGGAGCGCTGCGGAGGGCCAGCGGCCTAATCGGCGCGCCGGTGCCAGCGCTCGATGGCGAAGAGGCGGGAGGTGGGCTGGAGGAGGAGGAGGCGTTCGCGGCCTTCGATGGCGGCGTCGATGGCGTAGATGTGTGTGGGGTGGTAGAGGATGACGCTGGGGGCATCGCTGAGGAACTGGCGCTGGAACTCGACGTAAGCGAGGAGGCGGCTTTCGACATCGGGAGCGGTGCGGGCGGCCTCCAGGAGGCGGTCGGCGGTGGGCTTGGCGTAGGAGGCGATGTTGGCGCCGGTGCCGCCGGACTGGGAGCTGTGCCAGGCGGGGTAAGGATCGGGATCGAGGCCGGGATCGAAGCCGAAGAGGGCGGCGGTGAACTGGCGCGGCTGGAGGTAATTGGCGACGAGCTGGTCGGCGGGCACGCTGGCGACGCTGGCGAAGAAGCCGGCCTCGCGCAGTTGTTTCGCCAGCGCTTCCGCCACGGCCAGGCGGTCCGGGTCAGGGTTGGTGAGGATGTTGAATCGCAGTTCGAGGTCGACCCGGCGCCAGACGTTGTTTTGCAGGGTCCAGCCGGCCGTGGTCATGAGTTGCCGGATGCGCTGGGCGTCGGTTGAGGGGACGATGGCGGTGGTGTCGTAGGCCCAGCTGCCGGGGGGGATGGGAACCAGGGCGGGCACGGCGCCGCGATTGTGGAGGGCGTCCCGGATGATGGCCCTCCGGTCGATAGCAAGGGCGAGCGCTTCTCGGACGCGGGAATCGACGAAGAGGAGGGAGCGCTGGTTGAGATAGAGGGTGACGTAGGCGCTGGCGGTCAGCTCTTCGAGCTCGAAGGCGGTGTCCTGGAGGGAGGCGGGGTCGAAGCCCGCGGGCAGGAGCGCGCCCTGCACCTGGTGGCGGATAAGGGCATCTTCCAGGTCGCGCTCGGTGGTGTAGAAGCGCAGGCCGATGCGGTCGAGATAGGGGGGGCCGAGGTGGTAGCGGCGGTAGGCGGAGAGGCGGGCGCCATCGGCGGCAAGCCTATTGAGCCGGTAGGGGCCGGTGCCGATGGGGGTCTCGTTGAAAGAGCTTGCCGCCACTTCTCGCGCGGTTTGTCCTTGGAGAAGGTGGGCGGGGAGGATGCCGATGCTGGTGGCGGCGAGGAAGGGCGCGAACGGCTGGGGAAGCTCAAAGCGCAGGGTGAGGGCATCGACGCGGGAGGCGCGCACTCCGCGCCAGGTGGCGGCGATGGCCGGGTCGCCCGCGTAGTCGGCGGAGGCGAGGATGGCAGCGGTGAAGACGACATCGTCGGCGCTGAACCGGGCGCCATCGTGCCAAAAGACGCCGGCGCGGAGGTAGAAGGTGTAGGTTTTGCCATCGGGCGATACCTCCCAGGCGCGGGCGAGGTCGGGGAGGGGGGCGCCATCGCTGCCGAGGCGGGTGAGGCCGGAGAAGATGAGGGCGGCGAGGTCACGTTCCACCGTGGTGGCGGCGAAGAGGGGGTTGACCCGCTCCGCGCTGCCGACGGTGCCTTCGATGTAGCCGCCGCCATAGGTGGGGCCGCCGGTGGCATCGCGGGGGGCGGAGCGGAGCCAGAGGAGGGAGAGGAGGATGAGCGCGGTGGCCGCCGCGAAGTGGAGGGGGCGGCGCCCTCCCAGGAGGTGCATTGTTGCGTGGGCTAGGCGTGCGCCCGAACGGCGAAGCCGGAGAGGACAACGAAGGTGGTGATAAGAAGGATGGTGAGCTGGAAGAGGGCGCGCTCCACGCCGCGGCGGGTGCGATAGCCGCTGCCGCCCCCACTGCCGCCGCCGAACATTTCACCGACGCCGCCACCGCGGGATTGCAGCAGGACGACGAGGATGACGGCGGTGGCGACGAGGATGATCGCGAGGTCTAGAAAGTCTGTCAGGTCCATGCCAGCCTCCGCTGCCACGCTAACGGATGGGAACGGTTGTGTCCAGTCTCCTGGGCGCGGTCAGAAGGTTGGGGCGGGCTCCCGCTCCGGCTCGGCGATGGTGGGGGGTTGGGTGAACCGGGCATCGCCGTAGTGGAGGCGCATGACGGCTTCGGCTAGCTTGGCGGAGTCGTGGCGGTAGCCGTTCTCGTGATCGACGACATCGGCATAGACGAGGCGGGCGCGCGCTTCCTGCAGGTGGGTGGCGCCGTTGACGGGGACGGGGGTGGCGGCAGCGGAGGGCGGTATGGGGGCGGTCATGTTGCTGTTGACGAGGATGTAATCGAACAGGCCCTCGCCGACGTGGCGGTGGATGGCGGTGAGGTGATCGGTGACGGAGAAGGCGTCGGTTTCGCCGTGCTGGGTGGCGACGTTGCAGACGTAGACCTTGCGGGCGTGGGTGATGGTGAGGGCTTTGCGGATGTCCTCCACGAGGAGGTTGGGGAGGACGCTAGTGTAGAGGCTGCCCGGCCCGACGATGACGAGGTCAGCTTCCAGGATGGCGCGGACGGCGCCGGCGTAGGCGCGGACATCGCGCGGGTTGAGGTTGAGGTCCTTGATCTTGCGGCCGGCGGCGGCGATGGATGATTCGCCGAAGACGCGGGCGTTGTCCTCCATGGTGGCGGAGAGGGTGACGTTATCGAGGGTCGATGGCATGATTTCGCCGCGGACGGCGAGGACGCGACTGGTTTCACGGACGGCGGTCTCGAAGTTTCCCGTGACTTCGGCCATGGCGGCAATGAAGAGGTTGCCGAAGCTGTGGCCCTCCAGGCCGCCCTCTTTGAAGCGGTACTGGAAGAGCTGGGTCATGAGGGGTTCCGCCTCCGCGAGGGCGGCGATGCACTGGCGGACATCGCCGGGGGCGAGGACGCCGAGTTCGCGCCGGAGTATGCCGGAGCTTCCGCCGTCATCGGCGACGGTGACGATGGCGGTGAGGTTGGAGCTGTAGGCCTTGAGGCCGCGCAGGAGGGTGGAGAGGCCGGTGCCGCCGCCGATGGCGACGATGCGGGGGCCGCGCTGGGCGGCGCGGTGGTTGTAGATGATGTTGACCAGGCTTTCCTCGCGTTTGCCGGGGCCGAGGAAGGCGGAGAGGAGGGAGGCGTTCAGTTTCCACACGGCGAAGAGCATAAGGCCGATGGCGGTGCTCATGAAGAGGGCGCCGCGCCAGATGCGGGGAATGTCCTGGAGGGTGAGGACGGCGACCCAAGGGGGGAAGGTGTAGGTGACGTAAACTTCGCGCAGGACGTAGGCTATGCCGAGGCCCATGATCGCGACGGCGAGCATGAGGAGGGCGAGCCAGCGTTTAATGTGCATGCCGGGCGTGAGCCATTTGAGGAAATCACGCCTGCGTAGGAATTCGGCCATGCTGCCCCCGGCGCCCGTATCGGTCGGTGGCACCGCTCCCGTATTCTGGGCTTCGCCGGGGGTAGTGTCAACTTGTCGGCTCTGAAGGCGCCCGTGGGAGGAGCCCGGCGGTGGGCGCTGTCACCGAAACCGCCGGGCTCTGCGGGTGTCGCTAGCTATCGAGCCAGACCTTGTCGTACTGGAAGGCGAACTGGCTGAGGTAGTAGGCGGGAACGGTCCAGCCGCGGATCTTGGGATTCACGGCGTACCAGTCGTAATTGCGGACGGTGGGCGCGCCGGGTAGGGTGTCGTCCTGCATGAGATAGCGCTGGGCCTGTTGGAGGATCTGTTTGCGCTTGTTCACGTCCAGCTCCATGGCTTGCTGCTCATAGAGCTCGTCGGTCTTCTTGTCGCTCCAGAGGCTGGGGTTGTTCGCCCCGATGGAGGAGAAGCAGAACTGGAGAGGCACGTCGGGGACGAGCCCCTGGGCGCCGAAGGACAGATTGGTGAGGTGAATGCCATTGCTCTGAGCGTACTGGTTGGTGTTGGTGTTGGTGGGATCTACGGTGAAGTCGAACTTGAAGCCCAGGTTCTGTTCCAGCATGCCGCGCAGGGCGACCCCTTGGTCGTTGTGAACCTTGCAGAGGCAGGTTGCCGCCAGCGATACGGCGAACTTGAGGTTGGTCTTCGTGGGGTCGACGCCGGCGGCGGAGAGGAGTTGCTTCGCCTCCGCAATATCCTCCTTCTTGTCCTTGCGGAAGCCGGGCTTGCCCTCCCACTCCTTCTCGGTGAGGAACCAGGATGGTTTGCACCCCAGGATCATCACGGTGCAGCCGTAGCCTTCGGCCACAACCCCCATGAGCGCCGGGCGGTCGATCGCGAGGTGGAAGGCGCGGCGGACGCGGGGGTCGTTCATGGGAGGGAGCGTCACGTTAAAGGCAAGGTGCTGCCCCGTGATCAGGGTGTCTTCCGTCGATCCCATTTGGAAGCCGCGCCGGCGAAAGTCGGCCGCCTCCAGGGTGGGAATGGTGGAGACATCGATCTGGCCGCCGCGCACACCGGCGGATCGAGAGGAAAAGTCAAGGACGGAAAGCAGGTTCACGGTGTCGAGGTAGGGACGTCCCGGCGCCAGGTCGTAATTGGGATTGCGGTTGAACGCCATGGAGATTCCCGGCTGGAATTTGCCCTGGTCCGGTATGAAGGCGCCCGAACCATACCAGGCTTCCGGCACGGCAAGGTTGGCACCGTACTTCGCGAGGGTCTCCTTGGGGAGGATGGTGGTGGCGGATGAGCCGCCGATCAGGGTCAGATAATTGGCGTCCGGCTTCTTAAATTTGACGCGAACCGTGTACTTGTCGACGGCTTCATACGTGTCGACGCGGTCGAAATTACGACGGGCCAGGAATGTGGCGTCTCCAGGCGTGCGGACGCGCTCAAGGTTGGCGACGATGTCCGAGGCCTCGACCTCCCGGCCTGCCGCTGGCGACTCCTTCTGGAAGTGCACGCCCTGCTTGAGGGTGAGCAGCAGGGTCAAGGGATCCGGGAATTCCCATTTTTGGACCAGACTGGGCTCGATGGTGTTCTGCTTCCAATCGATGGATAGCGGGGTATGGGCGACGAGTCCCCAGGTATCGGTGGTGCCCGTACCCTGTTTGTGGGGATCGGTCGTAGCTACCGGGCCGGTGGCGAGGGTAACAGAGCCGCCCTTTTTCGGCTCAGTGGCCGCCCGGGGCGTGCTTGCCGCATCGTCGTCGTCCCCACAGCCGAGGAGGGCGAGGCTGGCGCCGCCGACGCCAACGGCCGCTAGAAGTTGCCTGCGGGATAACGATCGCTCCCAAATATAGTCTGCTCTGTCCCCTCCCATCCTCGTCGCTCCTCCCCCGCTATTCGCGCCCGTGCGGTTGGTGCGGGAATCAGTCCCGCGCATCGAAGGGCTACCGATCAAGCCAGACCTTGTTGAACTGCCACGGGTAGTTGCTGAGGAAGTAGCCGGGGGCGGTCCAGCCCCGCATTTCCTTCTTGGCGCTGAACCAGTCGAAGTTGCGGGAGGTTGGGGCGACAGGGAGGACTTCGTCCTGCATGAGGTAGCGCTGGATTTCGGCGAAGAGTCGCTTCCGTTCGTTGGTATCGAGCGCTTCCGTCTGCTTCTCGATCAGTTCGTCTGTCTTCTTATCGCTCCAGAGGGAGGCGTTTTGGGCGGAGGTGGTGTGCAGTTTTGCCCAGAGGGGGTCGTCCAGGATCAGGTTTCCCACGCCGCCATCGGAGATGTTGGCGAGGTGTGATCCGGTCTCCCGCATGACGGCGGGGGCCTGCCAGTTGGCGACGGGGGTGAGTTCGACCTTGAACCCCAGGTTGCGCTCCAGGATGCCCTTGACGGCGACCGCCTGCTCGTAGTGAACGCGGTAGGGGTTTTGGGCGGCGGAGAGCAGTTTGAGCGTGATCTTGGTGGGATCGACTCCGGCGGCGCTGAGGATCTTCTTGGCTTCTTCGATGTCCTGCTTCCTGTCCTTGCGGAATCCGGGCTTCTCCGCCCATTCCTTCTCTGAGAGGTACCAGGCGGTGCGGCAGCCCAGGATGATGGGGGTGCAGGCGAAGCCATCGCCGACGACGTTGGCGAGCTCGACGCGGTCCAGGGCGCGGTGGATGGCCTGGCGGACGCGGACGTCGTTGGTGGGTGCGATCTGGGTGTTCATCGCCAGGTGCTGGGCGGCGGTGATGACGTTCTCGGTGCTGCTCATCTGGTAGCCCTCAGAGCGGAACTGTTTTTCCGCGAGCGTGGGGACGAGGCCGACATCGAGCTGGCCGGTGCGCAGGGCGGCGTCTCTTGCCGACTGGTCGGCGATGTAGATGGCGGTGATCTCATCGAGGTAGGGGAGGCCGCCCGGGTCCACGTCGTAGCTGGGGTTGCGCTTGAGGTTTATTGAGATTCCGGTCTTGTAGGTGCTGGGATCGGGCACGAAGGGGCCGGTGCCGTACCAGGCGGCGGGAACGGTCATATCGGCACCGTACTTCTGAATCGCTTCCCTGGGCAGGATGGCGGCGGCAGTGGGATGGTACATAAAGGAGAGGAAGTTGGCATCGGGCTTTTTGAACTTGACCCGGACGGTGTATTTGTCCACCGCGGTGTAGGTATCGACCAGGCGGAAGCGTCCGGCGATAGCGAAGGTGGCGTCGCCCGTGGTGCGGCTGCGCTCCAATGATGCGACGACATCGCCGGAGTCCAATTCGCGCGGGCCGGCTGCGGATTCCTTCTGGAAATGGACGCCCTTCTTCAGGGTGAGGACCACCGTTGTGGGATCGGGCGCCTCCCACTTTTCCGCCAGGCCGTCGGTGGGGGTGCCCTTCTGCCAGTCCAGCCGGAGCACGGAGTTGGCCTGGTAGCCCCAGAGATCGGAGGGGCCGGTGACGCCGATGGTCTTGTGGGGGTCGACGACGGCGAGAGAGAAGCCGTGCAGCGTGACCTTGCCCCCGTGCTTGGGCTGGCTGGATACCGCGGGTGTGGCGGCGTCCTCGTCATCGTCGCCGCAGCCGAGGAGGGCGAGACTGGCGCCGCCGACGGCCATGGCCGAAACGAGTTGCCTACGGGATAACGGCCGCTCCCAGACCTGGTCCGCCCTGTCTTGTGCCATGGTTGTGGCTCCTTTGTTGCTATACGTTCCGACGGCTTGTGCGGGATTTAGCGCGTGCATCCAAGAACATGGCCGTACTGTAGGTCCGCTGGGGGGTAGTGTCAACGGCGCGGAGAAGCGGTGGGAGGAGAGCTAAGGGAATGCACGCCTAGGCTAAAAGCCTCGGCGTGCAGCGCCACGAGGGGACGGGGTTCATCCTTCGGGGGCTTGTGGGAGGGGCCCGGCGGCATCGGCTACACGCCTACCGCCGGGCCCCTCCCCGTGCTTTTACCTAGCTATTGAGCCAGACCTTGTCGTATTGGAAGGCGTAATTGCCCAGATAGTATGCCGGCGTCTTCCATCCGCGCATCTTCGGGTTCGCGGCGTACCAGTCGAAATTGCGGACCGTGGGCGAGCCGGGCAGGGTGTCATCCTGCATGAGATAGCGCTGGATTTCATGGAACAGCAGCTTTCGCTTGTTGGTGTCCAGCTCCGAGACCTCCCTGTCGTACAGATCGTCGGTCTTCTTGTCGTCCCACAGGCTGGTGTTTGCCGCCCCGTAGGACACGAAGTTATTCACCAGCGGCGCATCGAGGATGATCGGTCCCTGGCCTCCGTAGGAAAGATTGACGAGGTGAGCCTGATTCTGTCGGACCCATGCAGCGGTATTCGTGCTCGCGGGGTCCACGACAAAGTCGATCTTGAAGCCGAGGTCCCGTTCTATCATGCCGCGCAGGGCGACACCCTGATCGTAGTGGACCTTGCAGAGGCAGGTCGCCGCCTGGGATACGCCGAGTTTTAGGGTCGTCTTCGTCGGGTCGACGCCAGCGGCGGAGAGCAACTGCTTCGCCTCGGCGATGTCTTGCTTGTGGTCCTTCCGAAATCCCGGCTTGCCCTCCCACTCCTTCTGAGTGAGGTACCAGTCGGGCAGGCAGCCAAGGATGATCACGGTGCACCCGAAGCCATCGGCGACGACCGCCAGAAGTTCCTCCCGGTCAATGCCGCGGTGGATCGCCTGGCGGACGCGCGGGTCGTTCATGGGCGGAAGCGTTACGTTCATCGCGAGATGCTGGCCCGTGACCAGCGTGTTCTCCGTCGAGCCCATCTGGAAGCCACGGTTGCGAAAGTCCGGCGCATCGAATGTTGATACATTCGTGACATCAATCTGCCCGCCGCGCAGGCCCGCGGATCGGGCGGAGAACTCTAGGACCGTGAGGAGAGTAACCTTATCCAGATAGGGAAGTCCGGGCTCCAGGTCGTAGGTCGGGTTACGGTTGAAGGACACCGAGACCCCCGGCTTGTATGAGCTCGGATCCAGTACGAAGGGTCCGGAACCATACCAGGCCTCGGGCACGGCCAGGTTGGCGCCGTACTTTTCTATCGCCTCCCGAGGGAGAATCGTAGAAGCCGAGGCGCCTGCCGAGAGCAGGGAGAGGAAGTTGGCATCGGGCTTCTTGAACTTGACGCGAACGGTGTACTTGTCCACAGCCTCATACGTGGCGACCCGATCGAAATTGCGACGGCCCGCGAATGTGGGGTCACCCGGCGTGCGGATGCGATCGAGGCTGGTGACGATGTCCGCGGCCTCGACTTCCCGGCCTCGCGCCAGCGATTCCTGCTGGAAGTGCACTCCCTGCTTGAGGGATAGGAGCAACGTCAATGGGTCCGGGAACTCCCATTTTTGAACTAGGCTGGGCTCCAATGTACCCTTCTGCCAGTCGATGTCTAACGGAGTGTGCGCGACGAGGCCCCAGGCATCGCTGGTCCCGATGAACGACTTGTGGGGGTCAGTAACCGTCCCGCCCTGGCTGCCGGCGATCGTAACCGTGCCGCCCTTCTTCGGTACGCCCGACGTCGCCTGGGGCGCGCTGGCGTCGTCATCGTCGTCACCGCAGCCGACGAGGGCGAGGCTCGTCCCACCGGCGGCTACGGCCGACATGAGTTGCCTGCGGGTTAACAGCCGCTCCCAGATTTGGTCCGCCCTGTCATCGCTCATTGTGCTGCTCCTCCCCTTCTATGCGCTCCGGCCGGTTCGCGCAGGACTATAGCCCGCGCTACAAAGATGCCCGTACTGTAGGTTCCGCTATTGGGTGGTGTCAACGGCGGGAGCGGGGAGGGCGGAAGGTCAGATCCCGAGGGGACTCACCTTTCGAAGGCTCAGGGCGAGCGGGCTTTGGGGGGATGGGTTCGGCGGCGTCGGGGGGACGCCGCCGAACCCGCTGTGTCGTTTAGCTATCGATCCAGACCTTGTCGAATTGCCATGCATAGTGGCTCAGGAAGTAAGCCGAGGCTGCCCAGCCGCGGATATCCTTCCGCGCCGCCGTCCAGTCAAAGTTGCGAATGGTCGGCGCGAACCCCATGACGTCATCCTGCATGAGATAGCGCTGTAGCTGCTGGAGGAGGTCCTTCCGCTTGTTTGTGTCCAGCTCGCTCGCTTGCTGCTCGATGAGGTCGTCGGTCTTTTTGTCGGTCCATAGGCCCCCATTCCCACCCCCGGTGGAGTACATGGTGTTCCAGGGTGGGGCGTCAACGAGCATGCCAGAGCCGTAACCACCGGTGACGCTCACCATGTGGTGGGGGTTCGGCTTCATAGCCAGGGCCGTAATCGCGCCGATAGTAAGGTCGATCTTGAATCCAAGGGCGCCCTCCAGCATTCCCTTGAACGCAATGGCCGTGTCATACCCGGTCTTGTAGGCCGACTGAGCGCTGGTTGCCAGTTTGAGTGTTGTCTTCTGGGGGTCGATGCCGGCGGCGGCGAGCAGTTGCTTGGCCTCAGCGATGTCCTGCTTCTTATCCTTGCGGAAGCCAGGCTTGCCCTCCCACTCCTTCTCTGTGAGGAACCAGTTCGTATTGCAGCCGAGGATTATGCTTGTGCATCCGTAACCCTCCGCCACGACGCCCATGAGCGCCTCACGGTCGATGGCAAGATTGACCGCTCGGCGGACCCGAACGTCGTTCATCGGCGGCAGCGCTGGGTTCATCGCCTCGTGTTGCGCCGCAATGATCTTGTTCTCGGTGCTCTGCATCTGGAACCCCCTGGCAGCGATGTCTTTTGTGTCCAGGGTCGGTACGATCGAGATATCAAGCTGGCCCCCGCGAACAGCAGCCGCGCGAGCGCTGAAATCGTTGATGGTGATCAGTGTGACCGCGTCGAGATATGGGAGCCCCCCCGGAGTCAGGTCGTAATTCGGATTTCGCCGGAACGTCGAAGAAACACCCGGGTGATAAGCGCCGAGATCGGGAATGAAGGGACCAGTGCCGTACCACGCCGCCACGTTCGCAAGGTTGGCCGAGTACTTGGCGAGCGCTTCCTTAGGAAGGATCGTCGTCGCGGTGGTACTGCACCACGAAAGGAAGTTGGCGTCTGGCTTCTTGAACTTGACACGGACGGTGTACCTGTCGGTCGGTTCGTATGTGTCGACGTTCGCGAAGCCATAGGCGGCGAGGAACGTCGCGTCACCCTTTGTGCGAATACGTTCCAGGTTGGCGACGATGTCGCTCGCTTCTAGTTCGCGACCGGCGGCAGCCGATTCTTTTTGGAAATGGACGCCCTGCTTCAGGCGAAGGACCATCGTGAGCGGGTCGGGCGATTCCCATTTCTCGACAAGGCCAGGGTTCAGCGTCCCCTTCATCCAATCGAGCTTGAGCGGCGTGTTAGCGACGAAGCTCCACGGGTCGTTTAGTCCAACCGACTTATGCGGATCAATAACATCCAGCGACGAATTAGCGAGAAGGTTCAGCGACCCACCCCTTTTTGGCTGGCCCGCTGCCTGTGTGCCGGTCGAGGCAGGCGATCCGTCATCGTCGCCGCAGCCGACGAGGGCGAGGCTCGCCCCACCGGCGGCCACGGCCGATACGAGTTGCCTGCGGGTTAACGGCCGCTCCCAGATTTGGTCCGCTCTGTCATCGCTCATCGTGTTGGTCCTCCCCTGCTATGCGTCCCGGCCGGTTCGCGCAGGATTATATCTCGCGTTAACAAAGGATGCCCGTACTGTAGGTTACGCTATGGGGTGGTGTCAAAGGCGGGAGGGAGCAGGGGGCTCGTCCTTCGACGGGCCAGACGAGCGGGCGGCCGGGGTGAGTGAGGGCGGCCGGGGTCAGCCGCCGAGGGTGTCCCGCAGGAGGGCGCCGGCGCTCTCCGGGTTGGCGCGGCCTTTGGTGGCGCGCATGACCTGGCCGACGAGGAACTTGATCGCCTCTTGCTTGCCGGCGCGGTAATCGGCGACGGGCTGGGGGTGGGCGGCGAGGATCTGGGCGACGATGGCGGCTAGCTCATCCGTGCCGCTGATCTGGGAGAGTCCGGCGGCTTCGACGATGGCCCCGGGGGCTTCGCCGGTATCGTACATCTTCTGGAACACGTCCTTAGCCTGGGTGCCGCTGATGGCGCCGCCTTCGATCACGGCGACGAGCTCGCGGATGTGCTGCGGGCGTACTTTGACGGCCTCGATCTCGTCGCCGTGGGCGTTCTGGAGGCGGGCGAGCTCGCCCAGCATCCAGTTGGCGACGGCCCTGGCCAGGGAGCGGCGGGCGGCATCGTCGGTGGGATCGGCATCTGCGAGGGCGGCCTCGAAGTAGTCGGCGCGGGCGCGGGAGTCCGTGAGGAGGTCCGCTTCGTGGGGGGACAGGCCGTAGCGCTGGACGAAGCGGGCGCGTTTGGCATCGGGAAGCTCGGGCAGTTTGGCGCGGACGCCCTCGATCCAATCGGGTGTGAGGACGACGGGGGGGAGGTCTGGCTCCGGGAAGTAGCGGTAGTCGTTCGCCTCTTCCTTGGAGCGCTGGGATACGGTGCGATTTTCGCCCTCGACCCAACCGCGGGTCTCCATGGGGATGCGTTCGCCGGCGGCCATCATTGTGCTCTGGCGGTCGAGCTCGTATTCCAGGGCGTGGAAGACGGCGCGGAAGCTGTTCATGTTCTTCACTTCCACCTTGTTACCGAACGTCGTGCTGCCGCGGGGGCGAACGCTGACGTTGGCATCGCAGCGGAAGTTGCCTTCCTCCATGTTGGCGTGGCTGACGCCGAGGTAGCGCAGGATCTGGCGCAGCTTGAGGAGGTACTGGCGCGCCTGCTCCGGGGTGCGCAGGTCCGGCTCGCCGACGATCTCCATGAGGGGGACGCCGGCGCGGTTGACATCGACGAGGCTGTAGGGCTCGCCGGTGACGGAGTCGACGCGGTGGAGGAGGCGGGCGGTGTCTTCCTCGAGGTGGACGCGGGTGATGCCGGCGCGGAGGGTGCCGCCGTTGCCGTCGTCGATCTCGGTCCAGCCGTTGAGGGAGAGGGGCTCATCGTACTGGGTGATCTGGTAGCCCTTCATGAGGTCCGGGTAGGGGTAGTTTTTGCGGTCGAACTTGGAGTGGAGGGGGATCTCGCAGTTGAGGGCGAGGGCGGTCATGACGGTGGCCTCGATGGCGGCGCGGTTGAGGACGGGGAGGGTGCCGGGCATGCCGAGGCAGACGGGGCAGACGTGGGTGTTGGGGGCGGCGTTGGCGTAATCGGCGCTGCAGGAGCAGAAGTTCTTGCTGCGGGTGGTGATCTGGGCGTGGACTTCAAGGCCGATGACGGCTTCGTAATCGATGGCGGTGGTGGTCATGATGCCTCCTTGCTTGTGGCGGCAGCGGTGGGCCGGGCGAAGATGGCGGGCAGGGCGGCGCTGAGTTCACCCTGGGTGACGACGCGGCCGATGCCGGCGCGGCGGGCGGCCTGGAGGGCGAGGGGGTTGGTGTGGCGGCCGAAGGCGACGACGGTAGCCGTGCCGGCAGCGGCGAGGATGGCGGGGATATCGGCGTCGGGGGCGGAGACATCGACGATGACGAGGGCGGGCCGGTGGAGGGCGATGGCATCGAGGGCGGCGGGGCCGGTGGCGGCGGGGGCGACGGTCCAGCCGGCGGCGACGGCGGCGGCGCGGATGCGGCTTTCCACGATGAGTTCAGCGGTGAGGACGACGGCGCGTTGTGTCATGCGTTTATTGTACGGCACTGGGTGAGCGGCCTGCCCGGCTCATCAGGATCGTGCCTCCACAAGGAAGCATGGGACTTATTTTGCCTGGTTCAGGGCGAAAGCGGCTCCGTGGACAATCCGGCGGATCTGCTCGAGAGTTCGTTGAGGAAATGCTCGAATCTGGAACGAGTTATTTTGTTCTCCGCTAGCCGGGCTAGATCCGCAGTCGCTTCTTTGCCGAGCGTGAGGTGCGGACCTAAGCGATGAGCGCGCTCCAGTGAGGATATCGCTTGTTCGAGTCTGTCAGCCCGGCCATACGCCCTCGCCAAACTTAAGTACGGCACTGGTTCGGCCGGTGCCAGCGCAATCGCCGTGGTTAACTCTTGGATGGCGTCCCCATCACGACCTAATTTGAGAAGTGTAATGCCAAGGTTACCGTGAGCAGCCCAATTCGACGGGTCAAGCATAACCGCGAGCCTCAGATTCTCCTCGGCGTCGTGATAGCGATCTAGTCCCATAAGCGCACCTCCACGATTTGCAAGAAGTCCCGCCTCGTTGGGGCGGGAATCAATCATGAGGTCCAGTTCTGCGAGAGCCTCGCTGTTTCGATCAACCGTCATTAAGGTGCACGCACGGTTAGCTCTGACGGGATAGTGAGTCGGGTCCTCGTTGAACAGAGTATCAAAGATGTCTAGTGCTTCTTCGTAGCGCCGGAGTCTGTTCAATATCGTTGCTCGCTCCATTGCGTGCGAACCTAGGGCATCTTCGAGTTCGGCCCCTCTATTCCAGGCTTGGAGTGCTTCTTCGTAACGATGCATTTCTGACAGAGCGTGCCCCAGTCTTGCCGGTATCCCTGGCAGGTCAGGGCGCAGCGCGGCCATCTCCTGGAGAGTAGTCAAGGCCTTATCGAACTTCCTCGCCTGCAACAGCTCGTCCACGGGGGTAAGGAGTGCTGCGGGAACGGCGCGCAGCCGCGTAAGAAGTGGGGGCATCGTCAATACCCCGCGCGGGACCGGAGTGATCGCGATGGTGTCTACGGACATCGTAGCTGCGCTCGTGCTGAGATTCAGCCAGAGGCTGATTCCATTCGATTCAGCAAGGCCTCGGCCGAGGCATAGCGTTCGCTCGCAAAGGTATCAGGCGAAGAGGCCGGAACGATTTCCACACAAGAAATTCCCGCTGTTCTTGGGGCATCCCCCCAGAGCACGCGAGCGTAGTTGACTGATTGAACAGTTACCTCGTGCAGAGTTTGATCGAGATGAGAGGCGAGCAATTCTCCTTCCACGACGATGACAGGAAGAACTATCACCCCAGGGCGGGAAAGCGGTATCCCCGATCCTTCAACATTGTACGTAGATACTAGGGACACGGCGTTCGATGTCACAGACGAGAGAGAGGCATAAAACTGGTCTGAATCGGTGAACAGTGCACGGCCGTTAGACGCCGTCATTTCCACATCGCGAAGAGGCTCGATCTGCTGAGTTATCGAGTCCTCACCCAGCAACCACATGATCGCTTGCCCGAGTTCGGATGCGATGCTCTGAGAGATGCTCGGCGACGGTAAGCGACCTCCTGGCCGCTCCATTACGATCCAAGGGTGTTCTCTGGTCCATTTGCATTCAACTAAGTAGACTACCCAGGGAGCACTGCGCATTATATTCTCCCGCGGGTTCCGCGGGAATATGTTGGCGTGGCGGCGATCGCGACGAGCGGGGCGATGCCGTGGCGTGGCTGCGGCGGTAGCGGCGGTCGCCCGCGTCGGAGGTCGTCGGCGGGTGGGGCGAGGTGGTGGCGTGGCTGCGGCGGTGGCGGCGAGCGGAAGGGAACCTCATGCGCTACACTCCATGCCGCCAGCGGTCGATCGGGCCGGCGTGGGGGAAGGGGCCGGGATGAGCTTTGACGATTCGGCAATCGTCGCCTGCCGTTTCTGCGGCCGCGCCAACGCGGGCGATCGCCGGCGGTGCGAGGGGTGCTGGTCATCGCTTGCGGGCGCTGCCAGCATGGACCCTGTGAGCGGGGAGCGAGCGCTGCGCGCCCTCGGGCGAAACCAGCGATGGCGGCAAGCGGCGAAGCTGGCGCTGCTGGCGCTCGTCGCAGGCGCTGCGGGCCTGTGGGGGTTCGTCACCTTCGGGCCGGAGCGAGCGCTGGCGCCGGCGACGACGAACCTCAGTTCGTCGGCCACGACGGGCGGGTGGTCGATGGCGAGCCACGACATCAGCAACACGCGGTTCGCGGCGGAAGCGCCGGCGTTCAGCGGAGTACTGCGATGGCAGTTCAAGACCGGCCAGCCATTCCTCGCCTCGCCCGCCGCGACCACGGATGCGGTGTTCATCGCGACCGCGGACGGACGGATCGTCGCGCTCGATGCGCTGACGGGCGCGACGCGCTGGGAAATGGCGATGTCCAGCCCGGTCAATTCAACGCCCAGCATTGCGGGGGACACACTCTACGTGGGCTCGCGAGACGGCCGCCTCGTGGCGCTGGATGCGGCCAACGGCGCCATGCGCTGGGTGTACGAGGCGGAGGCGGCGCTTACGGCGGCGTCGGTAGTGGCCGGGGGCGAGGTGTACATCGGCGATGGCGATGGCCGCCTCCATGCGGTCGACGCGGGGACGGGCCAGCGTCGCTGGCGGAGCGGCGAGGGGCAGTGGATTGACTCGCTTCCCGCCGTGACTGAGCACTATGTCGTCGTCGCGGCGGACGAGGATGTCCGAGTGTTTGAACGCGAAACGGGGAAGCTGGCCGTCACCCTGCACGTGTGGGGTGGAGCGACGACGGATCCGGTGATCATCGGCGATCGGCTGTATATCGGCAGCTCCCGCGGAACGTTGCTGGTGTTCGATCTGGACTGGCGTCCCCCATTCCTCTATCGGGACTTGATCGCCGAACTCTGGGTACGGGCGTACATATGGAGGGCGGCGCCGGAGCCGCCAACGCCGATCCTGTCGGAGTTGAGCATCGGGAACCGGCGGCTGGCCGAGATGGCGGTCGCCGAGGGGGTCTTGTATATCGGAGGGGGCGATGGGAACGTCGTGGCGATGGACGTAGAGACGGGAGAGTCGCGCTGGCGCTACAAGGCCGGTTCGGGCGTAGAGACGGCGACCGTCGTGGGCGGCGATGCGGTGTACACGGGCGCGACCGATGGCGTGTTCTCCGCCCTCGATCGGGCGACTGGTGCCATCCGCTGGCAGTTCCCCGCTATGGTGGCGGCCGGCACCACGCCGGCGGTGACGGGGAACGGCATCTATATCGCCGGCGGCGACGGCACGCTGTACGCGCTGCGATGATCGGTGGGCATGGATGACGGACGCGAAGCGGCTCCCATCATGGGAGCCGCTTCCCTGTGTGCTGGAGGCGACGAGCGGAATCGAACCGCTGATAGGGGTTTTGCAGACCCCCGCCTTACCACTTGGCCACGTCGCCCCGGTGGAAGGGACTCGGCTATCTTCAAAAGGATAGCCGTGGTGTCGTTGGTGCCGAGAAGGAGATTTGAACTCCTACGCCCCGAAGGGCACTGCCCCCTCAAGACAGCGTGTCTACCGGTTCCACCACCTCGGCAAGGGTGAGCGATTTTGGCAGGAGCGGAGGGACTCGAACCCCCGACCGGCGGTTTTGGAGACCGCTGCTCTACCAACTGAGCTACGCTCCTAGGATGCTCCTGAAGACGAGTATAGCAGCGGGCCAGATTCGTGGTCAAACCGGAAGGAAGGGGTGGTGGGCGATACTGGGTTCGAACCAGTGACCTCTGCGATGTCAACGCAGCGCTCTAACCAACTGAGCTAACCGCCCCCCCAGGCGTACCCGGATCGTAGCAACCGGGCAGGGGCGCGTCAAGCAAGCTGCGCCTGGGCTGTGTGGCTGCCGCCGGAGGCTCACAGGACGGGCGCAGCTTATTCGGTTGGGCGTCTGGCTGTGGGCGGGATCGACCCAAGATGACGGCGATGGTACGGGGCGGGAGCGTTTCGGTGCAGGCTATGCCTGCTCGTCGTCGCGGCGGCGGAGCTGGTTGAAGAAGGCGGCCTCGTACACGGTGCGCTGGCGTTCAGCGGTGACATCGGCGTAGATCTGGGTGGTGTTGGCGCTGCGGTGTCCCAGGAGTTCCTGGACGACGCGCAGTTCCGCGCCGTTGTCCAGCATGTGGGTGGCGAAGCTGTGGCGGAGGAGGTGGGGGTGGACGGCGGTGGCGATGCCGGCGGCGGTGGCCCATTTGGGAACGATCGATTGGACGCTGCGGGCACTGAGGCGGCCGCCGGCTCTGTTGAGGAAGACGGCATCGCGCTGGGGGCCGCTGCGGGAGCGGCCGATGAGGAGGGGGCGGGCGTGGCGGAGGTAGCGCTGAAGGGCATCGCGCGCGGGCCGTCCGATCAGGACGCCGCGCTCCTTGTTGCCCTTGCCGCGGACGACGACGATGCGGTCATCGAGGTTGAGGGCTCCCAGGTCCAGCCCGACGAGCTCGGAGACGCGGAGGCCACCGGCGTAGAGCAGTTCCAGGATGGCGCGATCTCGCAGACCCTGGGGGCTATCGGCCGGGGGGGCGTCCAGCAGCCGGGTGATGTCGCTGCCCTCCAGGACGCGGGGGAGCCGCTTCGCTTTCTTGGGGGAGGAGACGCCGAACAAGGGATCGGCGGCGAGGTGGCTCTCACGCACGAGGTAGCGGTAGAAGGCGTGGACGGTGCTGACCTTGCGCTGGAGGCTGCTGCGGGCGAGGCCGGCCTCGGTCAAGTCGGCGAGGTAGGCACGGAAATCGGTCCGGCCGATGCGGAGGGGGGCGAGGGCGCGGCCAGCGAGCCAGGCGAGGTAGCCAGTGGTATCGGCGCGGTAGTTGCGCAGGGTGTAGGGGGAGAGGTTGTGGGCGAGGCGAAGCTCATCGAGGTAGGCGTTGAGCAGGGCGAGGGCATGGGCATCGGGCCGGGGACGTTCGGGCTCGGCCGGGGGGTGAGGAGTCGCGCGCGACCGGGCGAGCATGGCGGTTAGCCCGCCCCGGCCTTCGCCGGTTCGCGTTGTGCGGCGGGCGCCGGAGGAGTGGCCGGTGTGGCAGGCTTGCCGCGCCAGTCGCAGGCGGTGCAGCGGGCGTTATCGCCGCGGCCCTGCGCGACGATGAGGGCGCCACAGCGGGGGCAGGGCTGGGGAAGGGGGCGGCTCCAGCTGGTGAACTCACACTTGGGGTAGTTGGCGCAGCCGTAGAAGGTGCGCCGGGTCTTGGTTCGCTTCTCCACGATCTCGCCGGCATCAAGCGGGCACTGGACGCCGACGCGGTTGAGGATGGAGCGCGTCTGGTGGCCTTCGGGGCAGGCGAGGAAGCGGCCGAAGCGGCCGCTCTTGGCCTGCATCTGCCCGCCGCATTCGGCGCAGAATTCGCCTTCGGCGGCCTTTGCGGCGGCCTCCGCCTCTTCCGGCAGCGGCGCGGTGTAGCGGTGCTCCGGGTACTGGGTGCAGGCGAGGAACTGGCCGAAGCGCCCCCACTTGATGGCGAGGGGGTGGCCCTCCGGGCAGGTTTGGTCGGTGAGCTGCATGACGGGGGGCGCGTCCTCCGCCCTGGCCAGGGCGGACGCCAGGGGCAGGTAGAAGCTGTGTACCACCGGTTCCATCTGACGATCGCCGGAGGCGATATCGTCCAGTTCACTCTCCATCTCGGCGGTGAAGCCGATGTTGACCACATCGGGGAAGTTTGCGGTCAGGACGTCGCTGACGACGAGGCCGAGCTCCTCCGGGAAGAGGCGGTTGGTCTCCCGCCGGACGTAGCCGCGCTGCTGCAGCGTCTGCATGATGGGGGCGTAGGTGCTGGGCCGGCCGATGCCGTTCTCCTCCAGCGCTTTGACCAGGGAGGCCTCCGTGAAGCGCGGGGGCGGCTGGGTGAAGTGCTGCTCCGGCAGAAGCTGGCGCAGGCGGAGCGCTTCGTCCGCCGCTAGCTCGGGGAGGGAGGGGCGCTCATCGTCCTCCAGCGCATCATCGGACGCCTCGATGTAGATGCGGCGGAATCCGGGGAAGCGGAGGGCGCTATCGGTGGCGCGGAAGAGGTAGGCATCGGCCCCAGCGCGGGCTTCGATATCGATGGAGGTGGTGTCGAAGACGGCGTCGGCCATCTGGCAGGCGAGCATGCGCTGCCAGATGAGGGTGTAGAGGCGGTGCTGGTCACGCGTGAGGGCGGAGCGGAGGGCGTCCGGCTCCCGCTGGATGGAGGTGGGGCGGATGGCTTCGTGCGCTTCCTGGGCGCCCTTTGCTTTCTTGCGATAGACGCGGGGAGCGGCCGGTACGTACTCCTTGCCGAACTTCTCCTCGATGTAGTGGCGCGTTTCCGCGATGGCGGAGCCGGCCAGGTTGGTGGAATCGGTACGCATGTAGGTGATGAGGCCGACCTCGCCCCGGCCGGGCAAGGGTATGCCTTCGTACAGTTGCTGGGCGACGGCCATGGTGCGGGTAGCGCTGTAGCCGAGCCTTCGGGACGCCTCCTGCTGGAGCGTGCTCGTGGTGAACGGTGGGGCGGGACGGCGCAACTGCTGTTTCTTGGCCACGGAGGCGACGGCGTAGGCGGCGGTGCTTAGCCGGTCGACGAGGGCGGTGGCGGCGGCACCGTCCAGGATGGCGAAGTCCTTCTTGCGCCATTGTCCAACTGGGCGGGCCGGGCCCTGGAGGCCGGCGGTGAAGGCATCACCGGCGAGCTGGCCGTCCTTGAGCAGGCGGGCGTCGATGCTCCAGTACTCCATGGGGGTGAAGGAGAGGATGTCGCGTTCGCGCTCCACGACCATGCGGAGGGCGACGGACTGGACGCGCCCGGCGGAGAGTCCGCGGCGGACTTTGCGCCAGAGGAGGGGGCTGATCTTGTAGCCGACGAGGCGATCGAGGACGCGGCGGGCCTGCTGGGCGTTTACCAGGTCCATATCGATGTCGCGCGGGTGTTGGAAGGCTTCGAGGATGGCCTCCCGGGTGATCTCGTGGAAGACGACGCGCTGGTGGGGAGTGTCTTGGAGGCCAGCCGCTTCCACGAGGTGCCAGGAGATGGCTTCCCCCTCCCGGTCGGGGTCGGTGGCGAGGTAGACGCGCTCCGCCTTGCGGGCGGCGGCGCGCAGTTCGTCCACCACCTTCTTCTTTTCCTTGGGGACGAGGTAGGTGGCGGCGAAGCCCTTATCGACATCGACGCCGAGCTTGGACTTGGGGAGATCACGCACGTGGCCGATGGATGCCTTCACGGTGTAATCGGCGCCGAGAATGTTGCCGATGGTGCGCGCCTTGGCGGGGGACTCCACGATGACGAGGTTGCGGATGGGGCCGGACGTCTTGCCGTCGTTGGCGGCGGCCCGTGGAGCGGCGCGCCGAGCCTTGGTGCGGGCCGTCGTGGACTTCGCGCCGGTCGTCTTCGCTTTCGTGCGGGCGGTGGTTCGGGCGGCCCTTGTTGCTGGCATTCCTATCCTTGATAGCGTTCCGCGGTTTCGCGGACCCGCACGAAGTTCATGTTTCCGACCTGGCGGACCATTCCCTTGAGCTCCAGCATAGCGAGTGCGCTGCTTACGGTCTGGATGGGGAGCCCGGTTTCGCGGCGAACATCATCGATGTGGGCCCGGTCCACGGTGAGCTGGCGGAGGAGCGCGACTTCAGTTTCGTCCAGGGGAAGGGCATCGGCAAGCTCCAGTTGTTGCTCCGCCATGATGAGGTTCGACTGTTCGAGTATATCGGAGATGGGGCGTACAAGCTTGCCCCCTGCTGAATAAGCCAGTTAGGGCCGCGGCTCTGGGCGGAGAGGATGCTGCCGGGGACGGCGAAGACCTCTCTGTTTTGCTCCATGGCGAGGCGGGCGGTGATCATGGTGCCGCTCTGCATATCGCCCTCGATGATGAGGGTGCCCAGGCTGAGGCCGGCGAGGATGCGGTTGCGGCGGGGAAAGAAATCGCCCCGGGCTCGGTGCCCAGCGGGTAATCGGAGATAAGGGCGCCCGCTTCTGAGATGCGGTCGGCGAGGCGGCGATGTTCGGGCGGGTAGACGATGTCCAGGCCGCTGGCCATGATGGCGAGGGTGCGGCCACCGGCATCGAGGGCGGCGGTGTGGGCGATGGCGTCGGCGCCGCAGGCGAGGCCGCTAACGACGGTGACGCGGTTGCGGGCGAGGTCGCCGGCGATCTCCTCGGCGACGGCGCGTCCGTAGGCGGTGATCTTGCGGGTGCCGACGACGGTGACGCACCACTCATCGGCGGGGGTGAGCTGACCGCAGATGTAGAGGATGACGGCTGGGTCGTAGGTTTCGCGCAGGCGGGCGGGGTAGGAGGGGGCCGCCCAGGTGATGGCGCGGACGTTGTTGCGCTGGAGGCGTTCGATCTCCTGCTCCGGTTCGATGGCGGCGCGACGGGCGAGGATGGCGGTGACGATGCGGGCATCGAGGCCGCCGGCGAGGAGGTCCGTCCGCTCCGCGCGCCAGGTCTGGGCGAGGGTGGGGAAGTGGCGCTGGAGGCGGGCGAAGCGGATGCGCCCTACGCCGGCGGCTTCGGTGAAAGGCGAGCCAGTAGGGTAGTTCGGTCCGGCATGGGGGTCGCTCATGGCCGGAGATTGTAGCACGGAGCAGGCGGGAGGGGGCGGCGGTTCGGTTGCCGCGCCGGAGCGGGGGTGGCTATGATGGCCGCGCATTGATACGGGAACAGGAGAAACGGTGAATATCGGAAGCGTTCGTGGCCGTGAGGTGATGGATTCGCGCGGTAATCCGACGGTGGCGGTTGAAGTGGCGCTGGAGGACGGCGCACAGGGGGTGGCGCTGGTGCCCTCCGGGGCGAGCACGGGGGCGCATGAGGCGGTGGAGCTGCGCGATGGCGATGGGCGGCGCTATGGGGGCAAGGGCGTGTTGAGGGCGGTGGCGCACGTGAACGGGGAGATCGCGCGGGCGCTGATCGGGCGGGACGCGGCGGACCAGGAGGGGCTGGACCGGGCGCTCATCGCGCTGGACGGGACGGAGAACAAGGGCCGGCTGGGGGCGAACGCGATCCTGGGGGCATCGCTGGCGGCGGCGCGCGCGGCGGCGGCATCGGGCCGGATGCCGCTGTACCGCTACGTAGGCGGGAAGAAGGCGACGCTGCTGCCGGTGCCGATGATGAACATTTTGAACGGGGGCAAGCACGCGGAGAAATCGACGGATTTCCAGGAGTTCATGGTGATGCCGGTGGGCGCCGCGACGTTTGGGGAGGGGCTGCGGATGGGGGTGGAGGTGTACCACGCGCTGCACGGTATCCTGCACGACCGGGGGCTTGCTACGACGGTGGGGGATGAGGGTGGGTTCGCGCCGGCGCTGCCGACGAACGAGGCGGCGGTGGAGGTGGTGCTGGAGGCGATCGAGCGGGCGGGGTACCGCGCCGGGCGGGATCTGGTGATTGCGCTGGACCCGGCGACGACGGAGCTGTTTGAGGGCGGCGAGTATGTGCTGGCGCGGGAGGGGCGCAGGCTGTCCTCCGAGGAGATGGCGGCGCACTGGCAGGACTGGGCGGAGCGCTATCCGATCGTGAGCATCGAGGACGGGATGGCGGAGGACGATTGGTCCGGCTGGAGGGCGCTGTGTTCCGCGCTGGGGGGTGCGGTGCAGCTGGTGGGGGATGACCTGTACGTGACGAACACGCGCCGGATCGAGCGGGGGATCGTGGAGCGCTCCAGTAACGCGGTGCTGATCAAGCTGAACCAGATCGGTACGCTGACGGAGACGCTGGAGGCGATACGGATGACGCAGGGGGCGGGGTGGAACGCGATCATCTCGCACCGGAGCGGGGAGACGGAGGATACGACGATCGCGGACCTGGCGGTGGCCACGGGGGCGGGCCAGATCAAGACGGGCGCGCCGGCGCGGGGGGAGCGGGTGGCGAAGTACAACCGGCTGCTTGCCATTGAGGCGGAGCTGGGGAGCGCCGCTCGCTACGCCGGGCGCGACGCGCTGGGCGGCGTGCGGGCGCTCGCCTGATGAGGAGCGTGCGATGGATGCGGTGACGGAGCAGGTGTTGGATGCGCTGCGGCGGCAGCGCGAGGTTTTCCTGGAGCTGGCGGATTCGCTGGGGGAAGAGGACTGGACGCGGCCGACGGCGGATAACGAGACATGGTCGGTGAAGGATACGCTGGCGCATCTCTCCGCCTCCGACCACTCCATGGCCGGCCTGGTGCGGGTGGTGGCGCAGGGGACGTACGACGTGAAGGCGGGGCAGGCGTTTGACCTGGAGGAGTTCAACCGGCGGCAGGTGGAGCGAAGGCAGGAGACGAGCCTGGAGGACCTGCGGGAGGAGATGGATCAGTACCGTGCGCAGCTGCTGGAGCTGGTGGGGGGGATGACGGCGGCGCAGTTGAGCGAGCCGGTGTGGACTTTTGGTGTGGACGGCCGGCACGGAGGGGCGATCCCGTTACGGGATCGCCTGTTGGAGTACGCGGAGCACGATGGCTATCACGCGGCCCATATTCGTGGGGCCGTCGGCCGGTAGGGCGCCTGTGGGCTAGCGGGCGCGGGGGTGGGCCTTGTCGTAGACCTCCCGCACGTGTTCTTGCGATAGCTGGGTGTAGACCTGGGTGGTGGAGATGTTGGCGTGGCCGAGCATCTCCTGGACGTGTCGCAGGGGGGCGCCGCCGCGAAGCATGTGGGTGGCGAAGCTGTGACGCAGGGTGTGCGGGGTGACGTCGGAGCTCAGGTTGGCCTCTCTGGCGTAGTTCTTGAGGATAAGCCAGAAGCCCTGGCGGGTGAGACGCTCTCCCCTTCGGTT
Organism: Dehalococcoidia bacterium; assembly: GCA_009693105.1. Lineage (GTDB taxonomy): Bacteria > Chloroflexota > Dehalococcoidia > SHXV01 > SHXV01 > SHXV01. The sequence continues at coordinate 27,884 of SHXV01000005.1, forward strand.
GACGAAGAGGGCGCGTTCTTTGCGGGCGCGCACGAGGCGGGGGCGGGACCGATCGATGTAGGCGAGGAGCGCCTCGACGGCGTGCTCGTGGATGGGGATGGTGCGTTCTTTGGCGCCCTTGCCCTGGCAGCGGACGTTGGTGGTGGCGCCATTGAGGACGACGTCGTCCGTGTTGAGTGAGACCAGCTCCGTGACGCGCATGCCGGTGGCGTAGAGCAGTTCCAGCATGGCGCGGTCCCGATGCCCCTCCGGGGTGTCCTTCTTGGCGGGCTGTTCGAGGAGTTCATCGATCTGGTGGACGGAGATGGGTTTGGGCAGGGCTTTGCCGACGCGGGGCGATTTCAGGCTTTCCGTGGGGTCGGTAGCGACAAGGCCATCGGCGGTGGCGAAGCTGAAGAAGGACTTCACGGCGGCGACCTTGCGGGCGATGGTAGCCTCGGAGTAGGAGCGCTCTTCGAGGTGGGCGAGGTAATCGAGAATATCGCCGCGATCGAAGGCGAGGGCGACGTTGCCCTTGTGCTGGCTGGTGATGAACTGACGGAACTGGGAGAGATCGTTGCGGTAGGCGGCGACGGTATTGGCGGATGACCCCTTCTCCACGGAGAGGTAGGAGAGGAACTGCCGGATCGCGTCTTCTATGGTAGTGGTGACCATCTCAGCGACTTTCTGGCCAGTTATTGGTGACATAACCATCGCAGGAGAGTGTATCACAGGGCACCGCCTTATGAGGGGAACGTGCTGGGGTTGTCGTTTCGGAGCGCAGGGCCGGGCTTTGGGGTCGGGCAGCGGGGTCATTCTAGGTGGTGGGTCAGCGGGCTGTCTAGGCGGAGGGGGAGGAGTTTCTATCGAAATACCCTTTAGGCGGCAGGGACTGATCAGGGGTTGTGAAAGGGGCGTGCACGGGGGAACCTGTGGCGCTTCGGGAAGATGGAGACGCGCCCGCGAACGCTTGCAGTGGAGGCCTAATACGAATATATGAGCTGCGGGAACGAGGAGGATGCGATGAGCGAACGGGCGTTTGAGGCGAGCCGGTTTCTGACGGTGTTGAACGGGCGGGATTACCTAGAGCTGTAGTGGCGGCTGTTGTAGCTGCGAACGGAGCACGCGGAGGCGGAGGTGCGGACGGAGTTGGTGGAGCATCGGGATGGGTTCGTCTTGTTCCGGGTGGAGGTGCGGCTGGCGGAGGGGGCGTGGCGACGGGCTGGGGCAGCGAGACGGGGGCCGACTTCGGGGACTACGTGGAGAAGGCGAAGACGAAGGCGCTGGGACGGGCGCTGGCGGCGATGGGCTTCGGCACGCAGTTCTGTGAGGACTACAGCTACGGGGCGGAGGCGGGCCGGGTGGTGGATACACCGGTGGCGCGGCGGGCGGGGAAGCGGGCGCGGGGAAGCGGGGGCCGGGCGACGGAGCCGCAGGTGAAGGCGATCTATGCCATCGGCAGGGACGGCGGGCAGGGGGCGGAGGATGTGGAGGGGCGCAGCCGGGACGGCTACGAGAAGGCGCCGGAGGAGCTGACGCGGGCGGAGGCATCGGAGTTCATCGACGCGTTGCGGCGGGAGGTGGGGGAGGCGGCTAGTCGTCCGGCCAGCCGCCGGGACCACGCAGGGGAACGAAGCGGCAGAGTCCGCGTTCCTCGCTGATGTAGCCGTCCTCCGTTTTGGTGATGAGGAAGAGCTGTTGCTCCTCCTGGCCGCCCACGGGGATGACCATGTGCCCGCCCACGGCGAGCTGGGCGATGAGGGCGTCCGGCACGGAGGGGGCGCCGGCGGTGACCATGATGCCGTTGTAGGGCGCGCCCTCCGGCCAGCCGAGGGCGTCCGGTTGGGCGATGTGGATCTCGATGTTGTGGTAGCCGAGAGCGGTGAGGCGGGCGGCGGAGGTGCCAGCGAGCTCAGGGAACCGTTCTACGGTGTCGACGTGAGCGGCGAGTTCGCCGAGGATGGCGGCCTGGTAGCCGGAGCCGGTGCCGATCTCCAGCAGGCGGTCCTCCGGCTGGGGATCGAGCGCGGCCGTCATGATGGCGACCATGAGGGGCTGGGAGATCGTCTGGCCGCGGCCGATGAGGAGTGGCGTATCGCTGTAGGCGTTGGGCCGGAGGTCCGGCTGGACGAACTCTTCCCGGGGGACCTTCATGATGGCGCGAATGGTGCGGACGTGGCGCACTTCGCGGGCGAGGGAGCTGAGCATGTGCAGGCGGGCGAAGGAGGAGCGTGAGCGGCTGCCTTCGGGTTCTTCCATCGGGCCTCCTCCTACAGCGCCAGCTCACCGGAGATGATGCGGTCCATTTCCAGTATATAACGGTTGTTCGCTCGTTCATGTCCCACGGTGGTGAGGGGGCCGTGCCCGGAGCGGACCTCGGTGGCATCGGGGAGCGGCAGTACCTTATCGCGAATGCTCTGGAGGAGCTGCTGGGGGTTGCCGCCGAAGAGGTCGAAGCGGCCGATGCTGCCGCGGAAAAGGAGATCGCCGGAGATGAGGATGCCTTCGCCGGCGAAGGCGAGGTGGCCACGGGTGTGGCCGGGGGTGAACAGCACACGCAGGGTGAGATCGCCGATTTCGATGAGGTCGCCGTCCTCCAGGTAGCGGTCCGGCTGGGCGATGGGGGGAAGCGGCTGGGGGAGGACGTGGGCGAGCCCAGCGGTCTGGACGTCGATGTCGTCGTAATCGATCCGGCTCATGGCGAAGAGGGCGCCAGTGCTCTGGCGGACGGGGGTGACGGCGCCGATGTGGTCGATGTGGGCGTGGGTGCAGAGGATGAGCTTTGCCGTCAGGCCCTGGCGGTCGAGCGCGGCGAGCACGCGCTCCGGCTCCGCGCCCGGATCGACGACGATGGCCTGCCTCGTGCGTTCGTCCCCTAGGATGTAGGCGTTCTCGAAGTAGGGCCGCAGGGTGATCCCCTCGATGATCATGGGGCCTCCATCGGTCTATTGTGGGCCACGGGGTGGGCCACGGGCAATGAGAGAGCGTCCGTCGGAGGCGCGTTCCGCCCGAGGGAGTGGTTTGGTATACTCGCCGCAGCAACTCGTCCCGGCATTCACCTCGCTTCCGGAGGTCGCGCATGGCCGTTCTTCTCATCGCCGCTGCAACGCCGGGAGCCGGCAAGACGTCGGTGGCCGCCGCGCTGGCGATGAAGCTGGCGACGGAGGGCCACGCCGTGCAGGTGTGCCGCATTTTGCCGGACGGCCCCGGCGACCCGAACGCGTTAGACGACGGCCGCGTGTTCGGGTCGCTGCCGTTTGTGCAGGAGGGACGTCGCACGCTATCGGCGGCGGAGGCGCGGGAGCTGGCGCAGGCGCACGGATCGGGGGAGCGGACGCTGATCCTGGAGTCGCCACGCGGCGCGGACACGGGCGCGCTCGCGGCGATGCTGGGGGCGACGGTGGTGCTGGTGCTGCGGGGCGGTCCGGGCGCGTGGCCGGCGCTGCCTGATGTGGGCGGGACGCTGGGCGGGCTGATCGCGGTGGCGGTGGCGGTGCCGGAGCCGGAGCTGGCGGCGGCACGGGAGCGGCTGGCGGCGCTGGGGCCGTCGCTGGGGGCGCTGCCGGAGGAGCGGGTGCTGTACGCGCCGAGCATCGGCGAGATCGCGCGGGCGCTGGGGGCGGAGGTGGTGTACGACAGCGGGAACCTGGACGAGACGATGGCTCACCTGGTGGTGGCGCCGGTGAGCGCCGATGCGGGGCGGCCCTACTTCGAGCGGTTCCCGCACAAGGTGGTGATCACGCGGGTGGACCGGCCGGACTTGATCCTTTCGGCGTTTAATGGGGGGGCGAATTGCCTGGTGCTGTGCGGGCGGGAGGCGCCGATGCAGTACGTGGTGGATCGGGCGCACCATGAGGAGGTGACGATCCTGCTGTCGCATCGGTCGACGGCGGAGACGGTGGGGGCGCTGGAGGGGATCTACGATGGGACGCGCTTCGGGGGGGCGCTGAAGCTGGAGCGGATGACGGCGCTGTTCGACGAGCACGCGGACGCAGGGTGGGTGCTGGGGGCGGCGCCGGCCTGATCGGGGCTGTTTCGCGGTCTAGGGGAAGGCCACCTGTCGGGGTGGTCTTTTGTTATTCGGTGGTGGAGGATCGGGCGTGGACCTCACCCCTGGCCCCTCTCCATCGTGACCGATAGAGAGGGGAATCGGCGGGATCCGATGAGGGGTGGCGTTTAGCTGGAGGTGAGATTGCCGCGCCCTGCGGGCTCGCAATGATACATGACGGAAGGATGGGGGTTCAGGGCCGGCGGCGGGGCTCCCGCGGCTCTTCGTTGGGGAGGCCGAGATCGCTGGCGAGGGCGGAGAGGCGGCTGACGGTGCTGTCGAGGGGAGCGCTGGTGGTGGGGCGGGACGCGGTCGCTCGCCGGGGGGCGTGGGTGACGGCGACGGCGCAGTAGGGGCAGGCGATCCAGCCGTGGCGGAGGGGGCGTTTGCAGGCGTGGCAGGGGCCCCGCAGGGGATTGGCGCAGTGGGGGCAGACGAGGAAATCGGGCTCGATAGCATTGTCGCAGGCGTCGCAGGCGGGGGCGGCGCCGATCTCAGCGTAGAGAGCGGCGTCTTCGAGCTGGCGCGCTTCGGAGTCCGCCAGGGTGGTGCGGGGGCGGAGGATGAGGTAGAGGGGGAGGCCGACGAAGCCGGTGACGAGGATGCCCACGGTGGCCAGGGTGTGGGCGGCGATCTCATGGGTGCGGGCGCGGATATCGCGGTTGGTCCAGATGACGATGGTGAGCCAGAGGGCGGCGAGGTAGAACGCGGTGATGGTGCCCGCGAGGGTGGCCGTCGACTGCCAGCTACCGCCGGGCCAGCCCATGGTGCGCTCCTCCGTTCGGGTGCGTGCGCGATGCGGTAGGAGTATAGCACGGGGCCAGAACAAGGTACGGATGTGGGTGCTGTTGGTGATAAGTCAGCGCTTAAGTGGGGGGTCGACGGTTAGCCAAAGGACCAGATGCCTAACGCTATAGAGGGACCTCGATCTTTCGACTGGTGAGACTAAGGATCTCCCCGATCGTCTTCTTTTGAGCGTCGTATTGGCTCGGCATCGTCGGCCCTCCAAAGTTTACGTATCCTACCACAACAGATGTTCGAAATGGTAGCATCGGGGGCATGACGACGCCCTCCACCGCTGACCTGCTCGCCGGACTGAACCCGCCCCAGCGGGAGGCGGTGACCCGCACCAGCGGGGCGCTGCTGATCCTGGCGGGGCCGGGCAGCGGGAAGACGCGGGTGATCGCCCATCGCATCGCCTACCTGGTGGCGGAGCAGGAGGTGCTGGCGCGGCGCGTGGTGGCGGTGACGTTCACGAACAAGGCGGCGCGGGAGATGCGCGACCGGGTGGCGGTGCTGCTGGGAGCGGAGGCGGATGGGCTGACGCTGGGGACGTTCCACGCTGTGTGCGCGCGCTGGCTGCGCATCGATGGGGCGGCGATCGGGCTGGACCGGGGGTTCGCCATCTACGACTCGGCGGACCAGCAGGCGGTGGTGAAAGCGGCGATGGTGGAATTGCAGCTCGACCCGAAGCGGCGCACACCGCAAGCGATGCTGGGGACGATCTCGCGGGCGAAGAACGAGCTGATCGGCCCGGATGCCTACGCGGGGCGGGTGGCGAGCTACCACGAGGAGATCGTGGCGCGGGTATACGAGCGCTACCAGGCGATGCTGATGCGCAACAACGCGGTCGACTTCGATGACCTGCTGGGGCGCACGGTGGAGCTGTTCCGGGAGCATCCGCCGGTGCAGGAGAAGTACGCGGAGCGCTACCTGCACGTGCTGGTGGACGAGTTCCAGGACACGAACGTGGCGCAATACATGCTGGCGAAGCAGCTGGCCAGTGTGCACGGGAACATCTGCGTGGTAGGCGATCCGGACCAGTCGATCTACTCGTGGCGGTCGGCGGATATCCGCAACATCATGGACTTTGAGCGCGATTTTCCGGATACGCAGATCGTGTTCCTGGAGCAGAACTATCGCTCCACGCAGACGATTTTAGAGGCAGCGCACGCGGTGATCAGCCAAAACCGGCAGCGCAAGGAGAAGCGGCTGTGGACGGAGAACAGCCAGGGCGCGCCGGTGGTGTACTACGAGGCGTATGACGAGAACGAGGAGGCGGAGTTCGTGGTGCAGGAGGCGCGGCGGCTCTCGCGTGAGGGGGTGCGGCCGGGCGGCATCGCCGTGATGTACCGGACGAACGCGCAATCGCGCTCTTTGGAGGAGGCGTGCGTGCGGCTGGGGATGCGCTACCGGCTGGTGGGGGGGACGCGCTTCTACGAGCGGCGGGAGGTGAAGGACATCCTGGCGTACCTGCGGCTGCTGCACAACCCGGTGGACACGATCAGCCTGTTACGGGTGCTCAACGTGCCGCCCCGCGGCATCGGCGACCGCAGCGTGCAGGAGCTGACGCGCTGGGCGACGGACCGGGAAGCGCCGCTGATCGAGGCGGTGCGGGCGTCGGCGCGGGAGGACGAGGAAGCGCCGCGATTTCAGGCGCGCACGGCGGGGGCGCTGCGCCGGTTCGTGGAGGTGCTGGAGGAGCTGGCGGCGGAATCGCTCAGCGCGCCGCTGCCCTCACTCGTGGAGAGCGTGCTGGAGCGGACGGGCTATCGCGCCTATCTTCAGCAGGACGAGGAGGAGGGTGAGGAGCGCTGGGCGAACGCGCTGGAGCTGCTGACGGTGGCGGAGCAGTACGCGGAACTGGCGGGGGACGACGCGCTGCTGGCGTTTCTGGAGGACGTGGCGCTGGTATCGGACGTGGACACGCTGGAGGAGGGGCTGGACGCGGTTACCCTGATCACGCTGCACGCGGCGAAGGGGCTGGAGTTCCCGGTGGTGTTCATGACGGGGATGGAGGAGGGGGTGCTGCCCCATATGCGCTCCTTCGATGACCCTGACCAGATGGAGGAGGAGCGCCGGCTCTGCTACGTGGGAATGACGCGGGCGCGGGAGCGGCTGTACATGGTGCGGGCGTTCCGGCGGTCGTTGATGGGGATGAGCGCGGCGAACCCGCCCTCGCGGTTCTTGCGGGACATTCCGGAGCATCTGGCGGAGTACCGCTCCCGGCGCGAGAGCGAGCGGGGGGGGGCGCTGCTGCCGGGACGGGAGCGCGCGGCGCGGTTGGCGGCGGCTCCGGCGGCGGCGGTGGCGGTGGCGGTGCCAGCGGAACCGGCCTTCGCGGCGGGGCAGCGGGTGCGTCACCCCAAGTTCGGGGACGGGATCGTGGTGAGCTGCGTCGTGGCGCGATCGGACCAGGAAGTGACGGTGGCGTTCCGTGGTGGCGCGGGGATCAAGAAGCTGCTCTTGAGCCTGGCGAACCTGACCAAAGCGGGATAAACGGGAGAAAGAGTGAGGCGACCGGGGGGAGGATCCGATCGCCTCACTCAAATAGGGGAAGGCCCATGGGAACCCGGCGTGGCGGACGGGGGGGGCGTCCACCACGGCGGGCGTGAGAAATCTCCTCGCTCTGCGTGCTGACCCGTGGCGTCTTTTCGTATGGACGCGACAAGGCGGTACGTGTTCCGTACCGGCACGCGGATGGTGGTGAACCTGCGAAGAGTCTCCGGGGCTCGGAGGGGGCAGGTGGAGCGGCGATGCGCTCCAGCCGTGACGAGGAACCGTACGCGGGGGGCAATCGGGCGATTGCGGACCGCGGCGTCTGAGAGGTCTCGTCGCAGTAATTATCCGCAAACCATAAGGGCGCCGGTATCGGGGAAATCCCTGAAAGAATCGCTGTCTCTGGCCGTTGACAGGATGGACGGGCGGGCTGAGGCTTGAGGTATGAGCGAAGAGCAGGGGCAGGACAAGGCGGAGACGCTGGCGCCGTTCTTTCGCCCGCGGTCGATGGCGGTGATCGGGGCTTCGCGGAACCCGCGAAAGCTGGGCTATGTCCTGCTGGATAACCTGGTGAAGGCGCGCTTTCCGGGCCAACTGTACGCGGTGAACCTGGAGCCGGAATCGGTGCTGCGCCACCCAACGTATCGGACGGTGCTGGATATTGCGGGGCCGGTGGACCTGGCGGCGATCGGGGTGCCGGCGGCGCTCCCGGTTCGTGTCGCTGGGGAACATGGCTGACGTGACGGAAACGGACCTGCTGAACGCGTGGGTGGATGATCCAGAGGTAAAGGTGGGCGTCGCCTATTTAGAGGGGGGTGGTGGACGGGTGGGCGTTCTGGGAGGCGGCGCGGCGGTTCACGGCGCGGTAGCCCCTGATCGCGATGAAGGTGGGGACGACGGAGGCGGGCCGGCGGCGGTTTCGCATACGGGGGCGCTGGCGGGGGCGGACCGGGTGTTCGACGCGATGCTGCGGCAGGCGGGGGTGCTGCGGGCGCTGGCGATGGAGGAACTGTTCGATTTCACGCGCTGCTTCGCCTCCGCGCCGCTGCCGGCGGGCGGGCGGGTGGCGGTGGTGACGAACGCGGGAGGGCCGGGCGTGATGGCGGCGGAGGCGATTGAGCGGATGGGGCTGACGGTGGCGCCGCTGGTGGCGGCGACGCGGGAGCGGATGCGTCGGCAGTTGCCAGCATCGGCGGCGCTGGGCAATCCGATCGACATCATCGGGGACGCGGACGGGGAGCGGTAAGGGGCGACGCTCGAGGCGGTGGTGGAGGATGAGGGGGTCGATGGGCTGCTGGTGCTGCTGACGCCACAGGCGGTGACGGAGCCGGAGGCGACCGCGCGCATCGTGCTGGGGCTCACAAAGGTGTAGGACAAGCCGATCCTTGCGGTGTTCATGGGCGGGGCGGCGGTGGACCAGGCGCGGGACATCCTGGCGGCGGAGCATGTGCCGGTGTACGCCTACCCGGAGCGGGCGATGGCGGCGCTGGCCTGGTACGCGGAGGAGCGCCGCGCGGGGGTGGACGGCGGGGGGAGCTGATTCGCTCCGGGCTTGTTGGGCACGGGGTGCAGATGGTATTCTGGAATCTGCATTCGCAAAGGAGGTGGCGATGGCGCAGCGCTGCGTGATCGAGCGGCCGGGCTTGGTCGCATACCCCGTAGCATGGGCGCGGCAGCGCCAACTCCTGGCGGCGGTCCAGGAGGGCGCGTTGTCACACCAGTTCATCCTCCTCCAACACCCCCCTACTTTTACCCTTGGACGCGGCGGCCACAACGAGTTTCTGCTGGCGAGCGATGAGATGCTGGCGGAGCGGGGCGCTCAGGTGTTCCACGTCGACCGGGGTGGGGACATCACCTATCACGGGCCGGGGCAGATCGTCGGCTATCCCATCCTCAATCTGCGCGCGCTATGGGGCCGTGCCGATGTGCCGCGCTATGTCTGTTGCCTCCAGGAGACAATCGCCGCGGTGCTGGCGGAGTACGGCATTGTGGCGGGGCCGCGGGAGGATTCGCCCGGCGTGTGGGTGGGGAACGACAAGATCGCGGCGATCGGGGTGCGGGTGTCCCGCGGCGTGACGATGCATGGGTTCGCCCTGAACGTGACGACGGATATGTCCTACTTCGATATGATCGTGCCCTGCGGCATCCGTGACGGCGGCGTGATATCGATGGAGCGGTTGTTGGGGACGGCGCCGGACGTTGATGAGGTGGCGGAGCGGATCATCGCGGCGTTCGGGCAGCTCTTCGGTCTGACGCCGGCGATGGCGGAAGCGGTGCAGGGATGACGACGAGTCCGCTGCCACTGCCGTTGAAAGGGCGCAAGCCGGAGTGGATACGGGTTCGCTTTCCAGCGGGGGACGAATACCACCGGGTGAAGGTGCTGATGCGCCAGTACCACCTGAATACGGTGTGCGAGGAGGCGCGCTGCCCGAACATCGGCGAGTGCTTCAACCGGGGCACGGCGACGTTCATGATTCTGGGCGACGTGTGCACGCGCGCCTGCGGCTTCTGCGCCGTCACAAGCGGCCGGCCCACGGAGCTGGACCTGCTGGAGCCGGAGCGGCTGGCGGCATCGGTACGGCTGCTGGGGCTGCGCTATGTGGTGATTACGTCGGTGAACCGGGACGATCTGCCGGACGGTGGTGCCGGCATCTTCGCCGGGTGCATCGAGCGGATCCGGCAGGACACGCCGGACTGCGCCGTGGAGGTGCTGACGCCGGACTTCCAGGGGAACTGGGATGCGCTGGCCACGGTAGTCGCCGCGCGTCCGACCGTGTATAACCATAATATCGAAACGGTGCCGAGACTTTACCCGACGGTGCGGTTCAAGGCGCGCTATGAACGCTCGCTGGAACTGCTTTCCCGGGTGAAGGAGCTGGACCCCGCGATGCGTACGAAGTCCGGCATGATGCTGGGGCTGGGTGAGACGCGAGCGGAGGTCCGTGCCGTGCTTGCGGACTGGCGGGCGCAGGGTGTGGACTACGTCACGATAGGGCAGTACCTGCGTCCTTCCGCCAGGCATCTGCCGGTGGAGCGCTATGTTACGCCGGAGGAGTTCGGGGAGATCGGTGAGGAAGCGCGGGCGCTGGGTTTCCTCAATGTGGAGAGCGGTCCGCTGGTCCGATCCTCCTATCATGCGGATAAACAGGCCGGGCTGCCTGCGTTCTACCGGCCATAAAGGAATCGTCGTTGGATCAGTATGACGTTGTCGTTATCGGGGCCGGACCGGGCGGGTATGTCGCGGCGATCCGCGCCGCCCAACTGGGGATGAAGACGGCCATCATCGAGAAGGATCGCGTGGGCGGTCTTTGCCTGAACTGGGGGTGTATCCCCAGCAAGGCGCTGATCTACAACGCCAAGCTTGTGGAAGCGATGCGGGACCGGGAGGCCTACGGTATCCATGCGGAGAACGTTCGCTTTGATCTGGGCGTGGCGGTGGACCGCAGCCGCGGTGTTGTGGACAAGATGGTGAACGGGGTGATCGGGCTGCTGGAGCGTAACAAGGTGACGCTGCTGGCGGGAGAGGCGACGTTGACGGCGCCGGACCGCGTTCGGATCGGGGCGGGGGCGAAGGCTGTCGAGATCGGGGCGAAGAACGTGATCATCGCTACGGGGGCGCGGCCACGGGCGCTGCCGGGGCTTGAGGTGGACGGTAAGACGGTGATCGGCTCCCGGGAGGCGCTGGCGCTGAAGGAGCTGCCGCGTACGGTCGCCATCGTGGGTGGCGGCGCCATCGGCATGGAGTTTGCCTACGTGTACAGCTCCTACGGCGCGCAGGTAACGGTGATCGAGGCGCTGCCGCACCTGCTGCCGAATGAGGACGAGGACATCAGCGTGCAGCTGGAACGGGCGATGAAGAAGCGCGGTGTGAACGCGCTGACCTCCGCCCGCGTGGACTCGCTGACGCGAGGCGAAGGTGGGGCGGAGCTGACGGTGACGACGAAAAGCGGCCAGCAGAAGGTGCGCGCGGAGAAGGTGCTGGTGGCGGTGGGGATGGAGGGCGTGACGACCGGCCTGGGGCTGGAGAAGTTGGGCGTGCAGACGGACCGCAGTTACATTAAGACAGATGGGCGTACGGCGACTGACGTGAAGGGCGTGTACGCTATTGGCGACGTCAACGGGCCGCCGCTGCTGGCGCACGTGGCCCAGGCGGAGGGGGTGGTGGCGGTGGAGCGGATCGCGGGGATGAACCCGCATCTGCCGCCGATGGAGGACATGCCGCGGGCGACGTACTGCGAGCCGCAGGTGGCGAGCATCGGGCTGACGGAGGCGCAGGCGAAGGAACGCGGGTACGATGTGAAGGTGGGGCGCTTCCCCTTCGCCGCCAACGGCAAGGCGACGGCGGAGAACCAGATCGACGGCATCGTCAAGCTGGTGGTGGACGCGAAGTACGACGAGGTGCTGGGCTTCCACATCATCGGCGATAGCGCGACGGAGCTGCTCGCGGAGGCGACGATGGGGCGGGTGCTGGAGACGACGAGCGCCGCCCTGGCGGAGGCGGTACACGCCCACCCGACGTTGTCCGAGGTGATCAAAGAGGCGGCCCTGGCCGTCCGGGGTGAGGCGATCCACTTCTATCAGGGGAAGCCGGGCCGCTGAGCACATGGCAGCGTCGCCGCCAGGTGCGGCGCCGGGCATGGTGATGGTACGCCCCGGGGACGGGGACGGGGACGAGAGCAAAGGGGACACGATGGTACGAGCAAAGCAGCCACGGGAAGGTTCGACGGCGCGGAGCGGGAAACGGGCGTATCCGCCGGTGGCGCTGCACGATGTGGATGATCTGCGGATGATGCTGCTGATGCGGCGTTTTGAGGACGCGGCGGCGGAGGGCTACTCCAAGGCGAAGATCGGCGGGTTCCTGCACCTGGACAATGGGCAGGAAGCGGCGGCGCTGGGGACCATCGGCCTGCTGCGGGATGACGACTATATCGTGACGCACTACCGCGACCACGGCCACGCGCTAGCGCGTGGGGTGGAGCCGGAGCGGATCATGGCGGAGCTGTACGGCAAGGCCACGGGCGTTTGCGCCGGCAAGGGCGGGTCGATGCACCTGTTCGATGCGAAGCGCAACTTCATGGGCGGTTACGCCATCGTTACGGGTCACCTGCCCATCGCTTGCGGGCTGGGGCTGGCGATGAAGTACCAGGGCCGCGATAGCGTGGTGCTGTGCATCTTCGGCGACGGCGCGGTGAACGAGGGGGAGTGGCATGAATCGCTCAACCTGGCGGCGGTGTGGAAGCTGCCGGTGCTGTTCCTCTGTTTGAACAATGAGTACGCGATGGGGACGGCGATCGCCACGACATCGGCGGTGACGAACATCGCCGACCGGTCGGCGGCGTACGGGATCGCCACGGCGCGGTGCGACGGGATGGACCTGTGGGACACCCGCGCGGCGATGGACAAGGCGACGGTGCACATTCGCTCCGGCAAGGGGCCCTACGCGCTGGAGGCGATGACCTATCGTTTCCGCGGGCACTCCATGGCTGATCCGGAGTTCTATCGGACGAAGCAGGAAGTGAGCGAGCGGCGGGAGGCGGCGGACCCGATCGAGCTTGTGCGGGGGCGGTTGGAGGAGGCGGGGCTCATCGACGCCGCGGCCTACGATCGGATGGTGGCGGAGGTGAACCAGCAGGTGGAGGAATGCGTGCGGTTCGCCGAGGAGAGCCCCGATCCGGAGCCGGGGGAGCTGTACACCGATATCTACGCGGGCATTGCCGGCACGGGCGTGCCGGGTCCGGCGATCGACCTGGGAAGGGGTGCCTAATGGCGGAGATTACCTTCCGGGAAGCGTTGCGGAGTACGCTCATCGACCAGTTCCGCAAGGATGAGCGCTACTTCATGATGGGCGAGGACATCGGCGCCTACGGCGGTTCTTACGCTGTGACGCGGGGGATGCTGGAGGAGTTTGGGGACCGCCGGATCATGGATACGCCGATCGCGGAGTCGGTGATCATGGGGGCCGGGATCGGCGCGGCGATGGCGGGGCTTCGCCCAATAGTCGAGGTGATGACGATCAACTTTAGCCTGCTGGCGCTGGATCAGGTGGTGAACGTCGCCTCCTGCGTGCGGTATATGTCCGGCGGGCAGGTGCAGGCGCCGCTGCTGATCCGGATGGCGACGGGTGGCGGGCGACAGCTGGCGGCGACGCACTCCCACAGCCTGGAGGGGTGGTACGCCCACCTGCCGGGGCTGAAGGTGGTGACGCCATCGAACCCGTACGACGCGGCGGGGATGCTGCGCGCGGCAATGCGGGAGGATGACCCGGTGCTGTTTGTGGAGCACGCGGCGCTGTACCCCGGGAAGGGAGAGGTGCCGGAGGAGCCCTACGAAGTGCCGCTGGGCAAGGCCAACGTTGTGCGGGAGGGCAAGGACGTGACCGTTGTTTGCTGGTCCCGCGGCGTAGGGCTGGGGCAGGAGGCGGCGACGCAGCTTGAGCGCGATGGGATCAGCGCGGAGATTATCGACGTGCGTTCCATGCGGCCCTTCGACCTGGACACGATCGTCACATCGGTGAAGAAAACGGGCCGAGCGGTGGTGGTGGAGGACGATTGGCGGTTCGGCGGCTTCGCGGGTGAGGTGGCGGCGCTGATTAGTGAGCACGCGTTCGATTACTTGGACGCGCCGGTGCGGCGGGTGGCGGCGGAGGATGTGCCAGCGCCGTATAACCGGCTGTTGGAGCAGGCGAGCATGCCGAACGAGACGAAGATCGTCAATACCGTCAAGGCGATGATCTAGATCAAGCGGACCACCACTCGAGGAGATATCGATGGCGGAAGTACTGATGCCCCAGATGGGGGCGGACATGAGCGAGGGCGTGCTGTTGCGCTGGCTTGTCGCCCCGGGCGATAGGGTGGAGCGGGGGCAGGCGATCGCCGAGATCGAGACGGACAAGGCGAACATCGAGATCGAGGCGTTTGAAGCGGGCACGCTGCAGCGGACGCTGGTGGCGGAGGGGGCGACGGTCCCGGTGGGAGCGCCCATCGCCATCCTGGGCGAGGGTGGCGGCGCGCCCGCGGCTTCGGCTGCGCCGGCCACTGCAGCCGCCGCTCCCGCGTCGACGGTTGCCGCCATTGTGGCGGCGGCAACGCCAGCAGCGGCACCAGCGCCTGTCGCGCCCATGCGTGCGGTGGGGGAGCGCGTGATCGCTTCGCCGGTGGCGCGGCGGATGGCGCAGGACACGGGGGTCGATCTTTCTACGCTGAGCGGCAGCGGCCCGGGCCGACGCATTGTGCGGCGGGATGTGGAAGCGGCCAAGGGGCGCGCGCCCGTGGCGGCAGCGCCTGCGGCGGCGGGCAACGGGGCCGCGCCCGCGGCGGTGGCAGCTCACCTGGAGCCGCTCTCCCGGATGCGCCAGACGATCGCGCGACGGATGGGCGCGAGCAAGCGGGAGATGCCGCACTACTACACCACGGTCGATGTGGACATGACGGATGCGGTGGCGCTGCGCCGGCAGATGAACGCGTTGGATGAGCAGTCGAAGGTCAGCGTGAACGACCTCATCGTGCGGGCGGCGGCGCTGGGGCTGGCGCTGCACCCGGAGTTTAACAATAGGTACACGGAGGAGGGGATGTCCGTTCGGCCCCAGATCAACGTGTGCATCGCGATCGCGCTGGAGGAGGGGCTGATCGCCCCGGCGCTCCTGGACACGAACCGGCTTTCCCTCAGGGACCTGGGGCAGCGGACGCGGGACCTGGCGGAGCGGGCGCGCAGCGGCAAGCTGACGCCGGAGGAGTACAGCGCCGGAACGTTCACGATCAGTAACCTGGGCATGTACGGCATCGACGTGTTGATCCCGATCATCCAGCCGAACCAGAGCGCGATCCTGGGCGTGGGCGCGGTGAAGCCGCGGGCGGTGGTGCGGGACGGCCAGATCGTGGCGCGGGACATGATGACCCTGGCGCTGGCGGCGGACCACCGTGCGTCCGATGGGGCGCAGGGGGCGCAGTTCCTGGCGGTGGTACGGGACATGCTGGAGCAGCCGCTGCGGCTGGTACTGTAGCGCGGGGCAGCGATTGTGGGGATGCGAGAAGGCCGCCTGTAAGGCGGCCTTCTGACATTATTGGGCCGGGATCGCCGCCGGCGGCGACGATGGTGAGCCGCCCCAGGAAGTGTTGCCAGCCCTGGATGAACGGTGCTCCGGCTTCCCCTGCGGGGAGGCCGCTGTGACGGAGGCGGAGGATGGTACTATCGCCGTTCGCGGTGAGGGTAATTTCGACGGTGGTGGAACCGGCGGGTACAGGGTTCTCGCCTTCAAAGCCGAAGGTGAAGATGATTCGTTCCGGGGGTGGTGGCTGGACGTATTCGCCTCGGACGGTGTCGGTGCTGTGTTCGACGCGGTAAATGCGGCCGGGACGGGGGTCGAGTTAGACGCGGGAGCCCATCCAGCGCGCCATCTTGTCCGGCTCCACGAGGAAGGCGAAGACGGTTTCGCGGCGGGCGGCGATCCGTATTTCCTGGTCGATGGTATCGGCGCCGGTGGTCACGGGGCGGCCCTCCGTTCGTGTGCTTCCGCCTCCTCCGCGAGGAGGGCGAGGCGGTCTTCCCAGAATTCCGCCAGGTAGGCCCGGAGCTCCGCCAGCCCTTCCGGCCTGGCGCGATAGAGCCGCTTTGTGCCCATGCGCTGCTCCACGATGAGTCCGGCCTCCCGCAGCACGCGGAGGTGCTGGGAAATGGCGGGGCGGGTGAGCTCGAAATGGGCGGCGATGGCGCCCGCGGTGATCTCCGAATCACGGACCAGCCGCAGGATTTCCCGGCGGTGGGGTTCAGCGATGGCGTGCAGGGCGTGTTCCATGGGGCGAATAGTAAGTGGCTGCTTACATAGATGACAAGCGTGGCTTTTTCGATTCTCCCGCGGTTGCCTCTGGGGCGATCGAGGACGTACCATTACGGACTGAGCCCCCGTAGCTCAGCGGATAGAGCGCCGGCCTCCGAAGCCGGAAGCACAGGTTCGAGTCCTGTCGGGGGTACCATTGCGAGCTTTTGGGTGACCTTTTGGGGCGGCCGTTGGGGAGCGGATGTCGGTGAGTGAGCGGAATCGGAAGAAGCGGAAGCGGGCTGGCACGCCGGCCGGGCAGCAGGGGACGCGTCCGGCGCTGCCGGTGCTGGGGCGGACGACCCGTTCCGCCCGCATCTTTTACATCATCGGCATTGTGATCATCGGAGGGAGCCTGGTCGGAGGTCTCCTCATCGCGCAGCTTGGGCCCGGCGCCCCGGTCGATCCGAGCGTCGCCGCCAATGTGACCGCCGCGCCCTCGGCCAGCAGGACCGTCACGCCGACGACAACGCCAGGAGGAACCGTGAAGAAGTACGACGCAGCCCCGCCCATGACGATCGATCCGAAGAAGACGTACACGGCGGTGATGAAGACGGACAAGGGTGACATTACGATCAAGTTGCGCCCGGACCTGGCGCCGGAGCACGTGAACAGCTTTGTCTTCCTGGCAAAGGACGGCTACTACGATGGGGTGAGGTTTCACCGCGTTATCCCAGGGTTTGTGGCGCAGGGCGGCGACCCGACGGGGACGGGGAGCGGTGGGCCTGGGTATACGGTTAAGGCGGAGTTCACGGACACGCCCTACGTGGAGGGGACGGTTGGGATGGCGCGCACATCGGACCCGAATAGTGCGGGCAGCCAGTTCTACATCTCGTACGGGCGGCTGACGAACCTGGACGGGGCGTACACCGTGTTCGGTGAGGTGACGGCGGGGATGGACGTGGCGAAGAAGATCACGCCGCGCGATCCATCGCAGAATCCGTCCGCCGCGCCGGGGGACAAGATCCTAAGCGTGACGATCACGGAGTCCTAGTCCATGGAGGGCGGCCGCTTTCGCCAGGCCATAATTTCGATGCCGCGCATGAGGGCGGCGAAGGGGATGGCGATGGCGATGGCGACGAGGGCGTAGGTGAAGTAGCCGCCGATGGCGAAGAGGATGGCCGCCGCTGCCGCGAACGACATGGCGAGCACGACCAGGATGCGGCCGATCACAAGGTAAACCGGTGCCCGTTCTTCCTGCATAACCCTCTGCCGATGTGAATGAAATGGTCGGGGTGCCCAGATTTGAACTGGGGGCCCCTGCGTCCCAAACGCAGTGCTCTACCGGGCTGAGCTACACCCCGTCCTGGTGTGCTTCGATAGTACCATGCGCCGCGCCCACGATCTCGCTAAGGCGGGTCACTCCCTGCGCCGCCAGCAGCTCTGTCAGCTCGTCCAGCACGGTGAGGGCGGCGTTGGGGTCGCGGAAGGAGGCGGTGCCCACCTGAACGGCGGAGGCGCCGGCCAGGATGTACTCCAGGGCGTCGACGCCGCGGGCGATGCCGCCGGAGGCGATGATGGGGACGGCGGCGACGCGGTACACCTCCCAGACCAGGCGCAGGATGATCGGTTTGACGGCAGGTCCGGAGAGGCCGCCGCTGCCGCGCGGGAGGACGAGGTGGCGGGTGCGCACGTCGATCGCCATGCCGAGCAGGGTGTTGGCGACGCAGAGGGCATCGGCGCCGGCGTCCTGCACGGCGCGGGCGACGGCGACGGCGTCGGCGTTGGGGGTGAGCTTGACAATGACGGGGAGGCCGCAGTTGTGGCGCACCGCTTGCGTGACCTGGGCGGCGAGGTGGGGCGAGGAGCCGAACTCCAGTCCGTTCTCCACGTTGGGGCAACTGATGTTGACCTCGATAGCGGCGATGCCGGGGACGCCATCACAGCGGCGGGCTAGCTCCGCGTACTCGTCGATGCGCTCCCCGACGATGTTGACGATGGCGGGGACCCGCCAGGTGGCCCAGACGGGGGCGACATCCCGCAGGAGGGCATCGATGCCGATGCCCTGTAGTCCGATCGAGTTGAGCATGCCGGCGGGTGTTTCCACGGTGCGCGGGGTGGGGTTGCCGCCGCGGGGCTGAAGGGCGCAGGCCTTGCTCACGACGGCGCCGAGGCGCTGTACGTCGATCGCGTGGGCGAACTCGACGGCGTTGGCGAAGGTGCCGGAGGCGGTCATGACGGGGTTGCGCAGGGCGAGCGATTGTTTGCCCGTAGCGGCGATCTGGACGGTGAGATCGGGCGTGGTGGCAGCATCGCGGGGCGTCGTGGTCATGGCCTCAGTATAGCGCGACGCGGGGGCGGGGGCGACCGGGGTGGACAGAGGGTGCTCCCGGCGGGGAAGCACCCTCTGTGTATGCGAAACCGCGCAGGTGGCTAGTTAGAACCCGTCGTCGGCAGGGCCGGGCAGTGTGCCGCTGCGCCCCAGGGGTGCGGCGGCGGAGCCGGAGCCGCCATCGCGCTCCCAGAGAGAGTCGGTGGAGGAGTTGCTAAACTCACGCTCTTCGCCACAGCGCTTGCAGCGGCCAGAACTGGTCGCGCCTTCCGGCGCGCCGATGAGCCAGTGATGGCGGCACGTAGCCTGCAGCTGATCCAGTTGGGCACTGATGGCAATATCAGTCATTGCCGGGCCTCCTTTCCCTGAACCGGGGGATACGTAGCCAACTCAATGTACTCACTCTACAAAAGGGGAATCCCGCTGTCAATGGGAAAATAGGAATAAAACGTAAATACTATGTAAACGCTGGGCGCCAGCGGGCCGGTCTGCTATACTGGCGCTGTCAGAAACGCTCTCATAGTTCAGAACGCTCAAGGCGGCGAAACGGTTTGCAGGGCACGAAGTTCGAGATACTCCGGCTGCTGAAGCGCTGCGTTCCGGCGAGTGCGGATGAGCTGGCGGCGCGCCTGGGCTTTGCCAGCGTGACGATTCGGCAGCACCTCATCGCGCTGGAGCGGGACGCGCTGGTGGAGGTGCACACGGTCCGTCGCGGGCCGGGGCGGCCGTGTTACATGTACCGGCTCTCGGCGAAGGGGGATGCGACGTTCCCCCGTGGATACGATGAATTAGCCCGCGGGCTCCTCCGCGAAATCGCGCTGCTCCACTCCTCCGATATTGCCGACCTCCGTCCTGAAGAGAAGACCATTCTTGTGCTGAACCGCTACGCTGACCGGATCGCCTCGCGCTACCTTCACCTGCTGGAGGGGCAAACGCAGGGGGAACGGATACGCCGCGCCATCGAGGTGTTGCAGAGCGAGAGCGGGTTCATCGAGGTGGATGAGGGGGAGAACGGCGTTCTGATCCGGGATTTCAACTGTGCCTATCGGATGGTGGCGAACCTTGAGGGGAGCACGTGCGCGTGGCATGTACGGCTCATGGGGCTGCTTGTGGGCTGCGAAGTGGGCCTGACGAGCGAAGCAAATATTGATTGTTGTACTGTATTCGTGGCGCGTCCGAGCGCGGAGGTTTCGCCTGAGGCGGAGCGGGCCGTGGTGGCGCGCCGAGGGGAGTAATTGAATTGGTCGAATTGACGGCGCAGCTGAACGAGGAAGCGGTCCTTGACGCGCTGCGCGGGG
>SHXV01000039.1 GCA_009693105.1 Dehalococcoidia bacterium
GGCCGCCATCTCCTCCTCGGTCAACGCGGGCTCCAGGGCGATGGCCGGATCGCGGTGGGCGGCGGGAACATCGGCAAAGAGATCGGCGGCGGTGGCGATGCCGATGCGCTGGAGCATGGCGGCGCGATCGGCATCGGTGTTGGGGATGTACGGGTGTTGGAGCGTCATCTCAGTCGCCCAACTCCTCCTGGACAAACCGATCGTAGTCGGGCGCGCTCATGAGCTTATCCAGCTCCGCCACCTGGGACAGGCGGATGCGAAGCAGCCAGCCTTTCTCGTAAGGAGAGCCGTTCACCAGCTCGGGCTGGTCCGTCAGGGCGGCGTTCACGTCCACCACCTCGCCGGAGACGGGGGAGAACAGATCGGACACGGCCTTGACGGACTCCACCTCACCGAATTTTTGAAACTGGGCCACCCGCTCGCCCGGGGCGGGCAGGTCGACGAAGACGATATCGCCGAGCTGGTCCTGGGCGTGCTCGGTGATGCCGATTACGCCGATGCCGTCGGCATCCAGCCGCACCCACTCATGTTCATTGGTGTATCGAAGGTTCTCCGGAACGCTCATCCTGTTCTCTCCCGCCGATAGAATGGCCGGGGCACGACGCGGACCGGCAGCCGCTTGCCACGGACATCGACCTCTAGCCGCGCGCCCGGCTCCGACTGCGCGGGCGGCACGTACGCCATGCCGATGCTGACTTCCAGCGTGGGTGAGAACGTGCCGCTGGTGACGATTCCCACGGCCTGCCCATTGTGCAGCACGGGATGGCCGTGGCGCATCACCCCGCGCTCCTCCGCGCGCAGGCAGACGAGCGTGCGGGCAAAGGGCGCGTTCTTCAGAGCGAGGAGGGCGTCCCGGCCGATGAAGTCCGCGGCGTCGCCGTCATCGAAGTCAACGACCCAGCCAAGCCCCGCCTCGTAGGGGTTTGTTGTCCGATCGATATCGTTGCCGTAGAGGGGGAGCGCGGCCTCCAGCCTCAGCGTATCACGCGCGCCCAGGCCGATGGGGCTGGCGCCGGCGGAAAGAAGCGCCCGCCAGACGGGGACGGCGTGCTCCGCCGCGACGACGATCTCGTAGCCGTCTTCTCCGGTGTAGCCGGTGCGGGCCAGGAACGCGGCGTAGCCCGCTACGGTGCCGCGGGCGCAGCCGCGCAGGGGCAGCGCTGCGATCTCCGGCGACCCCAGCCGCCGCCCGATCTCCAGGGCACGGGGGCCCTGCAGGGCGAACATGGCGCTGTCCGCGTGCGGCCGTAGCTCCGCGCCGGGACGGGCGAGCGTCCGCAGCCGCTCCAGGTCGGCATCGGCGTTGGAGGCGTTGCCGATGAACAGGTACTCCTCAGCGGCGAGGCGATAGACAAACGCATCGTCCCGGATGCCGCCGTCCGGCTCGCAGAGCAGCGCGTAATGCGCCCCGCCGATAGGGAGGGCGCCCACGTTGTAGGTGAGCGCCCGGCGCAGGACGGCGGCGGCGGCGGGCCCGCGCACGTCCGCGCGCAGCATGTGGGAGACATCGAAGAGGCCGGCACCCGTCCGCACGGCGCGATGTTCCTCCACGATCCCGCTGTACTGGATCGGCATGTCCCATCCCGCGAACGGCGTCATCCGGCCGCGCAGCGACAGGTGCTCCCCGTGCAGGGGCGTGCGGCGTAACGTCGGCGTAGTCATCGCGCGTCCTCCGCCAGCGGCCCCGCCAGCGAGTCCGGCGGCACATCGCGCCAGTGGCGGCGCCGACCGTCCTGCTCCATGACGCCGGCGCCGGGGAAGACGTGATGCGTCGTGATGAGGAGGTCTCGCCGTTCGATCGCTTCCTCCACAAGGCGGCGCTTGGTGTCCAGCGACACCAGGGGCAACACATCGAAAGCGGGGATCCAGGCCAGCCGCTCCAGCTGGACGGTGTGGTGGATAACATCGCCCAGATAGACGGCGCGGGCGCCGCCGGAGGTGATGGCGACGGCGGCGTGGTCGGCGGTGTGGCCGGGGGTATCAACGAGCTGCACTTCGTCGGTGACATCGTATTCCCCGTCGTAGAGTTCCAGCCGTCCGGAGGCCTGCAGGGGGAGGAAGTTGTCCGCGAAGTAGGTGCCGCGGGTACGCTCATTTGGGTGGGTGGCCGCCTCCCATTCTCCCCGCCGGATGAGGTAGCGGGCGTTGGGGAAGGCGGGCACGGCCTCGCCGGAGGCGGTGCGGACGGTGTTGCCGCCGCAATGATCGAAGTGGAGGTGGGTGTTGATCACGATGTCCACGTCCTCCGGGCGCACCCCCAGCGCGGCGAGTTCCGGAAGCAGCCGTCCGTAGCCGTCAGGGCCGCGATCGGGGCGGTTGGGGTCCTTGCCTCCGACGCCGGTCTCGACGAGGAGCGTCTGCCCAGCCGAGCGCAGGAGCAGGCAGTTGAGCGCCGCCGGGATGCGGTGCAGCTCATCCATGACATCGGCGACGTAGGGCTCCCACATGGGGCGGGGAACCAGTCCGAAGGCGGCGCCGGCGTCCATCCAGACGGAGCCGTCGCTAATGACGACGACATCGATGGAGCCGAGTCGATAGCGTACGGGCGCTGGCATGGGGACCTCTTGAGGCGGTCTCCGGCACAGGACGGCGCTGCCGGGGGGGGCTAGGGCCACGATAGCGCCGCCGCTACGGGCCGTCAACGCGGGCGGCGGCTTGCCCAATTCGGAACGATTGCGATAATCTCTTGACAGCCGTCGTATGGGAGACGGAGTGTAGCGAAAGGGCACCCCCGAATGGCCACGCCGTACGCCTATTTCCAGAAGCATGTCGTCCCTCTGGAGGAGGCGAAGATCGGGGTAATGACGCACGCCTTCAATTACGGCACGGCCGTGTTCGAGGGCATCCGCGGCAATTGGAACGCCGATGAGGGGGTGATGTACCTGTTCCGGGTGCGTGAGCACTACGAGCGGCTTCGCCGGAGCTGCCGCATCCTCAAGATCACCCTGACGGAGTCCGACGACGCGCTGTGCGAGCTGACCAGCCGCATCGTGGCGAAGAGCGGGTTTCGGGAGGACGTGTACGTGCGCCCGTTGGCCTACAAGTCCAGCGAGGCGGTGGGGGTGCGGCTGCACAACCTGGAGGACGATGTCCTCATCTTCCTCACCCCATTCGGGCCCTACCTGGATATCGAGAAGGGGATCCGCTGCGGGACGTCCTCCTGGCGGCGGGTCGATGATACGGGCATCCCGGCGCGGGCGAAGGTGACGGGCATCTACGTCAACTCGGCGCTGGCGAAGACGGAGGCGATGGAGAACGGCTACGACGAGGCGATCATGCTGACATCGGACGGCCATGTTTCCGAGGGCAGCGGGGAGAACATCTTCCTGGTGGAGAACGGGAAGCTGATCACCCCGCCCGTGTCCGACAACATCCTGGTGGGGATCACCCGGGAAACGGCGATCCGGCTGGCCGCGGATGAGCTGGGGCTGGAGACGGTGGAGCGCTCGATCGACCGTTCCGAACTGTACATCGCGGACGAGTGCTTCATGACCGGCACCGCCGCCCACGTCACCGCCGTCCTCGACGTGGACCACCGCCCGGTGGGGGACGGCAAGCCCGGGGCGATCACCACCCGCCTGCAGCGCCTCTATTTCGACGCCCAGCTGGGCAAGCTGCCGAAGTATCGCCACTGGTTGACGCCGGTCCCGATCCCGGCGGCGGAAGCGGCGCCCTCACGCTAGCGATGGGATACGGTAAGACGATCGCGCGCGCCGGAAATGTGCGTCGTTGAGCCTGATCCAGGCCATCATTCTCGGGATCGTGCAGGGGCTCACCGAGTTCCTGCCGATCTCTTCCTCCGGGCATCTCATCCTTGTCCCCTACTTCTTCGACTGGGACCCCCAGACGCTGACCTTCGACCTGGCCCTGCACGCGGGCACGCTCATCGCCGTGGCGCTGTACTTCCGTGGTGACTGGATACGGATGACACGCGCGACCACGCTCGATCTCCGCGCGCGGGATCTGTCGTCCGTGGAGACCCGGCTCTTCCTGCTGCTGGTCATCGGATCCATTCCCGCCGTGCTCGCGGGGGCGTACCTGAGCTCGGTTGAGGACACGCTGCGGACGCCCGCGGTGGTGGCCGCCATGCTGGTGCTGGTAGCCGGGGTGATGTGGCTGGCGGAATCGATGGGTGAGCAGCGGCGGCATCTCGACGATCTGGAGAGGAAAGATGCGTGGATCATCGGCGCGGGCCAGGCGCTGGCGCTGGTGCCCGGCGTCTCCCGGTCCGGCATCACCATCGCCGCCGGGCTGTTTCGCCACCTGGACCGGGAAGCGGCGACGCGCTTCTCCTTTCTACTGTCGACGCCGGTCATCTTCGGGGCGGTGCTCCTTGGCTTTCTTGACGCGCGGGCGAGCGGGGAATCGATCGAGGTAGCGCCGTTCCTCGCCGGTGGCGTCACCGCGGCGTTGGCCGGGTTCACGGCGATCCACTTCCTGCTACGCTATCTCCGGTTCAACAGCCTGCGTATCTTCATCTCGTATCGATTGGGGCTGGCGGCGGTCTTCCTGATCGTGGCGATTGTGCGCTGAGGAGGCGATGGCGGAAGCATTGCAGGGGCTAGGAGCGATAGTGCTGGGCGTGGAGACGCCCGCGGGCGAAGCCTGTGCCCGCGCCCTCGCCGAGGCAGGCGCCGCTACCGGCTGCCTAGCGTCCCGCAACGATGCGGAGGCGGCGCTGGCCGCCCGCAAGCTGGCCAAGGATCTCGCAGCGCCGTCCGGTACGGGAGCGCCGGCGCAGGCGATCGATGGGGGCAACGGCACGGCGGTGCAGATCGCTTTCCACCAGGTGGCGAAGACGCTGGGGAGGGTCGATATTGTCGTCTGCGCCACGGATGGCCCCCTGGACAAGCCTATCGCCCGTACCACGGACGTGGAGTGGGCGCGGCTGGTGGCCGCTAACCTGAGCAGCGCCTTCTACGCCACGCGCGCAGCGATGCGTGAGATGGCCGAGGCGGGCGGCGTCATCATCCTGGTAACGGGCCGCAGGGATGGCAGCGAGGCCTATCGTGCCATCCGCACCGCCGTAAGCACGCTGGCGGCGGAGCTGGCGGCCGCCAGCGGGGAGAGTGGCGTCAGCGTACACGCGCTGAAGCGACGCGACGATGGAAGCGTCGATACGACACAACTGCTGGCGTTGGCCGGCGCGGCGCGAAAAGCGTGACGGCCGCGATGACAGGGGCGAAGACGCTAGTCATCGGAGCGGGCGGGCTGTTCGGCCGGCGGGTGGCGTCGATGCTGGCGGAGGCGGGCGCTGACGTGTGTGTCGCTTCCCTGACCACGGGGACGGGGGATGACTTCCAGGCGAACTCGATCGCCAACGAGTTATGGGCGCTGGACCGGCGCGGTCGCGCCTTCGTGATCGACGCATCGTCGGCGGAAGCGGTAGCGAGGGTGGTGCGTGCGGCCGGGCGCGAGATCGGCGTGCTGACGGCGCTGGTCGTCCTGGCTGATCGGGCACTGTTTCCGGACTCCGCCCTTCCCCCGGGCGTCACACCGGAGTCCGTGGGGGCGGCAGCCGTGGCCGCGCTCAGCGGCGCGGAGTGCCGCACCATCGTCATCGCGGCCACGGAGGAGGGCGCCGCCGCCGCCGTGCTGGCGATCGCCGCCAGCGCGGGCGGGACCGTGCTGGGGCTGGCCGCCCCTACAGCGGCGGAGCCGGAGGAGGTGGCGGCGGCCGCGTTGCGGCTGGCCGATCCCGAAGGCGCCGTGAGCGGCACCACGCTCAGCCTGCGCTGATCGGTCGCGCTTCCGATCACCTCTGATATAGTCGCGCGATGGAAATCCGACAGGACGACGCCGAACGTAACATAAGTGATGCGGAAGCAGGATCCGCGCGGAGGTCCGTGCTGGCGCCAATCGAACTTGACGACATGGCGCTCATTGCGCGCCTCGCCCACGGTGACATGGACGCGTTCGAGACTCTCTATGACCGGTTCAACGTTGTCGTCTACTCGACGGCGCTGCGCGTGCTGGGCGAGGCATCGGCGGCGGAGGACGTGACCCAGGAGGTATTCCTTCGCCTGTGGCGGCGCCCGGAGCGCTTTGATCCGGAGCGCGAGCGGTTCATCAGCTGACTCCTGAGTACGACGCGCAATCGCCCCATCGATGAGTTGCTGGCCCGGGGGCGACGCAAGCGATTCCAGACCGATCCACGGGAAGCTGCCAAGAACAGCGCTGACCCGGACCAGGGGGCGACCCCATCCACCTGGCGGCCGTGGCGGAGACGCGGGAGGTGGTGCGCCGGGCGCTGCTGCTGCTGCCGGCGGAACAACGGCGGACCATCGAGATGGCCTACTTTGGCGGGATGACCCAGGTGGAGATCGCGCAGACGCTAGCGCAACCGCTGGGCACGATCAAGACGCGGATGAGGCTGGGGATGCAGAAGATGCGGGCGGCGCTGGCGATCGAGCGGGTGCAAATACGATGACTTGCGACGAAGCCCGTGACCTGATCGATGCCTACGGCCTTGGGGCGCTGGAAGTGGAAGACAACCGGCAGTTGGAGGCGCACCTGCGGACGTGTATAGCGGAGTGCCCGCAGATCCTCGCCGATGCGCGGAAGGTGGCGCTGGCGCTGACCGTGCCGCTGCGGCAGTCAGCGGGCACGCTGCCGGCAAGGGTGATGGCCGCGGCCGCGGCATCGCCGGCGGGGCAGGGCGAGATCGCGCGGCCCGCCGCCATGACACCGGCTCTGCACCGGCGCCGGGGGATTCTGCCGATGCGGTTTCTGGCGATCGCGGCGGGCGTCACGGTGCTGACGGTGGGAATCGGCGGGGCATCGCTCTCCGTGGTGACGCAGGGGCGGTTGCACGATGTGGAACAGCGGAACGACGCGCACTTGGGAGAGATTGAACGGGTGCGGGCGGAAAGGGCGGCGGCGGATCAGGGATCGACGGTCGCCACGCTGTCCAGCCGGCTTGCCCAGCAGCAGACGGCGCTGGTGGTCATGAGCGCGCCGGATACGCAGAGCGTGAAGCTGGAAGGGTTTGGGCTAGCGGCGGAGACGACGGCGTACTCCTATTGGAGCCGCTCCGCCAGCATGGGCGTGCTGGTCGGCAGCAAGCTCCCGGAGGCGCCCGCGGGCCAGGAGTACCAGATGTGGGTGAACCGGGGGACGCGGACTGCCGACGCCGGTAAGTTCACGGTGGGCACCGACCAGACGACGATGGCGCTGGTGCGGCTCAGCGGGAGCGAGCCGTTCGCTGGGATGAACGTGACGCTGCCGGGAACGGGACGGGTGCTGGCCACGGCGTCCTACGATCCTTAACATCACGGTCGCTCAGGGGTGGCCGATGCGCAGCGGAGGGGGCTCCTCCGCCCCTTCCAGGGCGAGCGCCGCGTCCTCCTGACGCTCCACGTCCTCTAACCGATGGTAGATGTAGAGGAATATCTCCTTGACCACCCCCGCCAGCGGGAGGATGACGAATAGCCCCCAGAACCCGATGATGGCGTTGGTCAGCACCAGCAGCATAATGATCATGGCGGGATTGATATGGATCGCATTCCCCTGCACACGGGGAACTAGCAGTTGGTTCTCCAACTGCTGTACCGCCAGGTAGAAGAGCGCGACCCACACCGCCCTCTGCGGATCGACCGCCATGGCCACGGCGATGGCGGGGATGGAGCCGAGGACCGGTCCGATGATCGGGATCAGCTCCGTTATTCCGGCGATGAGGCCAAGGCCGAGGAAAAACGGCACATCCAGAAGGTACAGCCCGACGGTGGTGACCCCGCCGATGACGAGCCCGAGGAAGAGCTGGGCGCGTAGGTAATTCCCGACCAGCCGGTTGGCGATGCCGAGGATATCGCGCGCGTCCACGCGAACCTCCTCCGGCATCAGGGCCAGAAAGCCGCGCACTCCCTGATCGCGATCCCGCAGCACATAGAACAGCCAAACGGGGACAACCAGATAGCCGAGGATCGCGGCGGCCATGGAATAGGCAGTGCTGAGTGTGGCGGCCACGATGTCTCGGGCGTAGGACTCGGCGGAGTTGCGAGCGTCGGCGGAGACCCTGTCCAGCTCGGTCCTCACCGAATCGGGGATTTCGCGGACGTACCAATCGTGCCAGCGGTCGAACTGGCCCTCCATGTCTTCGATGATCGTCGGCACGTCATCGATGAGGCCGGTAAGCTGGTTGACCACGGAGGGGAAGAAGAGGACGCCGAGCACCAGCACGATCCAGGCGGTGATGCCGTAGATCGTCAGGATGGCGAACCCACGCGCGCGCTCCGGCCGGGCGGGGAACAGCCGGGCGATGCGGTCGACGAGGGGGCAGAGGAGATAGGCGAGGGCGACGCCGAAGACGAAGGGCACCAGCGCACCCCAGGCCTGCACGAGGACGTACAGCAGGAATGCGCCCGCCACGATGAGCATGACGAGCCGTGATCGGTGCGCCGCCGTTCTTCCGGGCACGTTCCGTCCTTTTCCGCGCGCTCGCGGGCGCATCCTCATTGTTGACGAGAGGAGAACTGCCGTCAACGTAACGCGAAGGCTGGACATGAGGGGCCTTCCTGCCGATACTGATAGGGATGACACACGGCGTACCTCCGCCGCTGCTATTGATAGAATCGATAGCTCCTTTCCGTGAAAGAGCCTCAAGCCGAACCAGAGGATGCGATGACCCCTGAGGAAGCCGCCACGCGTATCGACCGCAAGGCCCGTCTGCAGATTCCGCCGCAGCCAATGCCGAAGCTGCCTCCGGAGGAACGGGTGAGGGGGTGGATGGAATCCTACCTCCCGTTGGCCCCCGAGGTCGCGAAGCTAGAGGCGCTGCGCTGCATCCAGTGCCCCGCGGCGCCGTGCATGGACGCCTGCCCCGTGCACAACGACATCCCTGGCGCCTTCCTGAAGCTGGAGGCCGGCGATATCCTGGGGGGGGCCGCCGTGTTCCAGGAGACAAGCAACCTGCCTGATATGTGCGGCAGACTCTGTCCCCAGGAGCGGCTGTGCGAGGGCTCCTGCGTGGTGGGCAAAAAAAACCTTCCCGTCGCCATCGGACGACTGGAGGCGTTCCTTGCCGATTACGCCGCGGAGCATGGCGGCCTTCCGGTCTGCGCGGGGGCCGACAGCGGAAAGCGCGTCGCCGTGATCGGGGCGGGACCGGCCGGCCTTGTCGTGGCGGAGGAGCTGCGAAAGCTGGGCCACGCGGTCACCGTGTACGATGCCTGGCCCCAGCCGGGCGGTGTCCTCCTGTATGGCATCCCCAACTTCAAGATGGACAAGGCGGTGCTCGATCGCAAGATCGCGGCGCTGACCACGCTCGGCGTCAGCTTCCGGATGGGCGTCGAGGTGGGCAGGGACGTCAGCATCGACGACCTGTTCGGGCAGGGGTACCACGCCGTGTTCCTGGGCCACGGCGCCGGCAAGGGCGTGCGCATCGGCGTGCCGGGGGAGGATCTCCCCGGCGTGATGAGCGCGACCGAGTTCCTGGTCCGGGGGAATCTTCCCCCGCAGATGCTGCCGGAGTCGATGCGGGCGCCGCTCGATCCGGGCCGCCGTGTCGTGGTCATCGGCGGTGGCGACACGTCGATGGACTGCGTGCGCACCGCCGTCCGGCTACGGACGGACGAAGTGCTCTGCGTCTACCGGCGTACGGAGAGCGAGATGCCCGGCCGGGCGGAGGAGCGGAAGAACGCCAAGGAAGAAGGGGTGCAGTTCCACTTCCTGGCCAATCCTCTCCGGTTTGAGGCGGCGGAAGATGGCAGCGTGGGGCGGGTGATTTGCCAGCGCATGGAGCTGGGGGAAGCGGACGCCCAGGGAAGGCGGCGTCCGGTCGGAGTCGAGGGCTCCGACTTCGCCATCGAGGCCGATACGGTGATCATCGCGGCTGGGTACGATGGAGACGACCTCATCACATCCACGGCGGGAATTGAGACGCACGGGCGCTCGCTGGTCGTCGTCGATCAGAACGGCGCGACCGGCCGGGCGGGCGTTTTCGCCGGGGGCGACAACGTGAACGGCGCCGATCTCGTCGTCACCGCCATGGCCAGCGCGCGGCAGGCCGTGCCGGCGATCCACGCGTATTTGTGCAGTTGAGCACAAGCGCGATCACCGGTATCATTACGGTGAAGGCAGAAACTCGCTATGGGGTGGAACAGGGTGCTGGACCGGAAGCTTACACACGACAGGTCAAATGAATACAGCCCCGTGCGGGCCACGCTCGCACTGCTAGGGCAGAAGTGGGTGCCGCACATCCTGCTTGAACTCAGCCACGGTAAGCGCCGCTTCAATGAGCTGGGGCAACTGATCGGCGGATGCAACTCCCGCACGCTGCGCGATCGGCTGCGCGCGTTGCAGGCGCTGGGCATCGCCGAGCGCCACATCATCGCGACG